>JBKQTS010000119.1:0-77864 GCA_052143075.1 Syntrophobacteraceae bacterium | reverse complement strand
CCAGATGAATTATTGTGATTTCAGCGACCTTTCATCCATAATTGTCACCAATTGGCAAGCGTTTGAGGACATCCTCGCTAATCTTGAATGGGCAAAGGCGGTCTTGTCAACACTGGAAAAATCTAGGGTCAATGAGACTTGTTTTTTCAGTTTCAGAAGACACCATTGACCCAAACGAGCAGGACTTTAATACTTCATGCCCTGCAAACCCTTATGCAGCAAGGGCTATTTTCTGAAAAATAAACTATTTTCTTAAGCGTTTCTGGCAGTATGACCCACAGAATTATCGAGGAGCACAGGAGTCAATCCCCGCAAGCCAAACAGGAATGGTTTTGTGAGTCATGTAAACATATTTCGGTGTTGTGCCGGTTGTGGTGATAACAGACCCGTTTGGGCTAGCAGTAATAGTTACTGTGCGGCTGAACATCGAGGCTTCAGGTTTTTGTGCACCCGTCAGCCCGACATAATACACTTCAACAATACCAGTCTTGTTCTCCGTGTCCAGATCGGCTTGTACATCGTAACCATTGCCGAAAAAACCTATGACCCTGTAGCATGCTCGCATCTGTTTGGCAATAATTCGATATGCATCTTGATAATGTATACTGCTCTCCTGCACGAAAGTCCGCTGGTTTTCCAAATCGGCAGGCAACTGGACTCCAGCACAGCCTGTAAGTAGAACAATAAAGCTAACTACAAACAACATTTTCATAGCAGAGATCCTTCTGAATGTTTTCAGCTTCTTCACCTCAGCAGTCCAAGACAGTGCCAAAGCAGATACATTATCACCATTTTTGCGATTCCTCAAACTTTCTCGTTGACAATGGCAAACGATCATTTAATATCACTGTCACATAGCAGAAAGGAGGTTAAAATGAAGGTTCTAGGCTATTTGAGAGTGAGCACGGTCAAGCAGGAATTGGAAAATCAGCGGCTTGAAATCTTAAGTTATGCTGAAAAGAACAACCTGCATGTCGATGATTTCATCGAGATTGAGATTTCCAGCCAGAAGAACACAAAGGAAAGGCGAATCGAGGAGCTTTTATCACGTCTCAATAAAGGTGATACCCTGATTGTCTCTGAACTATCCCGGCTCGGTCGCTCTGTCAGGCAACTATGTGAGATTGTCGATAGAATCATCAAAAAGCAGGTTCGCATGATTGCCATAAAACAAGGCTGGACGATCAACGGCAAGCAGGACATGACCTCTAAAATGATTATGACGATGTTTGCATTGATGGCCGAACTTGAACGCGATCTGATTAGCCAGAGAACAAAGAATGGCCTTGCACGTGTCAAGGCGGCAGGTAAACGGCTTGGAAATCCCAATCTCAGGCAAGATAACCTCAATCGAGAGAAAGCCGCCATTACCTTCGCAGAAACGCTCAGGACGACGTTGACATCTTATCGTTCAAGTGGCCTGAGCCAAAGAAAGATAGTTGCCGAACTGAATGAGCGCAATATCCCGACACGCCAAGGCTGCAAGTGGTCTTTACCGCAAGTGCAGGCTGTATTGAAACGGCTTGGCCTTTAATGCCATTGGCCCCACCCCTGCCTTAATCTCAAACCTTGGAAACGAAGGACGGTACACGGTTCCTAGCCATAGATTTATTTCCATTTTTTCGATTTTTCCAGAGTACTTTTCCCCCAACTCATGTTACTTTGGTACTCATAAGGAGGACCATTATGAGCCAGCTTAATTTTGCATGTCTGATTCGCGTGAGCACAGAAAGGCAACAAAAAAGAGGCGAGAGTCTCGAAACTCAAAAAAAGCAACTTGAACAAAGCGTGAAAGCTCTTAATGGCTCCGTTTATCGCTGGTTCTCCGGGATGGAGCACGCGACAGTTGATGAAGAAAGAAAAATCCTCGATTCTCTTATGGACGATGCTGAAAATAAACTCTTCGATGCTGTTATGGTTGCGGATGTCTCGCGCTGGAGCCGCGACAACAGACAAAGCAAACGTGATTTGGACATTCTCAAAAAACACGGTATACGCTTCTTTGTTCAAACAAAAGAGTATGATCTATTCTCGCCTGATGCAGCCCTTTACCTTGGCTTGAGCACGGAAATTCATGAATTTTTTGGCCTTGAACAAGCTCGAAAAAGTCTTCTGAACAGAATCGAGCGGGCAAAGAAGGGTTATCCAGCAGCCGGGAATCAACCTTTTGGCAGGAGGTTTAATCGAGAAAAAGAAGAATGGGAGGTTATTGAGAAAGACAAGACACTTATGGAGAAAATGGCCGATGCTTACCTCGATGGTAGCACTTTCGCCCAACTTGAAACTAAGTTCGGAATGCGATGGAGCCTCATTTACAAGATTTTGCGGACCCGATGCGGTTCAGACTGGGAGCAAACTTTTGTTTCCAACCGCCTCAACATTTCGGAAACGGTCATTACTAAGATTCCTGCCCTCCTTCCTGAGAAAGTAATCAAGGCGATAGAGGAAAAGGCGTCTTCAAGACGCAAATGGGACCACGCCACGCCAAAACATAAATACCTCCTTAATCGGATCATCTTCAGCGCGGATACGGGAAAGCCTCTGACCGGATCATCTCGAATCGATCCAAACGGAACACGATGTCGATACTACAGCAGATACGATAAAGGGACGAAAAGCCTTTACGTCAGAGCCGATGAAATCGAAAAATCCGTGCAGGATGTCATCTATGAGACATTAGGCCAGAGGCGAGATTTACGGAAGGCAGTATTCGAGAATCCCGAAGACGGAAATAACAACCTTAAGACACTTACGGAGAAAATTTACTTCGCAAAAAAGGAGCTTGTCAAGGTTGAGGCCGAAGTTGAAAAAGCCACTGATACCTTGCTGAAATCGACAGAGGATGTCGGAGTTTTGTTACAGAGCATGAATGCCAGGTTAAAGAAGCTCAACCAGCGACACGAGAGTTTAACCTTTGATCTCCAGCAATCAGAAAACGCTTTAAAAGCCCTTCCGGAGCCGGAAGAGATTGATGATATTCAGCGCCGAATGGAGCTTTCTTATTTTTCAACCGGGCAAACCTTCGCCGATCTACCTTTTGACGAACAGCGAAAGATTCTCATTTTACTGTTTGGCGGGCAGGATGAGAACAAAAGGCGCTATGGAGTCTATGTGAAAAAGGACGGCAAGAAAAAAATCTCTTTTGAGATTTACGGCAAGTTGGGAACCATACGGGGCAAGTTGCTGGAAAGCATTATCCAGACTGTTTCCGGAGTAGTTCAAGGAATCTTCCCTTCGTCTTCACTACCGGGACGACTTTAAGTGAATGCGCAAGGGTCTTGAAAAAAAAGGAGGGGCATCCGAGGTGCATGCGATCACGGTAACCAGGGCGCTGTCGGTCTCAGTTTTGTGATTTCAGCGGGCGTGGGTTGGCTCGTAGGCAGGGACTTTGCATTTCTTGGCGGCCTTCACGAGGGATGTGTCCTGAGTTGACAGCGGCAGATCAAGCCTCATGGCGAGGTCCAGGTAGGAAGCGTCATAGGTTGAAAGCCGGTGTTCCCGCGCGAGCGAAACGATCTCCTTGAGCATCCGCTCGGGGGTTTCCTGTTCTACCGCGATGGGCAAACCGCTCAAGAGCTCGAGAAAACGGACGACTGAAGCATGGCTGAGACGCTTTTTCCTTTCCGCGACAAGCAGGACGTTGCCCACCTCCAGAGGCCATACGGCGGGGACGAAGGCCTCTCCAGCCTCGAGGCTTTCCAGGACAGCTTCCGCGTAGCTGTTTCCCTCATCCTCGAAACACCACGACATGACGACCGAATTATCCATGACAAACCGGGCGGACATCAGCGCCTTCCTTCCTCGATCATATCGCGAATGGAAAGCCCGTCGAGGCGGTTGCCGCTTCGAAAGCGTTTCAACTGGTCGATAATGTCGCGCACGGGGGTCCTCTTCGAGGCATCGGCTGGTTGCAGAGTCGCCACAGGCACGCCGTGCTTTGTGATCGTTATCTTCTCACCCTTGGCGACACGCTCCAGGAGTTGGGTGAGGTGCGTTTTGGCTTCATAAGCTCCTACAGTTTCCATAATGTACCTTTCATATAAACCAGTCTACTACCAGTCTAATATATCGACCAAAAAAAACAAGCTGATTTTTCATCTGGAGGACTTCGTAATGGGCCTTCTCATTTAATGCTGTGTACGACACCTGGAAGTTTGCATTGCGATGTCAACGCAAAGTTACGGAAGGTAGACCAATTATTGGCTATTACTCTTCTATTAAGAGTGAAATCGAACTGGACGAGAAGTATTTCGTTACTGCACGAGATCGGCTTCACCGCAAGGTCGCCCGGAAGCGGCCTCGCCAGCCTTTCCCGCCTTGCCGAACGTCCTCCAACAGCGCAAAAACCGTCTCCCCTGTCATCCCCGCGCCTTGGCTTCCGCCATCGCAGCCACCGCCGCCTGCATCACCTGCTTCACCGGAACACCGTGTTCCTCCGCTGCCTTGCGGCAATCCTCATATTCCGGCATCGCATTCATCTCCACTCCATTCCACAGTCCCAGCTTCACGCGGATGGTTCCAAATGCAGTCAGTGTTTCCACGAACCTCCGCTCCAACACTACACGTTTTTCCTCGCGCACCCTGATGCCCAGCGTGCTTGTTTCCCGGAACAAGAGTTCTTCGAAGGCCGCAGCATCTTTGCTTTCGCACAGCACTGTCAGCAGACTGCCTACGCGGCCTTTTTTCATTGTCACCGGGATGCACATTACATCCAGCGCACCCCGCGCTATGGCCAGTTCCATGGCGCGGGCCACCACCTGCGGACTCAGGTCGTCCACTGCACATTCCAGCACGGTGATCGTCTCTTCCGAAAACTGCGCCGCGCTTTCCGTATCACCAATGCTGAGCCGCAACACATTTGGGAAGCGCGCCGGATTCCCTTTCCCGGCCCCATAGCCAATCGACTGAGACCGCATAGCAGGAGCATCCCCAAAGCGGCACTCGAGTGCTCTCAGCAGGGCTGCTCCAGTCGGCGTCACCAACTCCATCCGGGGCCCCGATGAATAAGTAGGCATGCCTTTCAGGAGTGCGGCGGTCGCCGGAGCGGGCACCGGAAACCTGCCATGGGCACACTCCACAAATCCGCCACCGACATTGATTGCGGAACAGGCCCACTTGTCGACTTGCAGCGAACAAAGTCCTACCGCACTACACACAACATCGGTAATCGTATCAACCGCTCCCACTTCGTGGAAACGAACCTTTTCCACCGGGACATTGTGAATCTGCGCTTCCACTCCCGCCAGAAACTCAAAGGTTCGCAGCGCCAGACCCTTCGCGTCTTCCGGCAACGCAGCCTGTTCTATCAACGTACGGATGTTGGCCCAATCTCTTCCATGCGTATGACCATGCCCATGCTCTTCATGAGGGTGTTCATGATCGGACTCCCCATGAGAATGGCCGTGCCAATGCTCTACGTGATCGTGAGCTGTCACATCTGAGTGCGGAGCATCCGCAGGGTTGCCATCCACCAGCACATCTACTTTGGTGGACTGAATGCCGCTGCGGTTGACCCGCTCGACATGCAGATCCGCTCCCAAGTCCAGTGCCCTTACTGTTGACCTCAGAAGTTCGGCGGACACTCCTGCGTCGATCAGAGCTCCCAGCAACATGTCTCCGCTGATACCGGCGAAGCATTCCAGATATCCAATTTTCATTTGCCAGTCCTTTGGCACGTAAGCTGCTGCGCCGGCCTTTCTGTCATCTGTTGCGCGATGTCCCGATCGGGAAGAAACCGGCATTGCCGATCAGGAAATCAATCACTCAGGGTGGTTCCGGGGGGTGGCAACCCGGGACGGCGCTACCGGCTACTGTTTCCAGGCAGCGTCAACCAAAGAAGCGATCGGCAGGATGGCATTCATTGAGCCGGAACGAAAACCTTCGAGATCGAGGGTCACGTACGTGAACCCGACAGACTTGAAGATGCGCACCAGCTCGTCCGCCATCTCCAGCGACATCGCACGCGGCAGCTCTTCCCGTGCAATCTCGATGCGGGCGATCTTGCCGTGGTGCCGCACCCGGAACTGCCGGAATCCCAGGTCGCGCAATGCATCCTCGGCAGTCTCGATTTGCCTGAGAACCTCTAACGATACTTCCCGTCCATATTCAACGCGCGACGCCAGACACGCCGAAGCCGGCTTGTTCCACACTCGAAGCCCAGCCGCGTGCGCCAGATTACGGATGTCCTCTTTCGACAGGCCGGCCTCCAGCAGGGGCGCCTTCACACCATGCGCCAGGGCTGCCTGTTGGCCGGGACGATAGTCGCCCTGATCGTCAGTGTTGACGCCGTAAACAATCGACTCGAAATGGTGCTCTTTCCGAAAGCTCTCGAGGGCGGTGAACAGCTCATCCTTGCAATGAAAGCACCGCATACCATCGTTTCGTACATACTCGGGCCGTTGCATCTCGCCGGTGGAAATCCGGTGGCACGGGATGCCGTACTCTTTGCAAAAAGCGATAGCGTCCAGAAGTTGCGCGCGCGCCAGGCTTGGCGAGTCACTGATGACGGCCAGCATTTTCCCGGGAATCACCTGATGCGCCGCCCAGGCGAGAAACGCTGAATCTACTCCTCCTGAATACGCGACCAATAGACTTCCTAAAGAACGCAACTCATGGTTGAGCTTGTTCAGCTTAGCCTGGAGTTCATTATTCACTTCCATTGCGACAGACATAGCTCCTCTTTGAAGCGCAAACTCATGAAATGCGGACCTGGCAGTTTCGGTTTCAACGATCCCCGGAGCGATGGCGCAGACCTGTGTGCCCGCTGAGCAATTACCTTCCCCGATCCCGATATTCAATCATACCAAGCCGGAGGGCAAGTCCGACCGCCCCTGTTCCCGCTTGTTCCTCCCCCCACATTCCACCGGCTACTCAAAACTGGAACCATTTCGACTTAGATTCGGACTGATTGTAGCATCCTGCGCGGTTACAGGGAAGTGTGTTGCTCTTCGACTTTGTTGCCGTGCAACATTGACTTATACGATATATTCCTCCCGCGCAGGATCCAAGTTGAAACGCTACCGTGCCCTTTGCTCCTTGCCCGATGGGCAACAATGACGGCCAGGGAGTTATACGGATCATTTCGTCTTCGCCAACTGCTGCAGATCTGTGTTCAATTGCGCAAAAATGTAAACCGGCGCACAGCCGGGATACTAAGTGACCGACTTGGCAAGCTTGGCGGCTTGCCGGATGTTATCGGCTGTCGGGAAGTATTCCCGGCAGTCGCCGCGAATGAAGAGGTGTTTTTCTTTCGCAAACTGCGAATTGCAAAACCGGGAAGCTCGGCGAAAAGTCCCACTACCAGAGTTGCCGGACGTACTCCATCGATGGCCGTCGTGCACCTCTGCTTTACACTGCCCATCATCTTTCTTATTATAATCGGCGGCAGGCGCCTCCGCCTTTTCGCGCGCACGGCCATCTTCGATTCCCTGTTCAACGAGGAGTGCAGCGACAAGCGCCATCCCGATTCCTAAAATGCCTGCCAAACTATCAAATGGTGCTTCGGGGCAAAACATACGAAATGGCTGCTATCAAAAGTGAGGCCATATCAGCAAAATCTTCGGCCGCCTGGACCGCATTTTCATGTTGCGAAACTGCCGGATCGAGACACAGTTTCCACCGGTAAGAGAAGCTCTGCTCAATTGCGAAAAACCATTTGCAGCCGTGAATGAAATTGACCTATGTCAAGGCCTTTCGAGACGGATTGTTCTAAGTCTTTTGCAGGATGAGCAGGGAAAGAATCGGCGCAGATAGAAGTGTTTTCAAGAAAGGAGAGAAGATATGAGACCTGAAGAAATGATGGAGCAGCAATTATCGCCCTGGTGGAGACGAGCGGTCGTTATTACGATGTTGATCGGTTTTACAGTTCTGATCCTTGTGTCAGTGCTTGCCTACCGTGACGCTCCGCCCATTCCCGATAAAGTTGTCTCCGCCTCCGGGGAAACCCTGCTGACCGGGCAGGAGATCTCGGCAGGTCAAGAAGTATTTCTCAAATACGGCCTGATGGAAAACGGCACCATCTGGGGTCATGGGGCCTACCTCGGACCTGATTTTTCCGCCGCCTACCTGCACACCCTGGGTGTCGATGCAGCCGAAGCTGAGGCCCAAAAGCTCTTCGGACGCCGCATGGACCAATTGACCCGTGTGGAACAGGGGACCGTCGAGGACGAAGTTCGGCTCCTGCTGAAAAAGAATCGCTACGACCCCGCGAACAAAACACTGGTCTTCACGGGACCGGAAGCGGCTTCTTTCCAAAAACAGATAACAAAATGGGGCGGCTACTTTTCCGGACCGTCCCAAAACGGCGGCTTGAAGAAAAACTATATCAGCGATGGCAAGGAACTGAAGCAACTGACTTCATTTTTTGCCTGGGCGGCCTGGGCCTCGGTTGCCGATCGGCCCGGCAGGAATCAAACTTACACCAACAATTTTCCGTATGACCCGCTGGTGGGAAATACCCCTACCAGCGACGCCGTTCTCTGGAGCGCCATCAGCCTGATCACACTTCTGGTGGGCACGGGACTCGTGTTATTTGCTTTCGGCAAATTCGACTACCTCGGCTGGAAGGGAACAGCTCCGGCCATCCATCCACACATGCTGCCCGGCGCAGGAAGTGAAAGTCAGAGAGCGACCATAAAGTTCTTCCTGGTAGTGGCCCTTCTTTTCCTGGCGCAAGTTCTGGTGGGCGGCGCCACAGCGCACTTCCGGGCTGAACCGGGGAGCTTTTACGGACTCGATCTCAACCAGGTATTTCCGAGTAACATTTTGCGCACCTGGCATCTGCAGTTGGCTCTTTTCTGGATCGCGACCGCCTACGTCGCTGGTGGTTTGCTGCTAACCCGCGCATTGGGAGGAACGGAACCCAGGGGGCAGGTGTGGGGGATCAACCTGCTGTTTTGGGCCCTCGTGGTAGTTGTGGCTGGCAGTCTTCTGGGCGAATTCCTGGGGATCAACCAACTCCTCGGCGACCTCTGGTTCTGGTTCGGACACCAGGGGTGGGAATACCTCGACCTTGGCCGGGGTTGGCAGATCATGCTCGCCCTGGGACTGGTGCTTTGGGCCTTTCTGCTGTTTCGAGGTCTTGCGTCCGCCATGCGCGACCCGGAACGCAAGGAGATTTCCTGGCTTTTCATGCTCTCGGCCCTTACGATTCCGCTTTTCTATCTGCCGGCGTTCTTTTTCGGCCCCACTACGGGGTATTCCATCGTCGACAACTGGCGCTTCTGGATCATCCATCTCTGGGTCGAAGGCTTTTTTGAACTCTTTGTCACAGTTATGGTGGCGGTCATTTTTTACCGGCTGGGTGTGGTTTCCCGCCTCACCGCGACACGAATCATCTACCTGGACGCCATACTCTTTCTGGGCGCCGGAATTATCGGCACCGGGCATCACTGGTATTGGACCGGCCAGACTAATGTCAATCTTGCCCTCTCTTCCATATTCTCGGCTATGGAGGTTGTTCCTCTGACGCTCCTCACGCTGGACGCCTGGGATTTCATCAAACTGACAAGGGGCATGCGCGACGAGTCCGGCAAGCCTGTTCCCATCCCTCATAAATGGACGTTCTATTTCCTTATGGCGGTAGGGTTCTGGAATTTCACCGGGGCGGGCGTCTTCGGGTTTCTGATCAACCTGCCCATCGTGAGTTATTTCGAGATAGGCACGATACTCACGCCGAACCACGGCCATGCCGCGCTCATGGGGGCCTTCGGCATGGAGGCGGTTGCCCTGATGGTTCTGGCCTTTCGCCAGGTGTCCTCGGACGCGCAGTGGGAACGCACCGAAAAATACGTGCGTGTATCATTTTGGGGTTTGAATGCCGGTCTGGCGCTGATGCTTGCAGGAAGTCTTTTCCCCGGGGGCGTTATGCAGTTCTATGATGTCCTGAGCCACGGATACTGGCACGCTCGTGGACTCGATTATTTGAATCAGGGATTTGTGAAGCTCCTCGAATGGGCCCGTCTGCCCGGCGACGCCGTCTTCATAGCACTGGGCGTGATCCCGATGGTGATAGCGGCAGTATCGACCTATCTTAACCTTTGGAAAACACCGGTTCCTGAAGTTGGGCCCGCTGATGCCAATTGACAAAAGCAAACAAAGGCAAGCACATAACCTTCTGCCTTTCCGGAGAGATTTAACATGGGTATTCCCGGAAACCTCCTCACGACCGCCATGGCAGTAATGCCCCACAAGGATGTGGATCGCGCCCTCGAAACGGCGCTCTCCCTGGATGTCCCGTTTTGGCCCCAGTTGCCGCTTCTCAACTATTACGAGGACATGTACGTTCAAGCCTCGGAGCATTTCCCCGGGATCGTTCTGGACATGGAGAATCGAACCCTCCGCTTTTCCATCGATAGATTTGCCCTTGAAGTAGAAGAAGCACTGGCCCACTTCGACGATTCGGAACACTTTGATATCAGTCAAACCTATTCGGTAGTCTATCACAGGTTCCTCCAGATGGACTTTTCTAACAGAGCTGCCATCCGGGGACAGTTGGAAGGTCCGATCAGTTTTGGATTCAATGTGCTGGATCAGGATAAACGCCCGATCCTTTTCGACGACACGGTCCGCCCTTTCATGCTCGAATTTATGGCGCGCCGGGTGAATGTCCAGTTGAATCGCTTGAAGAAGCTTAATCCCAATGCCTTCATGTTCATAGATGAGCCCGGGTTGCAGTTTGTATTCAGTGGCATGTCAGGCTATGGGGATGTTGCAGCCAGGCGGGATCTCGAGATTTTCTTTTCGCTTATCGAAAAACCCCGTGGAGTTCATCTTTGCGGCAATCCGGATTGGGACCTTCTTCTGGGACTGGATCTGGATGTACTTTCATTGGATGTATATTCCAACGGCGAAGTTTTTGCTTTATATGCCGGTTCCATCCTCAAGTTCTTGGATCGAGGCGGTGTGCTCGTCTGGGGTATAGTCCCAACCAACTTTGAACCATTCGCAATGGAAGGACTCAAATCCCTGGAGATACGCTTGCAAAGTATATGGGACAATCTGGAGAAAAAGGGCGTTGACCGGGAGTTTCTCCTCTCTCGGAGCATGCTCTCACCCGCGACCTGCTGTCTCATTAATCCCGATGGCGAAATTACAGTAGAGAAAGCTTTCAGTACCATCAGAGATCTTTCTCACAGGCTTCGAGATCGGTACAGTCTGGGCTAGATTTCCAACTTCTTCATGCACGCTCGCAGAGTACGGGACCGCCGCACTCTTGCGATCTGCGACGTCTTCACTACCGGTACTACTTTAAGTGAATGCGCAAGCACCCTGAACGTGAAGCTCGGCGCCTTACTGTTCTTTCAGCAATCGCGAGTTAACATATTCAAATCATATCTGCAGTTCTCATCACTGGCTCACGCCTCGATCATCTGCATACTGCGAGAGCCGAGATGTACCTGACTAACTTTCGTTATGCCGGTCACTTTGAGATTGAGGCGCTATCGGCGAGGAGAGCTGACACACCGCGCTTTGTCACTTCCGCCAAGGCAATCCGGTAGAACTCATATCCGATCAAATGGCGCGCCCGATTGCCCATGTACTGGGCGCGGTATTTTGTCGAATCGATATCCGAAATCAGGTGCAGGCCCAGCCCTTCGAGATATTCCGGCAGCTCTGACGGTTCGAAGCCAAAAGTCCACGCTTCTCCAACATCGCGAACCTGGTTGCGCACGCTGCCGGCGCCGTGGAACGTATATTCCGGGCGAAGCACGTCCCGATGAATATAGGTGAAGATAATCCGGCTGAGGGCGGCAGCCGTCGCGACGAACTTGAATGTCGCCTCGACCGCTGCGCCCGTAAGATAATTAGTGACGCCTTCCCATATGAAAAATATCGGCCGGTCCAAATCCAGACCGGCGGAACGCATGACTGCGCCTAGGTCCTGCCGGTTGAAATCGATCGAGACAAAAGATACGTGCGGCGGTGTCCCCGCAAAGACGTTGCTCACAATTTGCTGTTTTGTCTGAGATGTATCGGGGTGATCGACCTCGAAGACGTGGGCGTTCGCGATCCCCGGGATGCGGTAGGCGCGGCTGTCGAAGCCGGCGCCGAGGATGACCACCCGGGTCAGCCCGTTGGAAAGTGCCCCTGTCAGCGCTTCATCGATGTAGCGCGTTCGCGCCACGGCTGACGTCCGCGCACCTGGCCAGCGTCTGTCGATGAACCGGCAAAAGGCGGCGTTGAGGGGCGAAAGGCGCGCCGCATTGGCGGCAGCACGTAGTGAAGGTCTCAGAAAGCGGCTCGCCATCGGATCGGTGAAGAGCCGCCTTTTGTTGCTGCGATAGGACTCCAGAGCGCGAAAAAAAGCCATGTACTCCGCTGTGCGGCTGTGTCCTGACATTGGCATGCCCTAAAACGAATGTTCTTTTTAACCGGAATAATGCATCAAATTGCGCGCCATCCGAACCGCATTTTCGAGTCGTATTCTGCTCGGAAACGCTTCTCGAACGACCCCAAAGCCGATTTAGACAATTATACGACTTCGGTAGGACATGTAAACCGGAGATGCTCCACAAGCAGAGCTATAGCCGCCATATTATACATTTCCTTCTATGACGTCTCCTTCCTGTTTCGTGACAACCTCCAGATGCACCCTGGTCCCATCACCGGATTGGACCGAAAGGGCGCCTCCGATATCCCTCGCTCTTTTCTCCATATTGGATAGGCCCCTTCCACCCGCGGACGGTTTGGACCCAAACCCCACACCATCATCTTCTATGGAAAGAACGATTCTCTCCGGGCCCATCTCCGTCCTGACCCTTACACGCCCTGCCCCCGAATGTTTGATGGCGTTTGTGAGGGCCTCCCTGCAGATGCGAAGAAGGTTGAGATAGAGGAAGCGTCCCAGTTTTGCCCGGCCGGCCGAAAGGGTGCTCTCCATCTCGAAGGCTATCCCGTTTGGCTCGATCATCCTGGCGCCAAGCCCTCGCAACTCCGAGACGAGCCCACCCCAGGTCAGGTCGGTGCTGTCGATATTGTGCATAATGGTGCGTATCTCCGACATTCCCTCCTGCGACAGCCGGGAAATGGTGGAAAGGGGACCGCCTCCCCCGGCAGCCGGCGGAGACTTCCGGGCAACCTCGGCCAGAAGGCCTATGTTGGTCATGATCCCGCCGATTCCGTCGTGCAGGTCCCGAAAGATCTTTTCTTTCTCGGAGAGGTGTCTTTTTTCCTCCTCGTAGAGCCATGCATTCTCGTAGAGAAGCTTTGCCTGCCTGAGCAGGGAGCGCATGATTTCCAATTCACGGCTCCCGTAGAGCTTTCGGCCCGGAAGCTCACCGGAGAATAAAACGTACTCCGCCTCCGGCCCTCTTCCCAGAGGGAGCGCCAGGAGCATGTCGGCGGAGGGCGCCTTCTCTTTGAGGGGACTCTCCCAGAGCAGCACCGGGTCGCTTGTTCCCCGGAATGCCGAAAGGAGTTCCTCACCGGCCCCGTTCCCCTTTCCAATGAGGGTGAGCCCCTTGGGCATGAAGGTGTTCCGAATGGAGGACTCCAAAAACTTTGCTATGGCGTCGGGAGACTGGCCCGATGCCGCATCGGTGAAGGCGGAGAGGACGTCTCGCTCATCGAGGGGTTCTCTGCCGAAGAGTTTCCTCAGGAAGTACCGCACCCTCTCCCTTAGCGCCGCATAGAGGGAGATCGTGATGGCAAATGCGAGCATTGCCCTTCTCCCCGGAGCCAGATCGAAGTGTCCTCCGAACCGGGTGCCGAAGATGCCCATAAGACTGAGGTCTATCCCGATAAGAACCCCCATGGTTGCCATGTAGATTATGGTCCCATGCAGAAGATCGTCAATTCCCATGAGTCGGTAACGAAGGATGGCAAAGGCCATGCAAAGAGGAATCAAAAAGGTAAATATGAGCGCAAAGCTCGGTTCGACCAGCACCTCTCCAGTCAATATCAGCGGGATCATGCAAAGAAACACGAGAGGAGACAAACCAAAAATATATCCAACCCCAACCCATTTCATCTGCTGCTTCTCTACAGGGTTGGTGCAGGAGAAATAGGAGCAGCACGTTGCAAGGACTGCAAGTGTGCAGATAAACGTTACAAACAAATGCATCACCTTAATATACAAGCTTGCATCAAGCAGGATCAAAGAAGGATACATCAGCCAGGGAAGTCCTGGGAATCGATGGAGGACGATGCTCCTTTTGGGCAGCAACAATGAGAGATGGAGCATCTGCATAAAGGCGAGAGAACCGAACAGGGCCATAGCGATGGACCTCAGGAACTGAAAATGCGGCTCCACGACCATCTCGGGGGAAATGGATTCGGCATTGGCAAAGGACCAAAGAGCGATACACGAACAGAACAGGAAGAGAAGCAGGCTCTGCTCATCGATCCCCTTCCTGTGGAGGGCTGCTGCGCCTATCATGAAAAAAACAAATCCGATGAATGGCTCAATCGCATAAGGTAAGAGAAAGGAGAGCCTCTCCTCTCGCGGCTGCAAAGCGATACTCAACTGCCCGGAGCCACGGGTGACGACAAAAGAGACCTCCTTTTGCTCGAGTCTTTTATAGAGGTCCTTCAATGCCTCGTACCAGGCGAGGACCTCTTTCCTGTCCTTCAGATGAAAGAAGGTTTTTATCAGGTGAATACGGCCGATATCGAGCCCATCGATGCTCTCGATCAGATCGCCTTCCCTGAGACCGCTCCAGGGCTCCGCCGACGTCACCTTCCAGCGCTGGAGCCCCTTGTCCCAGGCAGTCCTGATCCCGACCGACGGGGCGGTGTAGAGAAAGTAAAAGGATACGCAAATAAGGATCGCCTGGAACAGTGAGGCGCCTGTTATGTAAGCCCATTTCTTACTCATGGCAGCCATGGCCTCCAGGTCATATATATGCATTGCAGCGTTAGGCTCTGGGAAGTCAGGATGAGCAGCGGATAAGGGATTTTTACGGTGAACCGACTTCTACTAATATGTACGTTACCACAAGACAAAACGCGAGGATACAACTTTTCTATCCACAAAACACGGGATCTAAGGAGACCTCAAGTGACAGCAGAAACTCAAAGATCTTAAAGGAAGATCGAAATGAAAGTAGAAACATTGCAGGAACTTCTTGAAGCGATTTAGAGATACGATTGGACTGAAGCAATGAAAATCGGCAGAGCAGCTTACAAATGCGCAAGATAGAGGGAGAAGCACCCCGGCTGTTCGTCACGGGAGCGAAGCGGGCAGTATTTTGATCGAACCTGTAAGGCATTCGGATAAGTGACGCACCGCCCGGATAATGCAAACAGAGGGTAACACGAAGATGCAGCTCAGGCCTGTTTTCGCATCTCACCGGTCCAGTGCACAAACCGGGGCAGGGGGTGTTCAGGCCTTCCGGCCAAAGGGGATGGAAAGCTTTCTCATCCTGTGCCGCAGGGTGGCGGGATTTATCCCAAGAATTCGAGCCGCGCCACGGTCACCATCAACCCTTCCCCCGGTGAGTTTGAGGACCTTTTTAATATGGAGGGACATGGCTTCGTCCAGGCTCACCGTATCGGCCGGCGCATCGTGAGTCCTGGCGTGAGCTTCTCCCTTCACCGGGACGTTGAGGTCCTCAAAGCTCACCGTTTGCTCTTTGCTGAGAATGAGTGCGCGCTCCACGGCGTTTTCAAGTTCGCGGACGTTTCCAGGCCAGTCATGGACCATGAGCAGGTCCATGGCGCCGGGGGCCGGCACCGGTATGTAGGGAAACCCGAATGCTCGAGATTTCTTTTTCATGAAGTGATGCACGAGGGCGGGGATGTCCGCCTTATGTTCTCTCAATGGCGGGATCGAAATGGGAAACACCTTCAACCGGTAATACAGGTCGGAACGGAGCGTCCTCTCGGCAACCATCGCCTCGAGGTTCCGGTGTGTGGCCGCTACGACCCGGATGTTGACCTTGATGGATGTTGTGCTGCCTATACGCTCTATCTCCTTCTCCTGAAGGACGCGCAAAAACCTCACCTGCGCATCCAATGACAGTTCCCCCACTTCATCGAGAAAGATCGTGCCGCCCCGGGCGCGTTCGAACCGGCCGCGTTTCATGGCCAGGGCGCCGGTAAACGCGCCTTTTTCATGTCCAAAAAGTTCACTGTCCAGAAGGCCGCCGGGAATGGCGCCGCAGTTCACCTTGATAAACGGGCCATCCTTTCGGGGAGAAAGCTGGTGAATGGCATTGGCGACGACTTCCTTGCCGACTCCGGTCTCTCCCAGAAGAAGCACCGGGCTCGCAAGCGGGGCCACGGTCCGAACCATCTCCATAACGCCTTTCAGGCCTAAATCGGACCCTACGATCTCTTCCCCCCCGGCCGCGCGGAGCAACTCGTCGCGCAGGTACCTGTTATCGTCGGCTAGCAGTTCTTGGAGATCGAGCAACTGCTGGTATCTGAGGCTGTTGGAAAACGCAATGGCAAAAGGCTCCATCAAAAGGGACAGCAGGCGGAGATGGACCGGGCCATACGGATTTTTCCCAACCGCGGGAAAAGCTACGACTCCCACCAACGTCCCTTCCAGCTCCAGCGGCATGAGGATAGTCGCAAAGTCCGGCACGTCAAGGGTCCGCCTTACTGCCTTGGTTATGGGATGATCCTCGGCATGTTCCACGAGCAGGATATCCGAACCCCAGGTTTGTTCGATTAAAGCTCGGGTTTCAGGCGGCAGAGGAACGTGCAGGTTGAGGCGCCTGCCTCCCTCTTCGTTCGCCGTGGCATAAAACCGGATGGCGCCAAGGCTCCGGTCGTAGTAGTTCAAATACACCTCGGTCGCCGGGACGAAATCCCGGATGTAGACAAAGCAGCGCCAAAGGGCCCTTTCTATTTCCAGGCTTCCACAGACACGTACGGTCGCCTCACGGAAGAATTCCTTTTCATCAACTTCCATTTTTTCCTCACGGTTACCCTGGACTTCACTGTCACATATGAAGTTTCGACATAGAAACGTAGTATACGACACTTTTTTCTGTCGCATATCATGGAATTCGTAGCTCATGGAATCTAAATCGCCTATTATGGGCAGGCTCCCGTTAAGTGGGCCACATGGAGCATGCATTTGCGCTTGTCCGATGCGGGTTGCCGGACGTGGCCGGCCGTTGGCACGGTTTAAGCTCTGTGTTTCTAATGCCGGCGCGGTTTCGCCGTGATAACGCATTGGACGCTGCCAGGAGGAAAGGAAGGGTCTTGAATGAATCAAAATGGTTTTGCAGTCCGCATGGTGGAGGTCTCGAAAAACTACCTGATGGGCAAGGTGGAGGTTCAGGCGCTAAGGTCGATTACACTGGACGTTCCTACGAAGAAGTTCAACGTGATCATCGGGCCCTCAGGCAGCGGCAAGACTACGCTGCTGAACCTTATCGGATGCATCGACGCCCCATCGAGCGGCAGCATGGAAATCTGCGGCCGTGACATGGCTATCCTTTCAGACGACGAATCCTCGGATTTTCGGGCCAGGAACATCGGCTTCATCTTTCAGAACTTCAACTTAATGCCGGTACTCTCGGCATATGAAAACGTAGAATATCCCCTGCTCCTGACACGAACATCAGGGAAGGAACGTAAAGAGCGCGTTCTGCAAATGATCGAGGCCGTCGGCCTTGGCGGACACAAACATCATCGGCCCAATGAACTGAGTGGCGGCCAACGGCAGCGGGTAGCCATCGCGCGAGCACTGGTCAAGGGACCGGAATTGGTTTTGGCCGATGAGCCTACGGCCAACCTCGATTCAAAGACCGGGCAGGACATTATCGACCTGATGCGTGAGATGCAGGCGAAGAACCATACGACTTTTATCTTCTCTTCACACGACAAGCAAATCATGGACCATGCCGATAACGTATTCGCCATCCGTGACGGGGAGCTGGTGAGCGACAATAAGGGGGGCCTATCGTGAAAACGCTGAGCATTGCCTTCAGGAATATCTTTCGCAATGCGAGACGTTCCATCATGACAGTTCTCGCCATCGGTGTCAGCGCCATTTCCATCCTTCTCTTCGGGGGGTTCGTATCTGCAATCATCTACGGTCTGCAGACAGGAATTGTGCAGAGCACCGGCCATCTTCAAATCTATCAAAAGGGGTATTTCGACTATGGCTCCGGCAACCCGGCCGCCTACGGCATCAGCCATTACGGAGACGTCATCAAGTACATAACGGAAGATCCTCAATTGAAAAATCTGGTTGAGATAGCAACCCCCGTGCTCAGGATCTACGGAATAGCCGGAAACTTCGCGGCGGACACTTCCAAGACTTTTTTCGGCCTCGGCATGGTCCCATCCGAGCGTGATAAAATGAGGAACTGGAACGATTACAATCTGAAAGAGAACCGGCGCCCTGAGCTGGGGCTCTTTGACAACGACACCGAAGGCGGAGTGGTGGGGTACGGCATGGCCAGAATGCTCCAGCTCTGCAACGCGCTCCATCTGGAAAACTGCACGGACAAGGCGCCGGATACGGCTGCAAGCAGCGCCCCTGCAGGGGAAGATTTCAGTTCACTCATCGCCCTCGATGCTGAAGAAAAATCAAAAGCTCCCGAGGATAAGCGCCCCAAGCTGGACCTTCTCGCCGCCACCGTTTCCGGGGCTCCCAACGTACTGACCCTGTTCGTCAACAAGGCGGAAAACCGGGGCGTCAAAGAAGTGGACGACAGCTTCGTCGCCATGCACCTCTCGTTTGCTCAGCGGCTCGTCTACGGCAAGGGAGAGAAAAAAGTCTCTGGAATCGTTCTGCAGCTCAAGCACACGAAAGACATACCGGCTGTGAGGAAGAGGCTGGCGGAGATTTTCTCGGCTCGAAACCTGGATTTTGAGGTCAAGGACTTTGAGCAGCTCTCGCCAATGTATGGGCAGACCATTTCCATGTTTATCTCGATTTTCACTGTTCTGGCATTGATCATGGGCGTGATCGTACTCTTCACTATCGTGAACACCATGAGCATGTGTGTTATGGAACGTGTGAACGAAATCGGAACGGTCAGGGCGCTGGGCGTTCGCCGGAGCGGTGTGCTGCGGCTGTTCCTGACCGAGGGGTGTTTAATGGGGGTGCTGGGCGCCACTATCGGTTCGCTCATAGCCGTCGTTGCAGCGCTTCTTATCAACACAAGCGGACTTACATGGATCCCGCCAAATTACGTTCAACCGGTATTTCTCATGGTCCGGGTCTTCGTCAATCCGGCTTTTCTCCCTGTGACCTGGTTGGTTCTGATTCTGCTGGCAGTGATGTCCTCGTTCATTCCGGCGCGTAAAGCTGCGCGCATGATGATTGTGGACGCCCTGAGGCATGTGTGAAGGAAAAACAACAATGAATCGCATCATATTCGTCGTACTCATTGCGTCCCTGTCCTTTGTATGGACAGGCCCGCTTCATTCGGAAGAACCCGCGACGGCGGAGGAAATCATCGCAGCGTCGGATGCCGTGCGCAACCCCGACAAGCCGTTCAGCCTGAAAACAACGCTGATCGAATACCGTAGCGGCAAAGAATCGGACAGAATGGTGCTGATCGTCTATTCCAAAGAGGAAAAGAGCGGCGGCCAGTACCGCACCCTTGTTCGTTTCATCGAGCCTTCGAGGGACGAAAACAAGCTCATGCTGAAAACCGGCAACATACTGTGGTTCTTTGACCCCGCTTCAAAAGCCAGCGTCCGTATTTCCCCGCAGCAGCGGCTGATGGGCCAGGCGTCCAACGGGGATGTAGTCACCGTAAACTTCCACAAGGATTACAAGGGGACCATCGAGGGCGTCGAAACGATCACCGACGCAGAAAAGAACAGCCGCAACTGCTACAGGGTCAATATGACTGCGGCAAACGATTCGGTCACCTATCATCGCATTGAATACTGGGTCGAAAAGGAGAGCTATCAACCGGTCAAGGGCAAATTCTACTCTGAGAGCGAAAGGTTGCTCAAGACCGCCTATTATAGAAATTACCAGGAGCAACTGGGAAAGCGCAGGCCGACGGACACCATCATCATAGACGGGGTGGACAGCAAACTGGTTACGAAGATGAGCTTCAGCGACTATAATTACCGGGACATCCCGGAGGAGTGGTTTCAAAAAGAATATCTTCCACGATTCAAAGGCAATTGATCGTTATGACCACATCCGGTCGAAGCCGGTATTTCATCCTCCTGGCCGTAGTGTTGACGAGTTTCCTCTGCGCGGCTTCGCGGGCAGGCGCGGATACCGACCTGGAGCTGATTCCCGAGGAACTTCAGTCAGTACCTGCACCCGAAGCCGGCGCCCAGCCGCCGGCAGCCCCCAGCCCATACCGGATAAAGGTCTACCTCGATGAGGCGCTGCAGGGTAATTTCTACCGCAATTCCCTGGCCGTCCCCCTGCCCATTTCCGATTTTTCCGGGTTCACAAACCGCACCAGCCTGGACGTGCGGGCCGAGGTTACTTTCTGCCCGGCGTTGTCCCTCACGGTTGCCGATCGGTTGAACTACTTCTCCGGTCCCAATATGTTTATATCCCAGGAAGGCATCCTGAACGATCTCAAAGAAACCTATCTCACGTGGAACATGACCGGATCGTACTTCATCGACCTGGGCCGGATAAACGTCAAAAACGGTGTGGCCACCGGATTCAATCCGACGGACTATTTCAAAAAGGACGCCGTCACGGCAATGATCTCACAAGATGCGGCCGTCCTTCGGGAAAACCGGCTGGGCACCCTCATGATGAGGGCCCAGGGTATATGGCAGTGGGGCAGCCTTACGCTCATCGCGGCCCCTGAAGTGCCGCACGAACAGGACCGATGGTGGACCGATGAGTCGGGCGGCGCTCTGCAGCTCAATCGCACCAACGACCGCTTTCGCATGCTCGCCAAGGCCGACCTAAACGCCGTACAGGATATGAACCCCGAAGTCCTCTATTTCGACGATGACGGACGCTCGAACGTTGGTTTCAACCTCACCAGGGGCATTGGCGACAATGTGGTCGCCTATGCTGAATCGAACGCGGGCCAAAGCCCCGACATCGTGAGTGAGGCCTTGCAGGACGCAAGGACCGAGGGGATGATTCCATCCGGTCTACCGTTCGCAATCCCCGGAAACAGTCAAATCCGCTTTCGGAATCAACTTGCCGCAGGGTTCTCATATACCGAGAAGATCAACCGGACTACCTACTTCGAGTATCAGTACAACGAGGCGGGCCTTTCTCCAAGCGAGTGGAACAATTGGTTCGCGACGGGTGAGACAGCGAAGGGATTCCTGGGCAACCCGAAGACTTCAGCCGCCGGGAAGGGCATCCTCGCCCAATTGTGGGCTATCCGCGAATTTTCTCAGGAGGCCCAGGAGCCTTTGAGTCAACATGCCTTTTTCATTCGAAGTTTCTGGCAAGATGCACTGGTGAATAAGCTCGATCTCACGGGGATCTTTCAGATCAACCTCCAGGACGGAAGCCTATATCTCCAGCCTCTGGCCGAATACCACCTGAGCAACTCTGTGACCGTAAACCTGGCTTTTGATTTTTACCTGGGCGCCAAGAAAAGCGACTTCGGCAGTCTGCCTCAGTGGGGGGATATTCGTGCGGGATTCAGGTACTATTTTTAACCATAACGGGTGACGGAAAAAGGGTTCTCCGGTGGAAGAAACGCCCTTTCCGGCCGGAAACTGATTATTGAGGCCCACACGAAGCTGATCCGATTGCGATAATGCACGGGCGCGTTGTGTTCGCGCCGTCTGCCAACCCGGCGATTCAATGCCAAGAAAGTTTGACATCGTCCGAAACACGCTTGTATATTACTTCCCTATTAGGAAGGATTTTTGTGATGCCCTCCAATGATACCAGGTTTTGCCTGAGTGAGGATGTGGTCTTTCAATCGCTCGGCGATGGACATGAAACGGTCCTGGTTTCCCTCAGCACAGGCTTTCTCTATAGCTGCAACGATACGACAAGGGCATTTCTCGAAGCCGTAGATGGCAACAAAACCCTTGCCGATATCGGCCGGGAACTGGTAGCAGTATTTACTGTCTCTGAAGAGAGGCTGCTAAAAGATCTAAGGATGCTTGCCGATAGAATGCTGGCGGAAGGTCTGATCTGGGTGGCAAATGAAAAAAGCGCTTAGAATTGCTCTCGCCGTTCATGTTTGGATCATTGCCGCCATTATCCCTCTTCTGGTGAGAGTTCTTTCGCTTAAGAGAATTCTTGAAGTTTTTACTCCATCTCCTTTATTCCAGCCATATCGAGGTATGTCTGCCGAGGATATGGCCGGAGTTGTGAAGAATCGATTGCAACGCCCTGTTTATATGGTCCGGCGCGCATGCCTCAGGGGAGGGCTGCTGATGTTCCATTTCTTAAGGCTTGCCGGATTTGAGGCGACTCTTCACATAAGTGTCCATCCGCGAGAAGTGTTCGGGAGATTCCACGCCCATTTGTGGGTAACGTTGTCAGGCAGGACTGTTTCAAGTCCGCCTGGGCTTAAGATGGCCGAACTGTTTTCTTATCCGCTCGGCGGTTAAGCCCAAGAGGCTGCTCTGAGCGGTGTGAACTGTAATCGATCGTTTAATTCCATGCCGATGAATTTAAAAGGAGGAAACTATGGAAGAGAATAATGAGAGCAAGAAACCTTATGTGGAACCAACCCTGGAAAAATGCGAAAAACTCGTTGAAATAACGGAAGGCCTGGCGGTACACGTTTCCGGCGCTAAACCAGTCGGTTAAAGCCTGATATGCTTTTGTCCCGTTCTTATAATATCCATGGCTTTAGCCTCCTTGTGGAGGCAATGGCCATGGAGGCTATTGGGGAAGTGGACGCTCTTCTGTCCGCATTCTCGAGCGACCCGGGAAAGGGGCCGAATTGTTTTATTTCAATCCGCCCCGACTATTCTGAAGAGCATGAGTTCCTTCCCTCGATCCGTGTTCTCTGGGATGGAGAGTTGCCTGAGGGTATTCATGCAACCTACTGCGGGGATGAAACCCGGCGGTGGATAAAGCTCCATGGACTTTCGCTCGCTTGCTTTGACCTCGCTTCATGCCGCGCGGAAATATCTTTCAAGCCTGGTGCCGAATGGTGCCTTATCTCGGGCAATATTATTCCGATCCTGGCGGAGTTTTTGAGGCAGGCCGATCATCATTTGATTCATGCCGCGACTCTGCTGATGAATGCTCACAGCGATCGCGCAGTTGTTATATCCGGGGCATGCGGTACGGGAAAGACAACCACTGCTTTAGCCCTGGCCAACTCCGGGATGAGGATTGTCAGCGATGATATAAGCTTTGTAACCGGTGTCGGCATCAGTCAAGGTCCGCCCCGGATATGGGGACTTCTGCCGCGCCTTAAGGTCTGCCGGCCCTCCCTTGAGTTGCTGCCGTGGATTAAGGATCTTGGCCCGCCAGGCATTGAGAGCGCCCATGAAGTCTATTTCAGACCGGAGGTAGTCCGAGGAACAGAAGCGTGCTCTTCCATAAAAGCCGGGCGCCATAATTTTCCTTCAAGAGCGCAACACGGAAGCCCATCGAATTGAACCGGTCAGTAATGTTGCTGCTTTGAGTTTCCTGGCGAGGGAAAACATTTCTGCAATTGACCGCCGCGGCAGCGGTCCCGCCGGAAAATCCTTTAAAGCTCTCGCCAATCTTGTCGGGCATTGCAAATGCTTAAAGCTCAGTGCCTCGCCCCGTCTTGAAACGTTGCATGAATGCCTGTCTCCGTTTCTGGAGAAGCGGGAAACAATTTTCCATGCCCCTTCCCTGGCTTATACTGCTCTCAGACCCTGAGGGCTTGAAATTGTCCGCTCCGCCGCAGGCAATTACCAGGGCCGCCCTGGACAAGATCCTCGATGTCGCAGAGAGCCATGGAGTTCTGCCCGCTACTGTTGCAAACCTTTCGGCTGCACAGGCCAAGGGCCGCGCAGAACTGGTGGCAATCGACGGTAAAGAAGATATCGAATCGGTTATTGCTTCGAAAAAGGGTCGTCTCCGTGCCGGGATGGTGCTTTCTCTTATGCTCCGGCATCAGGGGGACAATCTAATGAAAGCCCTGTCGGTAAAATCAATTCCAGCTTTCATTTTGAAGGGGGCTCATTTTGCTGGCCGGCTTTATAATCCGCCTTCTTTGCGTACATTTACAGATGTGGATATTATGGTGCCGCGTAATGCAGTGGCAGACGTTTCGACTGTTCTTGAAGGACTTGGTTATCGCCGGACCATGGGTGGCAGGATGAAACATGCTTCCGATTACGGACAGGAGGCCTGGGAACCTGACGGGTGGCCTGGAGGCTTGGTTGAGATACATTGGGACCTTGTTAATTCTGCGAGACTGCGCCGGAATATCTCCTGTTCTTTCTATGATTTGCAGTTTGAGAAAACGTCCGAACCTTCTCAATCAGTGCCCTCCCCGGCATGTCTTCTTTTGATTGCGTCAGTACACGCTGCAACCAGCCACTCGTTTGACAGACTTCTCCAGCTTTATGACATTCGCCAGATATGCCTTGGAAAGGCGGGCAGGCTCGACACCGCCTATTTGTCTGAAATACTGGTTCCAAGTGGGTGCAGGGCTTCTGTCATGGTAGGGTTGAACTTATGCGGGCGCGTTTTGAAATCAGAAGAATGCCTCGATCTTGCTGCTCGGCTAAAGCTTAATATGCCAATGCCTCTAAAAGCAATTATCACACCCTCGATGTTGCAAAGAGAGCCTGATAAAATAGACTCATTGCGCCGAAAAATTCTTAGAGAGGTCCTCAAGAGAATATGAGAGTCTATTTGATCTATCCCGGATGGCCGGATAATTATTGGCCGCAGGGGGCCTTTCGTTCTCATTGGGTGCCTACCGGGCTTGCTCATATTGCATATGTTCTGGAAAAGGAAGGCTGCGAGGTTCGCGTCTTAAACTGCGAAGAGCATCTGATTAAGAATAGCTATAACAGAGCGGCCGTTGATGAACTCATCAAGGGCGAACTGCGTGAGTTCGCACCTGACCTTGTCGGGTTATCGATTCTTACCCCCGGAATGATTGAGGCTGCCCGCATTGCCAATTTTGTGAAAAGAATTTGTGGTGCTGACACGATCGTTATTGCGGGGGGGCCACACCCAACGGCCCTGCCGCAACGGACGCTGCGAGAAATCCCGGAACTGGATGCAGTCGTGGTTGGTGAAGGTGAGTTAACCATGTTGGATCTCATCAAAAGCGGTATAAGCGATGATATTGCGGGATTGGTGTTTCGCCGTGGTAATGAGTTGGCGCCCACCCGTCCCGGACCGCGCCAAAAAGACCTGGACGAACTCGGTCTACCCGCCTATCACTTGTTTGACATGAACTTCTACACCGAGCCCAACCGATGGATGATTCCCTGGCTCAACGTGAAAGCGACAAATATCCGTACTTCACGTGGTTGTGTCGGCTCTTGCTGGTTTTGTGCCGGCCCACTGGTCTCAGGCCCCGGGGTTCGGTTTCATTCGATTGATCATGTGATCGATCAGGTTAAGTATGTTGTAAAGGAGTTTGGAGTTGAGGCCATCCATTTTGAGGATGATTCGATTGGAGCTGACCCCGACAGGCTTGTTTCGCTCTGTGAAGCTCTACGCAATTCAGGTTTGAATAAAATTCGCTGGGATTGCTGCCTTCGAGTCGATCAGGCAAGGCCGGAGTTGCTTAATGAAATGAAGTCCGCAGGCTGCATTATGGTTGAGTATGGTATCGAAACCGGCTCAGAAAAAATGCTCACGGCGATCGGGAAAAAAAGTACCCTGGACTTGAACAGGCGTGCGGTTGAAATTACGAGAAAAGCCGGTCTCAGGATTTTCACGGATATCATGCTGGGTTTACCCGGCGAGACCGAAAAAGATTGGGACGAAACGGTCGGTTTCCTGCGCTGGGCTAAGCCCGATATTATCAGGGCCGGTCTGCTGTGCCCCCTTCCGGGAACAGCGCTCTTTAATCAACTACCCCGGGATGTGCAGGATTCAATTCGTTGGGAAGGCTATACTTATATGGATACCCTGGAGCTTGGTCTGATTATGTCGAGCCTTCCCAAAGAAGAGGTCCGTTCTCGTTTTCGCAATCTGAACAAATATTTCCTGGGCCCTCATGTTGCATGGGGTGTGCTTCGAGACAGCAACCCAACCGAACGTGAACTCCGCAGGGCTTTATGGAAAAAGATAATCAGTTTTGCTCTCCGCCACCCTGTTCGAGCGGCTCGGCTCCCCAATCGATGGGCTGATTAACATATTGACGACGACTCACGTCCATTCCCGACGGCCGGGATCGGCGGTTTTTCCGCTCAGATGCTTCCGTAGTGCTGTTCGCGGTATTCCTTTATTGTCGCATCGTCGACGAGTTCCCTGAACTTGGCGACACAGGAGTCGTCCAGGCATGCCTTGGCCCAGAGCAGCGGAACCACCTCGGTGATGAATTTTCTCTGATCTCCTTCGCTCAGGCCCAGAATCGCCGATTTAATTTCTTCCATAGTCATAGTGAATCCTCCTTCGCAGATAAATTCCGGTTAACTACTCGAAAACCCGAACACCACACTGAATAATCAAAGAACTTAATCACCGGCGGACGCTGAAGCTCTACTTTGTACCCGGATTTCTCCCGAACGACCTCTTGGAAGACCGTGTACCGAAAGTTCTGCAAATAAACTAACTCCAGGCTGTCCCTGATCTGTCCATTACCACACGTGTGGGGGATGGGGAACATGCGCCCCATGGACGCTCAAATAAGACTTCTTAATTCACCCATTCGCCTATTTACCCATTCACCTATACACCCGCCCTTTTATCCCTTGACTAATCCAGGCATGAGATTGCTGAGGCCGATGGCAATGATCTCTACGGCGATGGCGGCCAAAAGCAGACACATCAAGCGCGTTACGATATTTATGCCGGTTGGCGGATTTGCATGTCGTTTGCCGCCACAGGGTCACTTCACACGGATGCCGCCGTCGCAATCAATCACAGTTCCGGTCATGAAGGCATTGCCGATGAGGAAGCAGATCGCCATGGCGACTTCTTCCGGGCGGCCTGCTCGGCCTGCCGGCGTATCGGCAGCCATACGTTTTAGAGCTGCAAACTGTTCTTCCTGACCCGGCCGGTTCCACCAGGGGGTCTCGATGATGCCGGGAGATACCGCGTTCACGCGCACAGGTTTGAGTTCCGCCGCCAGCGGCTTCACGAGGGCCTGGATAGCGCCGTTGATCGCCGCAAGGCCCGCCGTGCCGGGAGTGCCGACGCGTGCCGACGCCGCCGTGATAAACGTGATGGAGCCCGTTTTATTCAGGGTCTTAAGGCTAACCTGGGCCAGGGTCCAGTGAAGGAAGAATTTTCCGTTGAAACCTTCCCGAAGGTAGTGTTCGGAGACGGAAGTGAATGGCCCGGCGCCCTTGCCGCCGCTGAGCGCCAGCACGAGGTGATCAAAGGGACCGGCGCCATCGAAGAACGTGCGTACAGCCGAGCTGTCGGCAGCGTCGAAGGCAGTTCCCTGCGCTGCTTGCCCCATGGATGCAGCTGCTTGTTGTGCTTTGTCGGCGTCACGCCCTGTGATAACGACTTTCGCGCCCTGCTGGACCGCCAAACGGGCTGTAGCGAGACCGATGCCCGAGGTTCCTCCGACAATGATGATCTTCTGACCTTGCATGTGCACCTCCCGTTTCACTTGAATTTCTTGTATAGATACGTTACTATCAGTAACGGTTTATCTATAGTACGGCACACTCGCGGGTGCAACGAAAAATCTTTGGCTCGTAATGCCTTGGCCGACTGGGGGGCTCGCGGAGTCGAAGGGGTCTGTAAACACCGCCGGGGCGGACGGTTATTTTCGTCTGCGCCTCAAAGGGAGTAACAGTATGGAAAAAAATCGTGTCGAAGCATTCAGCGATGGTCTTTTTGCAATCGTAGCCACGCTGCTCGTGATTGAGTTGAAGCTGCCGGATGGCCCTTCCGTATGGCAGGATCTCTTGTCGATCGGGCCTAAGATCCTGGCATTTGTCCTCAGTTTTCTCATCGTGACGATGTACTGGGTGGCCCATCACTCGATGTTCAATTTCGTTTCCAGAGTTGACAGGAACTTGCTTTGGTTGAACAATCTCAGTCTGCTGTGCGTGTCGTTCATTCCTTTCCCAACGGCCGTTCTTGGCAATCATCCTCAGGATCCGAATGCGATTGCGTTGTACGGCATCACGTTGATACTCGTGAATGTGACGGATACTCTTGCCTGGTCGTACGCTGCACGGAAGCCGGAGCTTTCCGGCAAGCATCTGACCCCGCATATCGCAACGCTCGTGACACGGCTCCACTTGTCGCCCGTTGCGGCTTATACTGTCGCCATAGTGGCTGGAAGATTTCAGCCCTTGCTGAGCCTTGCGATCTTCGTTTGTGTGCCGCTGTTTTTTATCATTCCGAATCGCTGGGTGTCCGGGAACATAAGGAGTTCTGTCAAGTGAAGAAGCCTGCCGGGAAGAAAACGCCATCGCGGAATCCGGCAGGACGGCCGCGCTCGACAGACGTGGACAGGGCCATTCTCGATACGGCTCTTCTCCGTGCTCGAAAACATGGATACGCCAGCCTGACAATTGACGCCATCGCTGCGGAATCCGGCGCCGGCAAGCCTTCGATCTACCGGAGATGGTCGTCAAAGGCTGAAATCGTCACGGAGGCGCTCGTCAGACAGGCGGAGGATGATATCCCGATCTCCGACAGCGGATCGTTGAAGGCAGACCTGACAACGGCCTTGCAGAACGTGGCGCGGCAGTTGGGGGACATAGACGGAAAGATTGTGCGGAGCCTTTTTGCTGAGGCACAGCTTAGCGACAAGTATCGGCCTGTCTTCCAGGCCTTCATTGAACGGCGGAGAAGAAAAGTGCGAGACATCATCGAGGCTGCCGTCGCACGGGAGGAGCTGGAGCAGGGACTGGATATGGACCTGGTTCTCGATGAAATCTACGGACCCATCCTGAACCGTATGCTCGTTGGCAATGCAGAAATCGACGAGCGTTTTGTCCGCGCGCATCTTCGTCATCTGTTTTCAGGGCTGGGATTGTAGGGCGCGCTGCGGCACTCGCCGGTGGCGTCATCACGACACGCATTTCAACGTCAGAGTTGAAGGCGGGATGCCCGCTGTCAGGCTCTCCGCACGATGAGCACAGGCGTCTTTGTCTCGTTATGAATTACTCCATAGGTAACGCTGCCAAGTACTGCGGCTGCTAAAGCACTTCTGCCTTGGGAACCCATAACAATGAGGTCCACCTTTGACTTTTTAGCCTCTTTCACAATACCATCGACAGGGTGCCCTGTCCTTATAACAGTCTCTGATTGTACGCCACTTTTATCACACATTTTCTTTATCTCCTCAGCATACCCCCTGGCGGCCTCACACATATAATCCTCGATAGGCTCTATTACATGCGTTGGAGTATCCACGGCAGGAACTGTCTGTGCTATAAAGGAGCGATTATCAACAACTGTCAGGACAATTATGTAGGCATTTAGCTGTTTTGCAAGGTCAACCGCATACCTGACTGCCTTGTGGGCTGTCTTTGAACCATCTGTCGGCACAAGAATCCTTGAAACCATAAATCCTCCTTTAATATTCTTGCCGTTTAATCTAAACGGCGTCTTGTTAAAAATCCATGATGTTTGTTGCGACATGATGCCAATAAGTAACCACGCCTTCTTTCCATTTGACGAAGCGCACCAGCCGGTCTTGAGAGATTACGATAGCAATTGCCTCATGCACGGCATTACAAAAACGGAATGCAGACCGGTGCCGCGCACCGAAGTTTCCGGAGTGTACCTGTTCTGTGTGAAGCCCCTCTATATCCAATGCGCGAGCTACTGTCTTCACCCCCTTCAGTCCCACGGATATCATGGCCCCAAACCCCAGCAACTCGAACCCCTCGGTGAATACTACTGCACCATCCACCGAGGTCAAATCTGCAAAGAGATGCGCGAGGTCAAAAACAGCCTCATCCAACAGGGCGAGGGATTCCTCGTTGCTGGCCACATACTCGTCCCATCCGACGGGCTTGTCTTTGTTTGCCTTCCGGCCATGCACCTCGGCAAGTGTGTTCATAAGGTTCACCAGCAGAGTCTGAAATCTTTTTCGCGTGGCCTCATCGGTCACCCTGTATTCAATGTTCAGGTATGGGTTTTCTTCGAATACCTGCTCGACCATTTCCGGAGGGATCACGAGGATTGTGCCGCCGTGCCCGGAATTTCTGACATAACTGATGATACGCCTGGCTACTTGTTTGGCAATTGTGTGCACAATACCGGGATCGAGATCGGCCCAGGGCTTCTTGGCTGCACCCTTTGCCGCTACGTGTGATTCCCACAGCCTGGAGCGAACCGAGGCAAAACCGGCGGGGAGCCAGGCTGAGTCAAAGACTTCGTGTGCAGGGGAAATGATCTGACCGCGATTTAATGTCGCAATCGCCAAGGGGCCTTTGCAGACGGTTATTCGACCGGGATCGGTCACGTAAACAACCAGCGAGAGGGGCAGAGCGGGTGCGATCATCCTTCCGCCGTATACATTTTGGACCCACCGAGACCCGGAGTGGATCATACCCCAGATCTGCAGACCCTCCTGAGCGTCATGTCTTACTCCAATCAAAGATCGATAAAAATCGGCCGCAGGAGACAGCCTCTGTAGCTTGTACTCGTCAAAAGTTTGCGGCTCGCTGAACAAAAGCGGATGCAGACCTGTGGGAGGCCCGTCATTACTGTCGAAACAGCCGTGCTCTCTCAATACGAGACGGAACCGCACCTGTCTTCCTTCCTCCTTCATAAGGCTTGCCTGGTAGCAACATGAAATGAGATGATGAAGAGTCTCCTGATCGGGGAGAGAATCCCCGGGGCCGCAATCGATTATGCTGCTCAACTCGGATAACCGTGAATCGCCCCAGTGGTCAGTAACATACAAGGCGAGATCCAGTGCATTTGCATGCCGCATGTCTGTTCCTCACAATTGCAGTTCATCGTTCAACAAGCTAAATCAGGTTCTCCGGGAAGCAACCTGAATTGTTTCGTGCCCATGTGCATTGCCCAGAACAAGGTAAGGAACCCCTGAAAGCGCCGCCATACACACTTGAGAAGTTCGCTCTTGACAGACCCAAGGCCATTTTGCGGATCGTTTATCCAGACCCTCAATTCAAGCTGTACGGCATTGTCTCCGAAGGCGGTCAGCAAGCAGGCGGGTTTGATAATTTGATAATTTGACGATATTTCATTAATTCAATGTATTTCAACCTGGATTCATGCCCACCTTCACTGCGTCAATAACCCGACCTCCTCCCATGGCCTTGTAAAGATTTACCGTTTTTTCCGGCCAATTCTTGAGTATCGCGCATTTTCTAATACCCTGCCCCGGCTTTGTCGAGCTTTCCCTCCCCGATGCTGAAATTCGGATGCCATAGGGCCCCTGCGTTAAATCGACCGCAAGCATTATTGAACTCGTCGTGGATGTATGAACTGCCTAATTTTTCACGTTCGTGTAAGCCGGTGGCCGATCCTGCGCCAGCGGCAAAAAAGGAGGGATGCAGTATTCATCGCTGAAGGCGGTTCATAAGTATCTGCCGGAATTAACCCGGATCAGGTCCGGGGCAGGTGCTGGTAAGAAATTCTTATGGGTGAAACCTCAGCTCGTTTGATCGACTTTCTGGCGAAGTCTTATTAGAAGGGAGTCAAATGATTCATTGGTCAGGATCGAACAGAACTGGCCCCGGTAGTTATCGACGAAGCTGATTCCCTCAACCACAACGTCATAAACTTGCCACCTTCCCCCATCCCGGCGGAGCCTGTATTCGATCCCGATGTTATTGTTGGTCTCATAAAGAATGTGAGTTTTGACAAGCGCGTAGTCCCCGTCCAGCTTTTCAGAATCGTAGAAGACCCGTTCGTTCGAGCCTGTATAATTCTCGAGCCGGCTGATATAAGTATTGAAAAGAAGCTGTTTGAAAAGTTGTGCGAATTCCTGACGCTTATCAGGGGATTGCTCTTTCCAGGGGCGGCCCAGCGCTCTTTTGGCCATTTCCTCGAAGTTGAAATATTCGCTCACTATAACCAGGATTTCATCCTTCCTTTGCCGCAAAGAGGGCGCTTGCCCCTTTTTAGACTCCTGCAAAATCTGGAAGGCCCTTTCAGTGCCGCTCTGTATGAGCGCCATGGGGTTCTGTTGGTCCGGGAGAGCGGCGCTAATAAATTGGGGAAAGACTAGCGGCAACAGGACCCCCAGTACGAAGAAAAACTTACCTTGTTTCAATCGCGACAACATTCCTTCTCTCCTCCAGCATATTGTCTAATTCTTCGGCAGATTGCCCCCCGGGAGCAGGCTCTGCAATTTTCTAAGGATTCTCCCTCTTCGGGGACTTAAAAAAGAATTATCTTTCCGAGAATGCCCATTAATATGAACCCGGAGATTATCACAATGAGTTCTGACGGAATTGCTGCAACCTCCCTCTTGATTGTGAACCCTGCCTTTCTCCAGAACGACATATCAAAATCAGTCGCCATGACTTTCTGTCGCTCCCCCATCTTGCTGCTCCTCCTCATTTCCAGGTTGGCGCCGTCATCACCTCTTCCTCAATCCATAACGTGTGGTTTATCAGTCCGAGATCTCCGAGCGCCAAACTCATCTCTCTGCCCAAAATACTCGCAGACGCATGGTCGGACTTCCACTGAAGATGAATGCTGATATCGGTCGCATATTTCGCATTGCAAAAAACGGTCCACTTCAACAGCTTATCGTCTGCAATGGATTGGAGCATTTCCCCACAAATCTCGAAAACCTTCCCGGCTTCCATAATCCCGGCAGTGCGTATGCTTATCATCTCAAGCCAGATCATGCAATTCTTCCTCGTCTTAAACCGGACTCCAGCGCCTGAATCTTCAGAAGATGCGGAGGTCGCACGAACCGGCCTTCGCTCTTAAGCTGGCAGGGCGGTAGGTTAGGGGGCCAGGAAGGTGCTAAAGAGCTGCCGGTGCACACGACCTCCATCCCGGAATAAAGCCATACGCATGCCAGCGTATTTTGTCTTTTAAATTCGAATATATTTCCTATTATGATCCCCCCATTGGGGCATCGTAAAGAGGACATTCCAGCACTTGTCCATTATTTTGTTCAAAGAAAATCAAAGGACCTCAAAATCTATCCCCCGCCTGCCGTTTCCGCCGAGGACGTCGAGCGATTGAAGGCTTATCACTGGCCAGGCAATATACGGGAACTGGAGAACCTGATCGAGCGCGAGCTTGTCCGCAAAAGAGGCAAGGAACACAATGGGCGGTTGACGTTCGAACATTTCGATGTGCCAAAGAAGACTGACTATCCTGGTGTGCCGCACGATGGGGACCACAGCTTGCTTGCTCTTGACGAAGCCATTGCGCGGCATATCAGCAAGGCGCTTCAAATTTCCAATGGCAAAATAAGCGGCGCCGGAGGGGCTGCCCTGCTCCTTGGAACCAATCCCATACACGGTCCTTAAAGGTTAACCCCGATTTTTGCGGCCCAGAATATAGACGGTGGAAGCCCCCAGAATGCAGAAAAGGCCCCCCGCCTGCAAGGCGTGGCCCGAACCCACCCTTTGGGCGATGAAGCCCATCCAAAAGCTTCCGATGGGCATGCTCCCGCCGAAGACCAGGGCCCAAATGCCCATCAGCCTACCTCGCAGGTGATCGGGGGATTGAGTTTGGATGATACTGTTTCCGATGGAAAAAAATAAGATGATGCCGAACCCGGCGAAGAAAAGAAGGAAGGCCGCGCCGGCCGGTTGATGCATGAAACCGAAAAGAATGGTGAAAGCTCCATAAATGCCCGCGCCAGTATAAAGCGTTTTAATGCGGACGATGCGAGATCCTTGGGCGGCGGCGAATAAAGCGGCGGTGCAAGCGCCCAGGCCATTCACGGCCAAAAGCCAGCCATAGCCTTGGGCACCCATATTCAATTGGGTTACCACGAAGGCGGATAGCTGGGATTGGTAGGCCCAGCCTCCCACTCCCATGATGAAAAGCAGGGTTACCGCCTGGGCGATGGTGGAATTTGTTTTTAAATATTTGAATCCTTCTAAAGTATATTTCCAGTCGGCTTTTACCTTTTTAGGCGCGTAGTGCGATGCGGGAAGCTGGATTTTGTGAATCGCGTAAAGAACCGCCAAATAACTCATGGCATCCAGAAGAAAGCACCAGGCAGCCCCGAAGGAAGCCAGCAAAAGACCCCCAATAGCGGGACCGATGACCCGGGTCGAATTCACCATGGCGCTGTTAAGCGCGATGGCGTTCACTAAATCTTTTTTGCCCACCAGTTCCACCATGAGGGTCTGCCGGGACGGCATCTCAAAGGTGATGGATAGCCCCCAAAGGGCGGAAAAGATCATTAGGTATGCAATGTGAACGGGACCACGGAACAACATGACGGCCAAAGTCAATGAAGACAGCAGCGAAAACCAACTGGTCAAAGTAAAAATCCTGATTTTGGGAATACGGTCGGCCAGAGAACCGGCATAAACGGCAAAAAGGAAAATGGGAAGGGAATGGAGCATGAAAACAATACCCAGCAAAAATTCCGAATGGGTGAACTGAAAGGAAATCCAGCCTAAGGCGGCGGTGCGGGTCCAGGTGCCGATCAGTGAAACGGTTTGTCCCGTATAAAAATAGCGGTAATCAGGATTGCGTAAGGCGGAAAAAGTTTTATGCCATCCTTTGGAAGGGAGCAGCACCGCGTTACTTGTCTCGGATCGTTGCAATGTTTCTTGGGAGTTCACTGAACTCAATCATTCCCCCTGCTCTGCAATGAAAGCATCCACTGTGAGCACCGTTGCTTGTGCGGGGAAAACCTTCCCGGTGAGAACACGGTGAACTTCCTGATCGGCGTCGAAACAGGCGTCCTTGATGACGACGCATCGGAAATCCAAGTCGAATGCCCGCCTTAGTGTTGAGAGAACGATACCACTCGTCGAAATTCCGAAAAGCACCAGGTTCTCAATGCCACGAGAGCGAAGAATCAAATGGAGGTGGTTCTCCGAAAATGCACCTGTTCGTTGCTTATAGACCACAAGCTCCTTGGGGTGAACGATAGAACTGTGGAATTCGGCGGACTCGGTGCCCTTTACGAACAGATTGTTTTGCTTCACCCTCTTAAATGGGGAGTCAGTATCCGGAATTTCAGGATGGCCTTCGGAAAATCCAAGTCCCACGTGGATAATTTGAAATTTTTTCTTTCGGGCAAATTCCACGGCTTTGAATGCATTCGGGATGATTGCATCAGCGCCGGGGACAAATCCAAAAATCCCTTTTTGGAAATCGAGAGTCAGCAAAGCTGTTTTTTCCGGATCAAGTTTCATATGTTTTCCTTTCTTGTTTTTTCGATAACATCGAAAATCACCGCTATGCCATCGAGCAATTTTTGCCGGTCACTCGTGGAAACATTTTTTATCGCGTCCACATACCTCTCTGCCGCCTTCAGGCGGACACGGCCCGTTACGGCAGCGCCCTTCGGAGTCAAACTCAGTTTTATCCGCCTTCGGTCAGTGGGATGAGGATCACGGCGGGCAAAATCGAGGCTGATCAGATGATCAACGATTTTGGACATGGCGGGTTGAGCGACGTGAGCGCTGCGGGCCAGTTTGCCGACCTGGTCTTTTCCATACTCAATGGCAAGTAAAATCCTAAGCTGAGTAAAGCTCAGTTCTTTAACTTCCGGATGAGAACGCGCCTTTTCGCTCGCAGGATTGACCTCTTCTTTCAAGGACACGAAGATCGGGCCTGCAATATCGAAAAGACTTAGGGCAATATCCAAAGGGTTATCTTCCATATCTTTTGTTATTATATACTAAAAGATATGTATTTGTCAAGAGCGGCTAGATGGCGTATATTGGCGAATAAACTATAAAAATATGTCACCTTGAGATCTTTTCGGCCAGGAAATAAGGCCGAAAGGGTAAGATTTGCTGATGGATGAAACTGACTCGATAAATCGTGTGGCCCACCTTGGTGGGTTGGCTTATTTCGTAGAACTCGAAATCAGGCTCTACGCACATCGAACCCCTCAGAATCAAGACTTTGCCCCCTGTGGAGGGCGTCCCTCGAGATCATCCGGCAGTCTCCAATCACTAAACCATTTACATGTTTAAACAGTGTTAAACACTTTTAAACTAATATCCCTCTCATACAAGCCGGAAGTTATCCTGCCTGAAACCATAAGTGCCCTAATATACTCTACTTTTAGATTTTACATCATGTTGCCCGCCGATGGCACTCCATTTGCTCAATAAGAAAAGCGAGTGCAGGTTATTTCGAAAAAGCAACACGTTCAAGAAGGAGAAAAACAATGAAAACAATGAAGGCAGTGATGAGTGTTGTAATCGTGATGGTCGTGGCGTTTGCCCTGGTTTCAAGCGGCGACGCCCGATGGTTTCCCTTTTGTTGCAACGCCAACTCCGGGGCCACCTCCGGGAACGTGACCGCCGCAGACAACTCCGGCCCGTATTCTTGTATTGCGTCGCCCGCGTATACGGACTATACTGATGCCCGCGCGGTTTCTTGTGATCTGGACCGAGCTTCAGAATCCAGACGGACGCCTGATATCATGGGTAGTCCCGGATTCTAACACCTCCAACATCGCTTCGTAAGACAGAGTAGGGGGACGGCTTTCCGTCCCCCTACTCTGTCTTACCTCTTCTCTCCCCGTCTTCCGCCCGGGACGTCTTTGCGTTTACTGATCCCCTCGCCTTTACGATTGATCCGCGCGACAACGATGTCGGGGCGGGGTTTATCCCCGCCCGCAATAAAAACGGCCACAGGGCGAATTCACACAAAACAGATACTCTCCTTCCTCGTACCGTAGGTGCTCATATCTGCAGGCGAGACAAAAGAGAGGATTGAAACAGACCTGCCCATGCATCCCCCGATATTCCATTTTCATGGCAAATCTTTACATGCTCCACCACAAAACTTACCTAATGCGACAGCACAATGCTGTCAGAGCGAAAACAGGACACCGGCATGGAGAATAATCAGTCAAAACACCCACCCCTTAATTCTTTCCTGCTGGCAGTTATCGCAGTGTTGGTCGGAGTCGTCGGCGGCTTCGGCGCAGTGGCTTTCCGGGCGCTGATAGCCTTCTTCCATAACTTGCTCTTCCTCGGAAAGCTGTCCCTGGTCTATGAAGCAAACGTCCACACACCGTCCAGCCCATGGGGACCTTTTGTGATTCTCGTGCCTGTTCTTGGTGCGGCAGGGGTTTCATTTCTGGTTACCCGTTTCGCACCCGAAGCAAAGGGGCACGGCGTTCCGGAGGTTATGGACGCGATCTATTACAACCGTGGCATTATAAGGCCTGTAGTGGCCGCTGTTAAATCGCTGGCATCCGGGCTTTCCATTGGCAGTGGAGGTTCTGTCGGGCGCGAAGGCCCGATAGTCCAGATTGGATCTTCCTTTGGTTCGACTCTTGGCCAGTACATACCGATGGCGGCGTGGCAGCGGATTACCCTTGTTGCAGCCGGAGCTGGAGCCGGAATAGCTGCAACTTTCAATACACCGATTGGGGGAGTGCTTTTCGCCATTGAGATCATTCTCAATGAGGTTAGCGTCAGGACCGTGGTTCCTGTTGCAATAGCCACGGCTACAGCCACCTACATCGGCCAGGTCTTTTTTGGCGTATATCCCTCTTTTTTCATTCCGGAATCTCAAACCGCCTTCCATCTGTTAAACCCGCTGGTGACCGGATCTTATTTCGGGGTCGGGATCATCACTGCGATTTATATCCACTCCATCTACTTTTTCGAGGATATTTTCGACCGGAGGGCGCCCGGGAATTATTACCTCCGCCATATGGGCGGCATGTTGCTGGTCGGCGTTCTGATGTACCTCTCCATGGCTTTCCTGGGGCATTACTACATCGAGGGCGTAGGTTACGCCGGTATCGAGGATGTGCTCACCGGAAAACTCGCTGACTTCAAGCTGCTGATCCTGCTATTCGTTTTGAAGCTGCTGGTTACTTCTCTTACGCTTGGCTCAGGGGCTTCGGGCGGAATTTTTTCACCGGCGCTCTTTTTGGGCGCAATGGCTGGAGCCGCTTACGGGGTGGCGCTGAAAGCATTATTCCCGTTCTTGCCGGTCAGCCCCCCTGTTTTTGCACTTGCAGGCATGGCGGGCATGGTTTGCGGGTCGACAGGGGCTGCGATTACCGCTCTCGTCATGGTCTTTGAAATGACCCTGGACTATCATGCCGTACTGCCGTTGACAGTGACTGTCGCCACCAGCAACGCCATCAGGGCGCTCCTCTCCCCCGAGACAATCTACACACTAAAACTGGCTCGGCGCGGCCATTTTATGCCAAATGCCATGAGAACCAATTTCCATTACCTGATGCCGGCAAGAAGCATCATGGAAAGTTCTCCGGAGATTCTTCCGGCTTCCATGCCGGTAGACGATTTTGCAAAGCTGGTTTCCCGGGAAGACGGGCTGATTTTTCTTGTGGAAGACCGGGAATCGATTTTAGGTGTAGTTTCAGGAAAGGATGTGCTAAAGGCGCTTAGCGCCCCTTCAGGTATGACGCTCGGCGATCTTGCCGAAAAGAACTACATCACGGTTTCCGAAAACTCGCCTCTTTTTGAGATTGTAGGCCGGATGCACGCAGAAGGAGCAAGCACCGCCATCGTAGCTCCCAAAGGGAAAACGCTGACAACCGAAAATGCCGTCGGAGTGATCACAAGGGAGCACGTAGCTGATGTAATCGAGCAAAGCATGGTTTCTTATGAAGAATAGCAGAGGTGTGCGCCGGGACCCCGGGAAGACGATTCGACGGGCCTTCTACCTGCCCAAAGGATGCTTTGGGGCGGAATTCGACCGCGGATTGCGCCTCGGGATTCGTCGGTAGTCGAGTTGATGCAATTCAGGTGCACATCTGTAGAGGTCTGGAAATTGGAGGAAGTGAACGTGCTGCAGGTATTATTGATGACGATTTTTGGGCTCGCCGCGTTGGTTCCTTCCTGTGCCGGGGCGGAAACACTGCAGGCGATAGAGCCACTCATCTCGCATACCACACGTCTTATGGTCTTTTCGCCGCACCCGGACGACGAGAGCCTCGGAACGGGCGGCCTCATTCAGCGTGTTCTCGAGGCAGGCGGAAAGGTAAAGGTGGTATTTATAACAAACGGAGACGGCTATCCGGAGGGGGTGGAAAGGGAGAATCACATCTCGCACCCCACCGCAAAGGACTACCGAAGGTATGGTGTAGAGCGCCGGGAGGAGGCTCTGAAGGCCGCCGCCACCCTGGGGATGAAGGATCGCGATGTGATCTGCCTTGGTTTTCCGGACGGCGGGTTGTCCTACCTCCGTCTGAAGTTTCGCGCACACCCGTTTGCCTTCAGGTCTCCTTTCACCTGGAAAAACCGTCCCCCGGTATCTGAATGTATTATCCCTTTCTGTGACTACACCGGCCACGACCTGACCCGGGAGATCGAACGGGTTATCGCTGACTTTCGGCCTGAGCTGGTGGCGACCACACCGGCTGAGGACCAGCACCCGGACCATAGTGCGACTTACTTTTTTGTTAAGGCGGCATTGAAACATTGGAATGGGAAACATCCAAACCATAAACCCCATTTGCTCACTTTCCTGATCCATTTTGAGCAGTGGCCCATCGCCCAGGGTTCGGGCGCCGGAGCGCACCTCAATCCTCCCGATGGCTTCCCTGATAAAGGCAGAGAGTGGATCTCATTTCCCCTTAATCCTGAGGAAGTGGAGACTAAACGCAAAGCCATCATGGAGTATCATACCCAGATGCTCGTCATGGGCAGGTTCCTCATGAGCTTCGCCAGGTCCAACGAACTTTATATGCTCGACGAATAAAAGGCCGGAGTTCGGGTCCGCCGAATCACGAACGGCCGGCGCCGCGCATTTGAGAATCATCGTGCAAAAGTGGTTGACAGGCAGCCAATTAGGTGCATATACATGCTTTGCAGCCTCGATTTCTCCGTTCCACGCGATATCTCCATCGCCCGGAATAGCTCAGACATGACGCCGGGGGGATGGTCGCTGAACAAGGCGGCGCTGTGCTGCTGGCAGCAATACCGTTGTGGGAAAAGGCGCAGGCTCATATTGAGAAGGGACTCGGCGAAAATCGCATGGGAAGCTTGCTTAAAGACCTATCGGAGCTCACTGCCCTGGCTCGCGTTAAATAGGCTGGTTTTTTTGGACATATACGTGTATATACACTGGTGAGCGGGAGCCGATCATCACCTGCCGCAAATAGAATCTATAAGAGGAGAGGCATATGCCTTGCGCAGATCAACGAAGAGAACCGATAGGCGATTTGTCTGTTTGGCTGGAGAGAGTCATTAGGGAGTTTTGTCTGGACTCTCCCGATAATTCCCTGAAAAATAAAGATAATGACAGGGCCTGGGATGAGCCGCTTGTAGGCTTCTCGAGCGGCTGTGATCCTCTCTATCAGACGATCAAGGAGGACGTAGGTCCTTTTTACATGACCCCCATCGAGGTCTTCAAGAAGTCATTCCCCAGCACAAAAACATCGGCAGACGAACTCACGGTCATTAGCTGGATACTGCCCCAGGCGCAAGTCACAAGGGCCGACAACCGGAAAGAGACCACATACCCTTCCGAACGGTGGGCGAGGTCAAAAGCCTATGGTGAAGTATTCAATGCAATGATTCGCCGTTATGTGGTGGATATCCTGAAGAGTTCGGGGTTCAAAGCCGTTGCCCCGGTCCTTGCGCCCTTTTGGTCAAGGGGAGTCTCCGAGCGGTACGGTATTGCTTCTAACTGGTCCGAGCGACACGCCGCCTATATTTCCGGATCGGGTACTTTCGGGCTCTGCGACGGTCTCATCACACCGATCGGCAAAGCCATGCGTAGTGGATCCGTTATTGCTAAAATCTCCGTCCAGCCAACCAGCAGGCCATACACCGATCACCACCAATATTGCCTTCACTACTCACGCGGCACATGTGGGAAATGCATAAAGCGGTGTCCCGCAGGAGCAATCAGCGACCTCGGGCACGATAAGACGAGATGCTTTAATTACCTGCGGCAGGTCACAACGGAATACGTAAGAAACCATTTCGGCATTGAAACAAATGTTTGTGGATTGTGTCAGACCGCTGTCCCGTGCGAGTCCAGGATCCCTGTAAAAGAATAGTCAGGAGTTTTACTGTTCACCTCATGTAACAGAGGGCCTTAAATCTTGAAACGAGAAAGGAAAAAAATGAGCAAATTATTTGAAGAGAGTACGTTGAAGGGGATGCATCTGTCGAACCGGTTTGTCAGGTCCGCAACCTGGGAAGGTATGGCTGCCGACGATGGAGCGGTTACGCCGAAACTGATAGAGACGATGAATGCTCTTGCCGGGGGTGGCGTGGGGTTGATTATCAGCAGCCACGCCTACGTGCGGCCGGAGGGGCAGGCAGGCCCGTGGCAACTGGGCGTCTATAAAGACGGGCTCATTCCAGGGCTTCGGGAAATGGCTGCTTCAGTCCATGAGCGGGGTGGCAGGATAGTGATGCAGCTTTCCCACGCAGGCAACTTTGCGGCTGAAAAATTAACCGGACAGCCCCCGCTCGTTGTCTCGGACTTTGAGGGCCTCGCCAAATCGGCGCGCAAAGAAATAACGGCCCGGGATATCCGGGACCTCGTTTCAGCCTTCGGGGACGCCGCCGGGAGAGCCAAGGCTGCGGGTTTTGACGGAGTGCAGATCCATTCCGCGCATGGCTACCTCCTCAACCAGTTTCTTTCCCCCGCTTTCAATAAGCGCTCGGATGAATACGGGGGAAGCGCATCCAATCGCGCCCGCATTCATCTGGAGGTATACCGCACAATCCGTGAGGTTGTGGGCAACGACTATCCGGTACTGATCAAAATAAACTGCCGGGATTTCGACGAGAACGGATTGAGCCTGGATGATTCCGTTCTGGCTGCAGGCCTGCTCGCCGACGCCGGTTTGGATGCAATCGAAGTGAGCGGCGGTGTGCTGACAGGGGGCGTACTTTCTCCAAGCCGCCCCGGAATTAATTCCGAGGAAAAAGAAGCCTACTTCAAAGAGGAACTTCGCGCCTTTAGAAAGGCTGTATCCATCCCGCTTATCCTGGTAGGCGGCATAAGGTCGTTTGAAGTCGCTGAAAGGCTCGTTGATGACGGAATGGCTGATTACATCTCCATGTGCCGGCCTTTTATCAGGGAGCCGGATTTGATCAATCGCTGGAAAGCCGGGGACCGTCGCAAGGCGGAATGCAAATCGGACAACCTCTGTTACACACCGGGACGTGAAGGAAAGGGGATCTATTGCCTGACCATGGAGCGTGAGAAGGCGAAATAGAAAGGCTGATATCAAAAACCACCATGGATAGAGAGGACCTATGAGAACAGCTCACAAAACGAGTTGCGTCCTTTGCGCCCAGAACTGTGGTCTGGAAGTGGAAGTCGAAAATAATCGCCTGATCAAGGTTAAAGGGGACAAAGAAAATGTCCGCAGTGAAGGGTATGTTTGCCGCAAGGGCCTGAACATCGCTTACCATCAACATAACGCCGACAGGCTCAAATACCCGCTGAAACGGAAAGGGGACGGGTTTGAGCGGATCTCCTGGGAACAGGCCATCGATGAGATTGCCGCCGAACTCGAAAGGATCATCGGCCGATATGGCCCACGCTCCGTTGCCTATATGGGGGGTGGTGGCCAGGGGTGTCATTTTGAGGCGCCTTTTGGTGTGCGATTATTACGGGGGATGGGGTCACAATATTTCTACAATGCGGCGGGTCAGGAATTCTCAGGCATGTTCTGGGTCCATGGCCGAATGTTCGGCCGGCAATACATGCATGCGGACCCGGATGTGGAAGAAACGGATCTCTTTTTGATCTTAGGGTGGAACGGGATGCAGAGTCACCAGATTCCCCAGGCCCCAAGACATCTTCAGAGGATCTCCAAGGACCCTGACAAACTCCTTATCGTAGTCGATCCCCGCCGGTCCGAAACGGCCAGGATCGCGGACATGCATTTGCCCATCCGTCCGGGAACAGATGCCCTGCTCCTCCGGGCCATGATCGCCCTGATCTTGAAAGAGGGTTGGGAAGATGAGGACTATATCCAAAACCACACCTCGTCCTTTGAAAAAATAAGACCGTTGTTCCTGGATTTTGACGTCCGGGCGGCCATCCGGACCTGCGGCCTCGATTTCGATCAGATTCGGGAGGTCAGCCGGCTCTTCGCCGTCCGCAAATCCTGCCTGCGCTACGACCTCGGTCTTTATATGAACCGGCACAGCGCCGCCTCCTCCTACCTGGCCGCCATCCTCCTGGCAGTCTGCGGACGGCTCTGTGTCCCGGGCGGCAACATTTTGCCCGGACATTTTATGCCCACCGGGTCTCATTGCGACGAGCGGGACGCAAAAAATTGGCGGACTGTGGCCACTGATTTTTTCCCGGTGGCGGCCATTTTCCCGCCCAATGTAATGCCGGAAGAGATTTTATCGGACCACCCGGAACGTCTGCGGGCGGTCCTGGTCTCCGCCTCCAACCCCTTGCGCTCATACGCGGATACCACGGCCTATGAACAGGCCTTCAAACGACTGGATTTGCTGGTGACCGTCGAGTTGGCCATGACGGAAACGGCGGCCTTATCCCACTATGTGCTCCCCGCCCGGTCCGGCTTTGAGTCGTGGGACGGCACATTTTTTGACCTGACCTATCCGGGCATCTTCTTCCAGATGCGCCGGCCCATCATGGAACCCGAGGGAGAGTCCCTGGAAGCCGGGGAAATCCACCTCCGCTTAGCCGACCGCCTGGGGCTCATCCCTCCCATTCCGGACAGCCTCTACCAGGCGGCCGGAAAAAGCCGGTCCGCCTTTTCTACCGCCCTAATGGAATACGTTCAAGAAGAGCCGGCGGCCTTGAAGGTCATGCCCTTTATCCTCGGAAAGACCTTGGGAAAAGCCATGGGATCGGTGAACCTTGCCACCCTCTGGGGTCTGCTTCAGACAGCGCCCAAGTCTTTTCAGAAAAATGCCGCCCGGGCAGGTTTCACTCCCGGACTCGGTATGGGCGAAGAGATCTTTCAGAAACTCATGGACCAACCGGAAGGCCTCTGGATAGGTCGGCTGGATCCGCGCCGGAATTTTGACCAGCTTCAAACCGGGGACGGCAAAATAAATCTCCATATTCCGGAGCTTTGGGACACGGTCAAGGGGATTGAGGCCGAGCAGGAAGAAGCGGCCTTGAGGCCCGACCCTCAATTTCCTCTGATTCTCATGGCCGGACGTCATACCTCTATGAACGCCAACACCCTCATGCGCAACCCAGCCTGGAATGAGGGCAAAAGGGCCTGCACCCTGGCCATGCACCCCACCGATGCCGCCGCTCTGAAGCTTAAAGACGGTCAGCTTGTGCGTATAACTACTCAGGCCGGTTCCGTAGAGGTTGAACTGGAGGTCACCGATTCGGCCCGCCAAGGCCATGTGGCCATTCCCCATGGGTTCGGACTCGTTTACGACGGCAAGGCCTACGGGGTCAATGTGAATCGATTGACCAAAAACACCAATCGGGATTTCGTGGGAACGCCAATGCACCGGTATGTGCCTTGCCGAGTGGAAGCGCTATGAAAAAAAGGGAATCTTCGTTTCTTGAAGCGGCAACGGCCTTTAAAGAAACAATGAAGATTCCATGGATATTGGTAAGAAGGCAGAAAAGACAGGCGTATTGTAGAGTGTCTCTTGAAGGAACCCAAAACCGGCCCCGTTGACCTTGCTCTCGCGTTTATTATTCTTATATGGGAAAGTTCTATGGGTTGAAGGTGTCCTGAGATGTTTTTATAAGCCACGGATGAGCCCTAAATGCCCTTCGAGATTCGTTGGTGGTCAGGTTAATGCATAAATCGGCAATAAATCATGTACCACTCTGAGGATCAGAGGAAACCCGTCACCCTTCTTTCCGCCACGCTCCTGGTCATTGCCAACATGATCGGAACAGGCGTTTTCACTACGCTTGGTCTTCAACTTACCAGCGTTCACTCCATCCCTGCGGTAATGTTGTTGTGGATCGTCGGCGGCGCAAGCGCCTTTTGCGGAGCGCTGGCCTACGGAGAGTTGGGATCCATGATGCCGAGGTCCGGAGGGGAGTACACCTATCTAAGCAACATTTATCACCCGGCCGTCGGCTTTCTTTCAGGATGCGCGTCCATCGTGGCGGGCTTCGGCGCTCCCATCGCACTCGCGGCAATCGCCCTGGGCCATTACATGCAAGCCGTTTTCCCGGAAATCCACAAGACGGCGGCGGCTGTTTCAGCAATCGGGCTCCTCACACTGATACATCTGGTGGATGTAAGATTGGGCTGCCAGTTTCAGAATGTTTTCACGGCCGGCAAAATTCTGCTCATTGCCCTTTTCATTGCCGCAGGTTTTCTCACCCCACACCCCCAACCGATTGCCCTTTGGCAGAGAAACGAGTTTGGAACGATCTTCAGCCCTGCATTTGCCGTTGGGCTGGTCTATGTATCCTATGCCTACTCCGGATGGAACGCATCGGTCTATGTTGCCGGCGAAATTCCAAAACCCGAGCGAAACCTGCCCATCTCCCTCTTTTGGGGTACTCTCTTTGTTTCGGTATGCTACGTCCTGCTCAACCTGGTCTTTCTCTATACTGTCCCGGTCCGGGAACTCACCGGCAGAATCGACATCGCATACCTGTCCGCAGAGACCGTATTTGGCGGAGTCGGCGCCAGAATTGTTACCCTGTTGATCTGTTTGGCTCTGGTCTCCACTCTCAGTTCCATGATCATGGCGGGACCGCGGGTAACACAGGTCATGGGTGAGGATATCGGTTTCTTAGGAGTTTTTGCCAAAAAGAACAGAAGAGGCTCGCCTGCCTATGCCATTCTGCTCCAGTCTTCGGTGGCCCTGCTACTGGCCCTCACCTCGGCTTTCGATGCCATACTTACATACGTGGGCTTTACCCTGGCATTGTTCGCCTTCATGACCGTATTGGGAGTATTTGTGATACGTGTGAAAAAGCCCGGCTTAAAAAGGCCTTTCAAAATGTGGGGTTATCCCGTAACGCCGGCATTTTACCTGGTATTGAACGGCTGGATGCTATGCTACCTCCTGATCGAAAAGCCTTTTTCTTCTGCCGTTGGTCTTTTGACCGTGGGGGCGGCACTGCTATTGTACGGTCTGGCGGAAAAAGGGAAAAATAATCCGTCTTCGTGAGGGGCCCATGATTATCCGATGTCGAGTATTGGTTCATGGAGCCGGGATGCAGCACGGATACTAAGGGAAAGGGCATGTAATCGGAGGGATCGAATTTAATCGGCTGTCCTCCTCCCTCGTTTTTCTAACTCTCACCACGATATATTTCAAGCATTACTCCCGATTGACAGGGTGGACAAAATAATTATCTAGTCTCCAGACCTGAAACACCGGATGAACGCAGGAGAATTTCACCTTATCTAAACTCCACGCCCCGCGAGGTTTCTTATTCGGAAAGGATGGACAATCTGATCTCCACGCTATCTCTGATCTGTCCATGACCAGCGGCGTTTGGCCGGAAGGGTAACCGCCTCGCGGGCGGGCTGTCGAAACCCTGCCCCTGCCACCGCCGAAGGCAGTGGCCAAGTATGCAGCCGGTCCCACCGGCCGGTCCCACCGCCCTGACTGGCGCAAAGATACAGTAATGAAAAGGAGGACGCAGTTATGACGACCCCGACCAGGCGACCGATGCCGGTTCAAGAAGACCAGAGCATCAGCGCTTATGGGCCGGCTCGATCCACAGTCAAAGGGACCCCTTTGAGCATGGATGAGCTGCGCAAGATCGACGCATACTGGCAGACCAGCCTCTACCTGTGCCTGGGGATGTTGTACCTCAGGGACAACCCCTTGCTGAGGGAGCCGCTCAAACCGGAGCATATAAAGCCGCGGCTGCTGGGCCACTGGGGATCGGACCCGGGCCAGTGTTTCACCTACATTCACTTCAACCGGCTGATCGACAAGTACGGCCTGAATGCGATCTATATCTCCGGCCCCGGTCACGGGGCGCCGGCGGTCCTGTCCCAGGCGTACCTCGAGGGGACCTATTCCGAGATATACCCCGACAAGAGTGAAAACCTGGCAGGGATGCAGCGCTTCTTCAAGCAATTTTCCTTCCCCGGGGGCATCGGCAGCCATGCAACCCCGGAAACTCCAGGCAGTATCCACGAGGGTGGCGAGTTAGGTTACAGCCTTTCGCACGCTTTTGGGACGGTTTTCGACAATCCGGACCTGATCACCCTGGTGATGGTGGGCGACGGCGAGTCTGAGACCGGCCCCCTGGCCACGAGCTGGCACAGTAACAAATTCCTCAACCCGATAACCGATGGGGCGGTGCTGCCGATCCTGCATCTCAACGGCTATAAGATCAACAACCCCACTATCCTGGCCCGCATCAGCCACGAGGAATTGGAGGCCCTGTTCGTCGGATACGGGTACACCCCTTACTTCGTGGAGGGAAGCGAACCCGGGAGCATGCATCAGGCGATGGCCGCCACCATGGAACACTGCGTCCTGGAGATCCGCAGATTCCAGGAGGAGGCGCGGCAGACCGGCAAGGCCTTCCGGCCGCGCTGGCCGGTGATCATCCTTCGGAGCCCCAAGGGCTGGACCGCCCCCAGGGAGGTTGACGGACACTACCTGGAAGGTTTTTGGCGGGCACACCAAATCCCTATCACGGACGTCGCCGCCAACCCCGTACACCTGAAATTGCTCGAATCGTGGATGCGCAGCTATAAGCCGGAGCAACGTTTTGACGAACAGGGGCGGCTGATTCCCGAGTTAAAAGCCTTGGCGCCCAAGGGGCCCCGGCGCATGAGCGCCAACCCCGTGGCCAACGGCGGTCTGTTGCGCCGGCCTCTGGACATGCCTGACTTCCGCAAGTTCGCCGTCGAGGTCAAGGACCCCGGCGGGGCGCTGGCCGGTAACGTCCCCACCCTCGGCAACTTCCTCCGGGAAGTCATGCGGCTGAACATGGAGAACTTCCGCGTCTTCGGGCCCGACGAGACCCAATCCAATAAGCTCGATGCCCTCTACGAGGTCGTTAAGAAAGTATGGTTGGGGGAGTATTTCCCGGAGGACGACGACGGAGGCGAACTGGCCTTGAAAGGCCGGGTCATGGAGATGCTGAGCGAGCACACGGTCGAAGGGTGGCTGGAGGGTTACCTTTTGAGCGGCAGGCACGGTTTAATCAACAGCTATGAGCCGTTCATACACGTAATCGATTCGATGTTCAACCAGCACGCAAAGTGGCTGGAAAAGTGCAACGAAATTTCCTGGCGGACCAAGGTGGCGTCACTCAACCTGTTGATTACAGGACTGGTCTGGCGCCAGGACCACAACGGTTTCACACATCAGGACCCAGGTTTTCTTGACGTGGTCGCCAACAAAAGCCCCGGCGTGGTGCGCATCTACCTGCCGCCCGACGCCAACTGCCTGCTCTCCGTGGCTGACCACTGCCTGCGAAGCATTAACTATGTCAACGTCATCGTGGCGGACAAACAGGTACACCTGCAGTACCTGGACATGGACGCGGCCATCGCGCACTGCACCAAGGGCGCCGGCATCTGGAACTGGGCCGGTAACGACGAGGGGACCGAGCCCGACGTGGTCATGGCGAGTTGCGGCGACGTGCCGACCATGGAGTCCCTGGCTGCTACCGCCCTGCTCCGCCAGCACCTGCCCGGCATAAAGGTTCGGTTCGTGAACGTGGTGGACCTTTTCAGGCTCGTGCCTCACACCGAACACCCCCATGGGATGACAGATCGTGAGTTCGAGGCCCTCTTTACTTCAACCAGGCCGGTGATCTTCAACTTCCACTCTTACCCGTGGCTGATCCACAGGTTGACCTACCGCCGGCCCGCTCAGCACAACATTCATGTGCGCGGCTATAAAGAGCAGGGAAATATCGATACGCCGCTGGAGCTGGCTATCCGCAACCAAACCGACCGCTTTAGCCTGGCCATTGACGCCATCGACCGAATATCCCGTTTCTGTGACACGGGATCAAGCGTGCGAGAGGCCCTTATCGATGAGCAGATCGCGTGTAAAAACCACGCCTACGAGTTCGGCGTGGATCGGCAGGACCTCACCGACTGGAAGTGGCCCTTCTAAATCGGGTATCGGAAAGAGTGTCTGGCGAGGCGGAATGGCAGATTAGATCTTGACTCCGCACCGAAAGGTGCTGGGAAATCAAGTGCTTGCGCGGAGGCGTACCTGGGTACCGCCTCTGGTCGTGGACAGGTCAGGGATAGCGTCGAGATCGATCCTGCCGCCCGCCACCGAAGGTAGCAGCAAATCTGGCTGGCGGTCCGACCGCCCCACCGCCGAAGGCAGTGGCCAAGTCGGCCTGGCGGTCCCACCGCCCCAGGGCGGAAAAGGACCTTTTCCGGACAAAAGGAGGTGTCAGCAATGGAAGAACATGATCTTGCCACAACGGTTCGAGCCATGATGCAGGCAGGTAAGGGCCTGCTGGCCATGGACGAGAGTAATCCAACCTGTAACAAGCGCTTTGCCAAACTGGGGATTCCCCAAACGGTGGAGGCCCGCCGGTCCTGGCGGGAGCTGATCTTAACCACACACGGGTTGGGTGAATTCATCAGCGGGGCCATTTTATACGACGAGACCATACGCCAGTCCAAAAATGACGGCGCGTCATTTATTGAGATCCTTACCGAGGCCGGAATTGTTCCGGGTATTAAGGTGGACACGGGCGCCAAAGATCTGGCCGGCCATCCGGGGGAGAAAATTACAGAAGGCCTGGATGGCCTGCGGGAGCGTCTGTCGGAATACTGGCAGATGGGGGCCAGGTTTGCCAAATGGCGGGCCGTGATCACCATCGGCGAGGGCATTCCCAGTCGTGGGTGCCTGGAAGCTAATGCCCACGCCCTGGCGCGCTATGCCGCCCTGTGTCAGGAAAGCGGTCTGGTGCCCATAGTCGAGCCCGAGGTGCTCATGGACGGCTACCACACCCTGGAGCAGTGCGCCCTGGTAACCGAGGCCGCCTTGCACGCGGTGTTCGGCCAACTCTTCCGGCAGCGGGTGCTTTTGGAAGGCATGATTTTAAAGCCCAATATGGTGCTCCCCGGCAAAGATTGTCCCATCCAGGCCGATGTGAACGAGGTGGCGGACGCCACGGTATCCTGTCTGCTCCGGGCGGTGCCGGGGGCGGTCCCCGGCGTCGCCTTTTTGTCCGGGGGCCAGAGTGCGGAACTGGCCTCCGCTCGCTTAAATGCCATGAATGTCAGGTGGGGGTCCAAAGCACCATGGATTCTTACTTTTTCCTATTCCCGCGCCATCCAGCAGCCCGCCATGGATACTTGGAAGGGCCAGGAAGTCAATCGTGTTGCCGCCCAAAAGGCCCTCTATCACCGGGCCAAATGTAACAGCATGGCGCGCCGCGGGGAGTACCGCGACGAGATGGATAAACCTTGACCCCATTTAAAGCGAGGGTTGCCCGCCAAAATCAAATGGGGAGCCTTATACCAAGTAGCGCCCATACGGGTAAGGATTGGCGACCGGAACCCCCCTTTTGTAAAGGGGGGTTCCGGGGATTTTGCTAAGGAAAGGATAAAAACACATAGGAAAAGTCCATAATGCAACTCCGATGAAAGAGCTTTCCTGTTGCCAACCACGTACCCGGCATAAAATAAGGCGGCGCCCAAAGGATGCGTGAACGCTTGTAGAATTACCCGGTCGGACATGCATCCTGACAGACAAAGTCCACTCGGTGACAGACACATTTTGGTTAACGTTAGTCACAATGTCTCGAAGTAGCAACTTAACGCCTCTTCAGCATCTTTCGCTAAGTCGGGTGCCACCAATGTGAAGTAAAATTTCCTTTCTTGCTTCTCAGGGTAAGAAGCTGCGTAGAGATCGTCAACAGTGAAAGATTTCATGGAACTACAGTCAAAATAATAATGGATATCGTTGTTAGGCACTCGAGTGATGCTGAAAATTCATATTTCTTCCCGTACGATAGAAATAGGTTAGCCGGAATCCTGCCGTTTTCGGATCATTTGTTTTCCAAATCGCCCCACTTGCAAAGCATTCTCCTGCTTCTTAGTTTCGAGGGCAGTAATGTCATAGTGCCGGACCGGAAATAGCATGGCACTTAAAAGTCCTTTCAAGCCATATCTTGTCCCTTTGTCATTTTCATTTTCCTTCTTATTGGGTGACGGGACAGTCCATGAGTAACCTTTCCGATTCTTCTGCGCTCCTGTGGCCGTTGGGCGTTTACATCGCCGCCGTGGTCGTCCTGGTCGCCTCGATGTTGGTTCTCTCAGCTCTCCTAGGGGAGCGGCACAAGGAAAGGGCCACGGATGAACCGTATGAATGCGGTGTAGTCTCCACCGGCTCTGCGCGACTGCGCTTTCACGCCGGCTTTTATCTCATGGCCATGTTTTTCGTTATCTTCGACCTGGAAGCTGCCTTTATCTATGCCTATGCAGTAGCATTTCGAGAGCTGGGCTGGAAGGGCTACACAGAAATTGTGGTTTTCATCGGCATTCTTGCCGCAGCGCTGTTTTACCTCTGGCGTCTGGGAGCACTCGATTGGAGGACGCCCAGACAACGCAGAGAGGCCGGAAGCTAAACGGATAGACCCCGGGGTGGGGTGAGGAGCGGCGGGTGAGGAACGTACGCGATATTTTGAGGGACAAGGGCACGGCGGTCTATTCCATATCCCCGGATGATACCGTCTACGACGCGCTAAAATTCATGGCGGAAAAAAACGTTGGCGCCCTCGTGGTCTTAGACGGAGATCGATTGGCCGGCATAATCTCGGAGCGCGATTATGCCCGAAAGATTGTCCTGAAGGACAAGTTGTCAAAGAATACGAAGGTCAAAGAGATCATGACCACTGTGGTGTTCAGCGTCACACAGGCCATGGACCTCGATGAGTGCATGGAGCTGATGACCGAAAACCGCACGCGGCATTTGCCGGTAGTTGAAAACGACCGGGTGCTGGGCATTATTTCGATTGGAGATGTCGTGAAGGGCATCCTCGACCACAAGGAATTCGTGATTGGGCAGTTGGAAAGCTATATCAAAGGATATCCCCGTTAGACAAAAAACTTAAGCAGGGAAAGGAGGCGGTCGGGTTATGCGCTGGTGGTTGAGACGCCCGGAAGGTTCGTCTTCACGCAAATCTGAAAGCTGTTCTCTGGAGCAGGCTGTGGGCCGTAATGTGCTTTTGAGCAAACTGGAAGACCTGGTTGCATGGGGGCGCAAAAATTCTGTCTGGCCTTTTAATTTCGGCCTGTCGTGCTGCTACGTCGAGATGGCAACCAGCCTCACAAGCCGTTACGACATCGCGCGCTTTGGCGCTGAGGTCATTCGCGGAACGCCTCGCGAGGCGGACCTCATGGTCATTGCAGGGACCCCGTTTATAAAGTGTGCGCCGACGATTGTGCGGCTCTACGAGCAAATGATGGAACCGCGCTGGGTCATATCCATGGGATCTTGCGCCAATTCGGGCGGTATGTACGACATATACAGCGTTGTGCAGGGCGTTGACAAGATTCTGCCGGTAGACGTCTACATTCCCGGCTGCCCGCCCAGCCCCGGCGCCTTCATGGAAGGACTGAACCTGCTTCAGAAGGCGATTGCCGGGGAAAAGAGGCCGTTGAGTTGGGTGGCCGGGTCCCAGTGCGTCGTAAAGGCGCCGCGGCCCTCCATGCGAGACATAAAGCGCGAAGAACGGCGCAAAATGACAGTTCTGCCCAATCCGAACACAGTTTGGCCTGAATCGGTGAAGCGATAATGAATGACCCTGCCGGCATCATCGGGGAGTTGAAAGAACGTTTCGGTTTAGCCGTCCTTGCGGACCAGCCCACCCGGGACAACGTCCCCACCGTATGGATTAAAAGCGGGGGAGTGCACGACGTATTGCGGTACCTCAAGGCTGAAGCGGCCGGTCCATACAAAATGCTCTACGATCTCACGGCCATCGACGAGCGTCTCCGGTCCCACCGCGAAGATCAGCCCCAAAGCGACTTCACGGTAATCTACCATCTGCTTTCTTTCGAACGCAATACAGACATTCGGATCAAGGTGCCCCTCGAAGGAGAGGACCCCTCTTTGGCGAGCATTACCGACCTGTGGCCCTCGTCCAACTGGTACGAGCGTGAAGTCTGGGACATGTTCGGCATTCGATTCGAAGGACACCCGGGACTCAGGCGGATTCTGCTGCCCCCTGGATGGAATGGTCATCCCCTGCGCAAGGAATACCCTGCTCGAGCGACGGAAATGGAGCCGTTCAGCCTTCCGCCGGACCGCCGGGAAACAGAAGAAGAAGCGCTGAGATTTCATCCCGAAGAATGGGGTCTGGTAAGCCATGGAGAGGATACGGAATTCATGTTTCTCAACATGGGTCCTCAGCATCCCTCCGCACACGGGATCTTTCGCATTCTGCTCCAACTGGACGGTGAGGAGGTCGTCGACGCCGTACCCGAAATCGGCTTTCATCATCGAGGCGCCGAAAAGATGGCGGAGCGCCAGACCTGGCATACTTTCATTCCCTACACAGATCGAATCGATTACCTGGGCGGCGTGATGAACAACCTGCCCTACGTGCTGGCGGTGGAAAAGCTGGCCGGAATCGAGGTGCCCGACCGGGTCAAGCTCATTCGCGTCATGATGGTGGAATTTTTCCGCCTCTCCAGCCACCTGGTCTTCTACGGAACAATCGCGCAGGATGTCGGCATGCTCTCACCGGTTTTCTTTACGTTCAACGACCGTGAGAGAATATTTAATATCGTAGAAGCCGTTATGGGTGGCCGCATGCACCCCATGTGGTTTCGTATAGGCGGTGTGGCCCAGGACCTTCCCGAGGGCTGGGAGAAGATGATTCAGGAGTTCCTGCGCTACATGCCCCGCCGCCTCAAAGAATATGACGGAATGGTCATGGGCAACCGGATGTTCAAAGCCCGTATGCAAGGGGTCGGCAGCTACACCCTGGACGAAGCCATCGAGTGGGGAGTGACCGGGGCAGGCTTGCGGGCTTGCGGGTTCGAGTGGGACTTTCGCAAGAAGCGCCCCTATTCAGGCTACGATCAGTTGGAGTTCGATATCCCAACCGCTCAGGGCGGAGACTGCTACGCTCGAACTTGGGTGCGAGTCGAGGAGATGCGCCAGAGCCTGCGCATTATCGAGCAGTGTTTGAAAAACATGCCGGCCGGCCCCTACAAAGCAGACCATCATTTGGCCGTACCACCTCGCAAAGAGCGCACAATGCACGATATCGAGACACTCATAACCCATTTCCTGGGTGTCAGTTGGGGACCGGTCATTCCTCCCGGAGAAGCTTTTGTTGCCATTGAGGCCACCAAGGGAAACAACGGCTACTACCTGATAAGTGACGGCGGCATTCATCCCTACCGGGCCAGGATTCGCACACCCTCATTTGCGCACGTGCAGATGATTCCATTGATCACTCGTGGGTTCATGGTCGCCGATATGTCGCCAATTCTGGGCAGTATCGATTACGTCATGGCGGATGTGGACCGCTGAGACTTTTATTTTTCATGTCCCTCTGGGACCCTGAAACCATGAAAACGGGCGGGACTGCCACTCTCGTCATTCCGGCTGCGTTTTTGGGCCGGAATCCAGTGTCTTTTCGAAGCAGGATGAGAAATGCTTACCCCGGAAGAAATGGCCCAGATCCAAGCGGAATATACGCATTACCGGCAAAAACGGGCAGCCTGTGTGGAAGCCCTTAAAGCGGTTCAGCGCAACCGTGGCTGGGTGTCCGACCAGAGTCTCTCCGATCTTGCCGATTTTATGGAAATGACGACAGACGAACTCGATAGCGTTGCAACATTTTATAACCTCATTTTTAGAAAACCCGTGGGCCGGCACACAATCCTGGTCTGCACAAGTGTGAGCTGTTGGGTCATGGGCTACGAGCAGGTCCTCGATCATTTACGGGAACGCCTGGGGATCGGTTTGGGCGAAACGACCGACGACGACCGCTTCACACTGCTGCCAAACGTCTGCCTGGGGGCCTGCGATCAGGCCCCTGCTATAATGATCGACGAAGATCTGCACGGTCACCTGGACACTCTAAAGATCGATAAGCTCCTGGCGCGATATGAATAGAAAGTCATCGTAATGGACTGCCCGCTCACAGAGAACATCCGGCCGGGTGAAGATCCCCCCGATATCGAGGCCTATGAAAAAGCCGGCGGATACCGTGCCCTGCGCAAGGCCCTGCAAAACATGGCCCCGGGCGATGTCGTTCAGGCAGTCCTCGATTCGCACCTGCGTGGACGGGGCGGCGCCGGATTTCCCACCGGGCGCAAGTGGACTTTTGTCCCGCAGGGCGAACAGGCCGTCCACCCTGCGTACCTGGTGATCAACGCCGACGAGATGGAGCCGGGCACTTTCAAAGACAGGGTGCTGCTCGAAGGCAACCCTCATCAACTCATTGAGGGCATAATCCTCGGCGCTTATGCCATTCAGGCCGACATAGCTTACATTTTCCTGAGGCAGGAGTATACGACGGCAGCGACGCGCTGCTCACGCGCAATCGCCGAGGCCTACGCTCGCGGGTATCTCGGCCGCAACATACTGGGCAGCTCTTTCAGCCTGGAATTATATATTCATAGCAGCGCCGGGCGCTACATCTGCGGGGAGGAAACAGCCCTTCTCAACGCACTGGAAGGGCGCAGGGCCACACCACGGGCCAAACCGCCCTTCCCACCGGTCATAGGCCTGTGGGGCAAACCCACTATTGTCAATAACGTCGAGACCATCTGCAACGTTCCCCACATCATAGATCATGGGGCCGACTGGTTCCGGCAATTGAGTCGCTCCGTAGACGGGGGCACCAAAATCTACGGGGTTAGCGGCCGGGTCAGGAAACCTGGGACTTGGGAGTTGCCGATGGGCGCCACGATCCGCGAAGTTTTGGAAGAGCATGCGGGGGGCATGCGCGATGGCTTCAAGCTCCGCGCACTGATTCCCGGCGGCGTCTCAACCGAGTTTGTGCTGGCAGATAAGCTGGACGTAAAAATGGACTTCGATTCGATGGAGGCGGCTGGAAGCCGGCTGGGCACCGGTACGATGATCGTTTTGGACGATCTCACCTGCCCGGTTGGAATGGTGCTCAATTTGATGCGCTTCTTTGCGCAGGAGTCCTGTGGCTGGTGTACCCCCTGCCGTGAGGGACTGCCCTGGCTGGTGCGGATTCTTGAAGCTATCGAAAACGGCCGAGGAGAATCGAAGGATATGGAGATCCTGGAGCGCCACACAGGGCTTCTGCGACCGGGCCATACCTTCTGCGCCCTGGCCCCCGGAGCCATGGAACCTCTTCAGAGCGCTCTCAAATTCTTTGAAGATGATTTTCTTCGCCACATTGGTGAAAAACGCTGCCCGTGGAGATAGCCGATGGCTACGATCTATATCGACGGAAAGCCCTGCGAGGTCAAAGACGGACAGAATCTGCTCCAGGCGTGTCTGACCCTTGGATTCGATCTGCCCTATTTTTGCTGGCATCCGGCGCTTGGGTCCGTTGGGTCATGTCGTCAGTGCGCAGTCAAGCGGTTCAAGGACGAGAAAGATACTCGGGGCGAGATCGTCATGGCCTGCATGACGCCCGCTGATGACGGCGCCCGGATTTCCATCAACGACCCGGAGGCCGTCGAGTTTCGGGCGAGCATTATCGAGTGGCTCATGGTCAACCATCCCCATGATTGCCCGGTTTGCGATGAGGGCGGAGAGTGCCACCTCCAGGACATGACCGTCATGACCGGGCATAACTACCGGGAATATCGGTTCAGGAAGCGAACCCACCGCAACCGGGAACTCGGGCCGTTCGTCAATCATGAGATGAACCGCTGTATCCAGTGTTACCGCTGCGTGCGCTACTATCGGGATTATGCCGGCGGCCGCGATTTCAACGTTTTTGCCTCTCACGACCACATCTATTTTGGGCGCAGCCGGGACGGGGTGCTGGAAAGCCAATTCAGCGGCAACCTCGTCGAGATTTGCCCAACTGGAGTGTTTACTGACAAGACTTTCAAAAAACATTACACCCGCAAGTGGGATTTACAGACGGCGCCCTCTGTTTGTGTGCACTGCGGCCTGGGATGCAACACCATCCCCGGATCGCGCTACGGGGAGCTGCGGCGAATCCGAAACAGGTTCAACCAGCGGGTCAACGGCTATTTTCTGTGTGACCGTGGGCGCTACGGGTATGAGTTCGCAAACAGCAACCAGCGTATTCTGGGGGTGCTCGGCCGGGCTTCGAGAGGTGCCGATCCGGTTGCCGTCTCCGTCGACGAAGCGCTCAGGGATGCGGCAGCGTTTGTTGCAGGCAGCCGGAAGGTGATAGGTATCGGTTCGCCAAGGGCCTCATTGGAAGCAAATTTCGCCCTGTTGACCATGGTGGGATCTGAGAATTTCTATGCGGGAGTCTCCGATGGGGACTTCGATCTGCTCAGACTGGAGCTGACCGTATTGCAGGATGGAACGGTCCGCACGCCTTCGCTGAGTGAGACAATGGAGGCCGACGCTGTCTTCGTGCTGGGCGAGGATGTGACCAACACGGCCCCTTTGCTGGCCCTGAACCTGCGCCAACTGGCGGCTCGCAAGGCAGCCCGCATTATGGATCGTGTGAAGATTCACCACTGGAACGATGCGCCCATCCGGCAGGCCGCCCGGTACGAAAAAGCGATGCTCTACATCGCCACACCTTGCGGAACCAGGTTGGACGATGTGGCCTTGAAAACCTTCCACGCTCCTCCCGGCGATTTGGCCCGCCTTGGTTTTGCAGTGGCATCCATGCTTGATCCCGCAGCCCCGGCGGTGGCGGACCTGTCGGAAGAGGAACGGGCCCTGGCCGATGAAATCGCTCTGGCCTTGAAGGCGGCCGCCCGGCCGCTGGTCGTCTCAGGTGCAGGCTGCCGCAACCGGGCCGTTATCGAGGCCGCCTCCAACGTCTGCCGTGCGCTGAGCAAAGGGGAGCGAACGGCGGAGATCTTTCTGACAGTTCCGGAAGCCAACAGCCTTGGCCTGGCAATGCTGGGGGCCGCCGGCGGCCTCGATGCCGCCGCCGGCGCTGTGCGAAGCGGCAGTGCAGACACGCTCGTTATTCTGGAAAACGATCTCTTTCGTCGAACCCGGTCGAAGCTGATGACAGATCTTCTGGGGTCCGCAAAGCATGTGATCGCAATCGATCACCTCGCCAATGCCACGACTTTGAAAGCAGATATTGTCTTGCCCGCAGCGGCCTTTGCCGAGTCCTCCGGCAGCCTGGTAAACAATGAGGGGCGAGCGCAGCGTTTCTACCGGGTCTTTCTGCCCAAAGGCCAGGTGCGGGAAAGCTGGCGATGGATTTGCGATATGATGAAGTCGCTGGGGCGTCCCGAGGCTGAAAAGTGGCATATCCTGGACGATCTGGTGGCAGCGATGGCCGCGGCAATGCCTGCTCTGGGCGCTCTTCCATCGGTTGCCCCGGGCGCGGGTTTTCGGCTCACAGGCGGCAGGGTCCCAAGGCAGAGCCACCGCTACAGCGGCCGAACCGCTATAAGGGCCAAGCTCGATGTGCACGAGCCCAAACAACCCGATGACCCCGATACGCCGCTGGCTTTCTCTATGGAGGGCGATCACAGTCAGCCCCCGTCGGCGCTTATCCCCCGATTCTGGGCCCCGGGCTGGAATTCGGTGCAGTCCCTCAACAAATTCCAGGAAGAGGTCGGAGGGCGGTTGCGCGGAGGAGATCCCGGCATACGTCTCATTGAACCTCACCTGCAGATAAAAGCGGCCTGGTTCGAAGACATCCCGGCGCGCCGGCATCCGGAGGATTCCCAGTGGCTGTTCGTTCCCCTTCACCACATCTTTGGCTCCGAAGAATTGAGCGTTCTGTCGCCCGGTATCGCCAAGCTATGTCTGAAGCCATATTTGGCCCTGCATCCAGAAGATGCGCTAGCCCTCGGAACGGCTGAAGGCGATACGGCAAGAGCTGTCCTGGGTGATTCCGTGCTCGATCTCTGCGTCAGGATAGTGCCTTCTCTGCCTCGCAAAGTAGCCGGCCTGCCGGTTGGACTTCCCGGAGGGCCTGTCCTGGACCTGCCGGCTTCGGGAATGGTTTTGAATGGAGAACGCGATGGGTGAGATTCTGCGCTCCCTGGTGCTTGTAATCGTCGTTCTGGCCGGGGCCATGACTGTGGCCGCCGCGCTCATCTACGTAGAAAGACGGCTGCTCAGCTTGTGGCAAGACCGCTACGGGCCAAACCGGGTGGGACCCTTCGGCCTTCTCCAGGTAGTGGCGGACATGATCAAGATCTTTTTCAAGGAAGACTGGATTCCGCCATTTGCCGACCGGCCGGTGTTTGTCATCGCGCCTGCAATTGTCGTCGCTGCGACCCTTTTTTCCTATGCCGTTATTCCCTTTGCTCCGGGCATTGGTATATCGGACCTCAACGTAGGCCTGCTCTTCTTTCTGGCAATGACCTCGCTCGGTGTTTACGGAATCGTTTTAGGCGGCTGGTCCTCTCAGAGTAAATACTCTCTTTTGGGCAGTCTGAGAGCCACGGCGCAGTTGCTGAGCTATGAGGTTTTCATGGGGCTTTCGCTAATGGGAGTCGTCATGATGGCAGGCTCCTTCAATTTGAGCAAAATCGTCGAGGCCCAGCGAGGCCTGTGGTTTTGTATTCCACAGGTGATCGGATTTGTTATCTTTTTTATCGCGGGCTTTGGTGAAACTCACAGGCTTCCTTTCGACCTTCCGGAGGCGGAGAGCGAACTGGTGGACGGGTATCATACGGAGTACTCAGGCTTGAAGTTCGGCTTCTTTTTCGTTGGAGAATACCTGGGCATCACATTGATTTCGCTCGTTATCGCCGTCCTCTTTTTTGGCGGATGGCTGGGTCCGTTTTTGCCCCCCATTATCTGGCTTCTTGGGAAAACTTTTGTGTTCATTTGTCTTTTCATTTTGGTGCGGGCAGCCCTGCCGAGGCCTCGCTACGATCAGCTCATGTCCTTTGCATGGAAGGTTCTTTTACCGCTTTCCTTGTTGAACCTGCTGGTAACGGCAGGGATTCTGCTGGCTCTTGGTAAATAAAGGAGCGCTTTAGTGCTTAGCAACCTGAGGACCCTTTGGGACGTTTTGCTGCACATGTTCCGGCCGAGGGTAACCATACAGTATCCCGATGAAAAAATAGTCCATCCACCGCGCTTCAGGGGTCGAATCATCCTCTCGCGAGACCCTGAGGGACAGGAGCGTTGCGTAGCCTGTTATTTGTGCGCGGCAGCCTGTCCGGTGGACTGCATTGCGCTCCAGGCTACGGAGGACGAGCACGGCAGGCGTTATCCGGCATTTTTCCGCATCAACTTCTCGCGCTGCATCCTGTGCGGGTTCTGTGAAGAGGCCTGTCCAACCTACGCCATCCAACTGACAAATGATTTCGAATTCGGTGAGTACGATCGGCTGAATATGGTTTACGAAAAAGAAGACCTGTTGATCAGCGGTCCGGGGAAGCATCCGGACTACAACTTCTATCGGGTGGCTGGAGTGGCCGTCGGAGGCAAGGACAAAGGAGAATCGGAAAATGATGACCCTCCGGTGGATATTCACAGCCTTCTGCCCTGAGCTTGTCCGGAAAGGTTGGTGAAGGCTTTGGAGAAGGACCGAAAAAGAGCATGAATGTGCTGTTCTACATAGCGGCCTGCATTGCGGTGATTTCCACGCTTATGGTGATCATACAGCTCAACCCGGTTCACGCCCTTCTTTACCTGGTTGTTTCGCTGCTGTCGATTGCGCTGATTTTTCTGCTGCTGGGGGCGCATTTTGCCGCGGCCCTCGAGGTTATCATTTACGCCGGCGCGATCATGGTGCTGTTTGTATTCGTGGTCATGATGCTGAATCTGGGGCCTCAGAGCAGGGGAGAGGAACGCCGATGGCTGCCTGCCGGCATGTGGTATGGACCGTTGCTGCTCTCTGCGGCGCTGCTTGCCGAACTGGTTTATGTCCTGGCCGGGGGCGCTCAGCCGGTGGGCATGCGGCAGGTCGAGCCCAAAGAGGTGGGGTTGGCGTTATACGGTCCTTACCTGCTGGGGGTTGAGCTGGCTTCACTGCTTCTTTTGAGCGGCCTGATAGGGGCCTTTCATTTGGGCAGGAGGGCACTGACCGGCTGGAAACGAGGGGAGGAATCGTCATGACGACGCCTCTTGCCAACGTGCTGATACTGGCAGCGGTGATTTTCGTGCTGGGGTTGGTTGGTGTTCTCGCGCGCCGCAACATCATCTTTATTCTTCTCTCTATTGAAATCATGCTCAACGCGGCCGGTCTTGCTTTCGTGGCTGCCGGCTCGCGCTGGGGGCAACCGGACGGCCAGGTCATGTTCATATTCATCATTTCAATGGCTGCGGCGGAAGTATCGGTGGGGTTGGCCCTTGTGCTTCAGATGCACCACCGCTTTGGAACACTGAACACCGATGAAGCCCGAACCATGCGAGGTTGATATGCTGAGATGCCTCTGGATGATTCCTGCCCTGCCTTTTGCAGGTTTCCTGCTCCTTGCCTTGGTTGGCGCCCGGCTTTCGCGCCGGGTGGTCGCCTTCATCGCTACCGGTGCAGTGGGTTTGTCGGCCGTCGCGGCAGGGCTGACAGCCATCTCGTTTTTAAGCGCTCAACCTGCGGCAAACAGTTACACGCAAACCCTCTGGTCATGGCTCGATGTAGCCGGATTCCACCCGGGCGTTGCATTCTACATCGATGCTCTCTCTTTAGTGATGGTCCTGGTCATCACCTTTGTCGCGTTTCTGATCCATTTGTATTCCACCGAATTCATGATGGAAGAAGAAGGCTACAGCCGCTTTTTCGCATATATGAACCTTTTTGTCGGCTCCATGCTGACACTGGTGCTGGCGGACAACTTTTTGCTGCTCTATCTGGGGTGGGAGGGGGTAGGGCTTTGCAGCTACCTCTTGATCGGTTTCTGGTACAAGGTGCCTGAAAACGGCTATGCAGCCCGAAAGGCTTTCGTGGTTACCAGGGTTGGTGACACCGCCCTTGCCGTAGGACTTTTCCTGCTCTTCACTCATCTTGGGACCCTGCAGATTCAGGAAGTCATGCTCAGGGCGCGGGAAGCTTGGCCTCCAGGCTCGATGTTAGCAATCATCACCGCATTGCTGCTGCTTGGTGGAGCAGTGGGGAAGTCCGCCCAACTTCCCTTACAGGTATGGTTGCCCGATGCCATGGCCGGTCCCACACCGGTTAGTGCGCTTATTCACGCTGCGACAATGGTGACCGCCGGTGTTTACCTGATCGCCCGAACTCACGTGCTCTTCGCCCTGGCGCCGGCCGTACTGGCCCTGGTGGCGATTGTCGGTACCATCACCCTGCTCCTGGCCGGCTTTAGCGCTCTGGTCCAGTGGGACATCAAACGGGTCCTTGCCTATTCCACCATCAGTCAGATCGGCTACATGTTCCTGGCCCTGGGCGTCGGAGCCTGGACGGCGGCCATCTTCCACTTTATGACCCACGCATTCTTCAAGGCCCTGCTGTTCCTCGGGGCCGGCTGCGTCATTCAGGTCCAGGGAGAAGAGCATAACATGTTCAAGATGGGAGGCCTGCGCAGGGAACTGCCGGTCGTATTCTGGACTTTCCTTATAGGCAGCGGTGCGCTTTCGGCTGTACCCCTGGTGACCGCAGGCTTTTACAGCAAAGACATGATCATCTGGCAGGTTTACGCCTCCGTCCGTGGCGGCGTATGGTTGTGGGCGGCTGCCATTGCCGGGGCGCTGCTGACCTCGATGTATACTTTCCGAATGGTGACTCTGACCTTTTTTGGACCTTTGGGTAAAAAGGTGAGCCGAGTGCCTGGATGGCGAATGAGTCTTCCGCTTGTGGTTTTGGCCGTGCTCTCGATAATTGCCGGTTTTGTGGATGTTCCCCGTATTTGGGGGGGTGTGCCGGTTTTGTCGGCTTTTCTGGAAAGGGCACTTCCCGCTGCCGTTCTTGCGTCGAACCAGATGAGCCGGGAAGGCTTGTTCGAGGTCTTTTCAGGCGTCGTTTCGCTGGGCGGCATCATATTGATTATCCTGCTCATACGCGGGAATTTGTCCCGCTTTACCGAAAAGCTTGCCGTATCGGACACCGGGCAGGCCATCCACCGCCTTTGGTTTGCCGGCTGGGGTTTTGATCGAGTCTATGACCTGCTGCTGGTGAACCCATATGTCTGGTTGGCCCGAATCAACCGCAACGACGCAATCGACCTGATCTACCGTGGTATAGGCCTACTGACAAAGCTGGCCTGGCGCGGACTGATCGTCACAGAGAACGGCCGGGTCCGCTCTTACGCCCTGGGAATCGCTCTGGGTGCGGCCATTGTTATCGGATTGGCGGTGTTCCTATGATTCTTGCCTGGTTTATCATCGTACCGGCGGCAGGGGGGCTGATAGCCTGGCTCCTGGGACGCCTGAATTCCACCTGGCCAAAGTGGGTGGCCCTTGCAGCCATGGTGATCGACTTGATCCTGGGTGTGCTCTTTGCCTTTGAGCGGGTTGATCCGACCAGCCCGTGGCTGGCTGAAATCCAGCTCCCATGGGTCCCTCAACTTGGCATCGGCTTCTTTCTGGCTGCCGACTCATTGAGCCTCGTGCTGGTTCTTTTAACGGCCTTGATGGGAATCATGGCCGTAGCCTCCGCCTGGACGGAAATCAACGAGCGAACAGGCTTTTTCTACTTCAACCTGCTGTGGGTGCTGGCCGGCATTACGGGCGTCTTCCTGGCCCTGGATCTTTTCCTGTTCTACTTCTTCTGGGAAATGATGCTTGTGCCCATGTATTTCATAATAGCCATCTGGGGCCACGAAAACCGGGTTTACGCCGCTTCGAAGTTCTTTCTTTTCACTCAGGCGAGCGGCCTTCTCATGCTGCTGGCAATCCTTGGCCTCTATTTCGTTCACGGCCGCAGCACGGGCATTTACACATTCAACTACGTGCAACTGCTGGGGTCAAGCCTGTCACCGGCAACTGCCATGTGGCTGATGCTGGGATTTTTCGTCGCCTTTGCCGTAAAGCTTCCGGCTGTACCGTTCCACTCCTGGCTGCCCGATGCCCACACCGAAGCGCCGACCGCCGGAAGCGTCATTCTGGCCGGGCTGCTCCTCAAAACGGGCGCCTACGGTTTGCTGCGCTTCGTGGTGCCGCTCTTTCCGGCCGCCGCCGCCGAGTTTTCACCCGTGGCCATGATACTGGCGGCAGTGTCCATCCTTTACGGCGCTCTTCAGGCCTTCGGGCAGACGGACCTGAAGAAGCTCATCGCCTATACGAGCGTAAGTCATATGGGGTTCGTTCTGCTGGGGATCTTTGCCTGGAACCGGCTCGCCCTGCAAGGGGCGGTAATGCAAATCATCTGCCACGGAATCAGTACGGGGGCGTTGTTCATCCTGGTGGGCGCTTTGCAGGAACGGATTCACACACGGGACATCAATCGCGTGGGTGGGCTCTGGTCGGTCATGCCGCGCATGGGTGCGGCCATGATGCTTTTCTCCCTGGCTTCACTGGGCTTGCCTGGCCTTGGCAACTTCATAGGAGAATTCCTGGTGCTCCTGGGAGCATTCCGGGCCAGCGCCCCACTGACCGTGGTGGCCTCCCTGGGGTTCATTACATCCTGCGTCTACTCGCTTTGGATCGTTCAACGAACCTTCCACGGTCCCGACAGGGAAGGCTGGAAACCGCCCGATCTTTCCATCAGGGAAACGGCCGTCATGGCTGTTATGACTGTTCTGATCGTATGGCTGGGGCTGTTCCCGCAGCCGGTCTTTACTTTCGTAAATCCTTCGCTGGCGCGGCTGGAGCGAATCGCAGCCGGCAGCGGGCATGCGATGCAAATCGACGGGCCGATAACAACCCTACCGGCACAGGCCTTCAAAGCGGCTTTTTCCCAACACGGAGAACGTCCATGAATCCTGCCGATCTCTCGGCCATATTACCCTTGATATGTTTGGGGGCGGCTGCGATTGCGGTCATGTTGACGATTGCCGTGCACCGCAGCTACGTTACGGTGTTTCTCCTGACGCTGAGCGGACTCGCGGCCGCTGTTGCAACTCTGCCCTGGATGGCCCGTACCGCCCCTCATCCCTTGTCCCCCCTGCTGAGGCTCGACGGTTATGCGGCCCTTTATACCGGCCTCCTCGTAATGGCCGCTGCCGGATCGGCGCTGCTCGCTTTCGGGTACCTGCGAAAGTATGAGAGCAACCGGGAAGAATTCTTCATCCTGATGCTTCTGGCCACTCTGGGGGCGGTGGTGCTGGCCGCCGGCAATCACTTCGCATCCTTTTTCCTGGGGATCGAGCTGTTGAGTATCTCCCTCTATGCCCTGATTGCCTATCCTCACAACACAAACGCTCACACCGAAGCTGGAGTCAAATACCTGGTCCTGGCAGCAGTGTCATCGTCTTTCCTGTTGTTCGGCATGGCACTGATCTATGCTGACACGGGCAATATGGCGATCGACCGCATCGGCCCGGCGTTGCGTGGAATACGGCTTCAGGGCGGCGATCCATGGCTGCTCGCAGGGTTGGCGATGATGGTGGTCGGCATCGGCTTCAAGATGGCGGTAGTGCCTTTCCATCTATGGACGCCGGACGTCTACCAGGGCGCCCCTGCGCCGGTGACGGCCTTCGTCGCAACCGTTTCCAAAGGTGGAGTGGTCGCGATCTTGTTGCGCCTTTTTCCTCCCGGCGACATTCAAACCGATAGTTCACTCTTTTTAGTGTTCAGCGTCATCGCCATCGCTTCCATGCTCGCCGGCAATCTGCTGGCGCTGCTGCAAAACAATGTCAAACGCATTCTGGCTTATTCCTCGATTGCACATCTGGGCTATATCCTGGTCGCTTTTTTGGCCGGTAGGTCCCAGGGGGTCAGCGCGGTCACGTTTTACCTCATGGCCTACTTCATTGCTACGCTTGGCGCTTTCGGCGTGATTACCGTGCTCTCAGGACCGGGACACGAGATGGAAAGCCTCGATGACTACCGGGGGCTTTTCTGGCGCCGCCCATGGCTGGCAGGGGTTTTCTCGGCAATGGTGCTCTCTTTGGCCGGATTGCCACTGACGGCCGGATTTATCGGCAAGTTCTATTTGACCATGGCAGGAGTGGGCGCTGCTCTCTGGACACTGGTGATCGTGCTGGTGTTGAGCAGCACCATCGGATTGTATTACTACCTGCGCATTCTGTTCACCTTCTATGTTCAACAGCCCGAGCCAAAGGGCCTCCCGGGGCCTGAAGAGGCTTTTTCCCTGTCGGGCGCGCTCACCCTGGCAACTTTGACGTTTCTGCTTATCTGGCTGGGCGTCATGCCGGCGCCGATCTTCGGCCTGATCCAATCAATGATACACTGACGGCAATGCCAATTCGTTGTGGCGCTGTGTGTATTATATTTAAAAAAGATGAAAATTAATTCCACCAATTTCGGCAAGCTGCTCTGGAGGCAAAAATATGACCAATGAGCAAGCACAGCAACAGTATGAAATCGGCATGGTCGGCTTGGGCGTCATGGGACGCAATTTCCTGCTGAACATGGCCGACCACGGCTTCTCCGTGGCGGGGTATGATAAGGACACGGCCAAGGTCGATGCCCTGCACCAGGAAGCCGAGCAACGTGATGCTCGCGGCGCAGCAGACATCAAAGGGTTCATCGCTTTGCTCCGTAGCCCGCGCGCGATCATGCTGCTCGTGCCTGCCGGCCCTCCGGTGGACTCGGTGGTCAACGACTTTCTCCCCCTCCTGCAGCCGGGCGATCTCATTATCGATGCCGGCAACTCCTACTTCAAAGACACGGACGTGCGCGCCCGCAACCTGGCAGCCAAAGGTATTCATTTCCTCGGTGTGGGAGTGTCGGGCGGCGAAGAAGGTGCGCGTCACGGACCGAGCATCATGCCCGGCGGGCCGAAAGAGTCCTATGAGCGGGTCCGTCCCGTCTTTGAAGCTGCCGCCGCGAAGGTCAACGGCGATCCGTGCGTGACCTGGCTGGGCCCCGGGTCGGCCGGGCACTTCGTGAAGATGGTCCACAACGGCATTGAATACGGCGTCATGCAATTGATCGCCGAGACCTACGACCTGATGAAACGTGGTCTGGACCTGAACGACGATGAAATGCATGAGGTCTATGCTTTATGGAACAAGGGCGAGCTCAATTGCTATCTTGTGGAGATCACCAGCCATATTTTTGCCAAACGGGACGAGAAGACCGGCAAGCGGCTGATCGACGAAATCCTGGACGTCGCCAGGCAGAAAGGCACCGGCATGTGGACCTCGCAAAGCGCGATGGAACTGCAGGTGCCGATCCCGACGATCGACCTGGCAGTCGCGATGCGGGACTTGTCAGTGTTTGCGAAGGAGCGCGAGCAGGCCGGCGCGATTTATCAGCGGTCCATACAGCGCATCGCCGGCGACCGCAACACGTTCATCACGCAACTGGGCCGCGCGCTTTATGCCGCGATGATCGTCACCTATGCGCAAGGCATGGCGGTTCTCACGGCAGCGTCGGACAAATACGGGTACCACCTCGACCGTGAAGCCGTGGCGCGGATCTGGCGGGGCGGCTGCATCATTCGCGCCGCGTTGCTCGAAGACATCCGTGCTGCCTTTCGCGCGCGGCCTGATCTGCCGAATTTGCTGCTCGCTCCCAACTTGTCGAACAAGGTTACGGAGCATCAGGAAGATCTGCGCCAGGTGGTATGCCGGGCGGCCGAGTTGGGGGTGCCGGCCCCGGGGTTGATGGTTTCGTTGGGTTATCTGGATGCCTATCGCAGCGCCTGGCTGCCGGCCAATCTCATCCAGGGCCAGCGCGACTATTTCGGGGCCCACACTTATGAGCGGATCGATGCCAAGGGCACGTTTCACACGGTATGGGAGAAGGAGTGAGAATCATGAAAACGAGTCGTCAGCCCGAACCTACTGTGTTCGTCATTTTTGGCGGAGCCGGTGACCTGACTTGGCGGAAACTCGTGCCGGCATTGTTTGAGCTCTTCCGGGACCGAAGTATGCCCGCTGATTTTGCTGTCATCGTGCTAGATCGTGCTGACTTGAGCGACGAAAAGCTGCGCCGGCGTCTCCACGAAGGCGTCAAAAAGTTCTCGCGTCAGGGAATGGTGAAAACCGGCGAATGGGACGAGTTTGCCGGGCATATCCTGTACCAGCAGGGCGATTTCAAAAAACTGCAAACTTACACCGCCCTGGGCGAACAATGCGTGAAGCTGGAGAAGGAATGGGGCGCCAAAGTCCACCGCGTTTTTTACATGGCCACACCGCCTAGCATGTTCTTCGAAATTCCAAAATACCTCGGCGAGGCCGGGCTGGCGAGTGAACGGGAATGGTCGCGGCTTGTGGTCGAGAAACCGATCGGCTATGACCTTGAATCCGCCCTTGCCCTGAACGCCGTTCTCTCCGCTAATTTCGAAGAATCCCAAGTTTTCCGCATCGACCATTATCTGGGTAAGGAAACTGTGCAGAACATTCTGGCCTTCCGCTTTGCCAACCCAGTCTTCGAGCCGCTCTGCAACCGGCGTTTTGTGGATTATGTCACCATCACTGCTGCCGAAGCTGTCGGTGTCGAACATCGAGGCGGCTATTACGATCACGCGGGAGCACTGCGCGACATGGTGCAGAACCACCTGATGCAATTGCTCTGTATGATTGCGATGGAACCGATGGTCTCCTTCGAAGCTGACGAGATTCGCAACAAAAAAGTGGACGTCCTCCACGCCATTCGTCCTATTTCACCGGAAGCCGTCCATCAGTGCGTCGTACGCGGGCAATACGGCCAGAGTTGGGTTGGCGGCGAAAAAGTTCCTGGCTACCGCCAAGAAGATGGTGTGTCGCATGATTCCCAAACCGAGACGTTTGTCGCGCTCAAGCTCTTCGTGGACAACTGGCGCTGGCAGGACGTACCTTTCTACCTTCGGACCGGAAAGCGGCTCGCTCGGCAGGCGTCGGAAATTGCGATCCAGTTTCGCGCTGTGCCGCATCGTTCGTTTCCGCCTGAGTCTGCTCTCGATTGGCAGTCGGCTCGCCTGGTGATGTCCATCCAGCCCGACGAAGGCGTAGTGCTGCGCTTTCAGGCAAAACAACCCGGGCCAAAGGTGCACCTGCGCTCCGTGGAGATGCAGTTCAATTACCAGGACGCCTTCGCCCTCCGGTCGCCTGAAGCTTATGAAACGTTGCTCTGGGACATAATGAAGAACGACCCGACCTTGTTCATGCGCGCCGATCAGGTCGAAGCCGCCTGGCGGTTGTTGATGCCGGTGCTCGATGTTTGGGCGGAGGCTCCGCCCAGTGACTTCCCCAATTACGCCGCCGGCACTTGGGGCCCCGAGGATGCACAAGGGCTGCTGGCTCATGGACACAGTTGGCCCCTGCCGACCGAATTGGTGGCAAAGTGTGAGAAAAATGGAAAGAATTCGCAGAGCCACAAATCATGAAATATCTTACCCCGGCATATGGGGAAGTCTGAAGGAACAATGATCATGGGCCTTATTCTCTACTTTCTTCGACATGGGGAAACCACCGCCAGCCGGACAGGCGGCTTTTGCGGCTCACTTGATCCGGACTTGACCCCGGAGGGCTATGAAATGGCGCAGGATTTTGCCGCCGCCTATAAAGACCTTGCCTGGGAGGCCGTCTTTTGCAGCCCCATGAAACGAACCGTGACCACGGCCCAACCTTTGTGCGAAGCCGTCGGACTTACCCCGCACCTGAGGGATGGGCTTAAAGAGATCGCCTACGGCCGGTGGGAGGGCAAAACCCCGGAGGAAGTGAACCGCGAGTTTCATGATGAATATGTCCGCTGGACGGCCGATCCGGGTTGGAATGCGCCCACCGGCGGCGAAAAGGGGGTGGACATAGCCCGGCGCAGTTCAATGGTGCTCGACGAGATTGAACGTACACATCCATCCGGGAGTGTCCTGATGGTCTCCCACAAAGCTACGGTGCGCATCATGTTGTGTTCCCTGTTGGGCATCGATGTGGGCCGCTACCGCTACCGCCTGGGCATGCCGGTAGCCGCGTTGAGCATAGTGGAGATGATGGAACAGGGACCTTTGCTCAGGGTGATGGGGGATCGCACACATTTGCGTCAAAGTCTGCGCCTCAGACCGGGCACTTAAGGCATTGCTTTCAGGCATGATTAGCTTTTTTTTAAACAGTTCGACAAGCTGATGGAGACCTTGACGCAAAGATCACCGCGGCATTTGACAGGAGAGTAATGAAAGTAAGTCCTTATGCTGGAAAGCCGGCCGAAGAATCGATGCTGGTGAACGTACCCAAACTCGTCACGGCCTACTATGTCGATTCCCCCGATCCCTCCGTACCGGCGCAGCGCGTGGCCTTCGGGACCTCCGGGCACCGGGGCTCTTCGTTGGACCACGCCTTCAACGAGGAACATATTCTGGCAATCACCCAGGCTATCTGTCTCTACCGCAAGCAGCAGAACATCGACGGCCCGCTGTTCATGGGCATGGACACCCATGCCCTTTCCGTGCCGGCGTTTGCCGGGGCGCTCGAGGTGCTGGCGGCAAACGGGGTGGAAGTCATGATCTCGCAGGATGACGAATATACCCCAACCCCTGCCGTTTCACACGCAATTCTCACGTACAACCGAGGGCGAAAGACAGGACTCGCCGACGGCATCGTCATCACGCCCTCACACAATCCGCCGCATGACGGCGGGTTCAAGTACGATCCCCCGAACGGCGGACCGGCAGAATCCGCCGTCACCGGCTGGATCGAGGCGAAGGCAAACGAGTTCCTCGAAAATGGCCTTCAGGGTTTGAAAAGGATTCCTTTCGAAAGAGCTCTTCGTGCCCCCACGACGCACCGGCACGACTATCTCGATGCCTACGTTGCCGATCTCGCCAATGTGATCGACATGGACGCCATTCGCGCAGCGAAGATCCGCTTGGGAGTCGATCCGCTTGGCGGCGCCGGGGTCCACTACTGGGGCCCGATCGCCGAACGCTACGGGTTGAACCTCACGGTTGTGAACGAGGCCGTCGACCCTACATTCCGTTTTATGACTGTCGATTGGGACGGCCAGATCCGCATGGACCCCTCCTCACCCTATGCGATGCAAAGGTTAATCAGCCTGAAGGACCGATTCGAGATCGCCTTCGCCTGCGATACCGACCACGACCGGCACGGGATCGTCACCAGGAGCGTGGGGTTGCTTGCTCCCAATCAATACCTTTCGGCCGCCATTTTCTACCTCTTCCAACACCGGCCGAAATGGCGCAGGGAAGCGGCAGTCGGAAAAACGGTGGTGAGCAGCCAGATGATCGATCGTGTCACCGCCAAGCTTGACCGTAAGCTCTACGAGGTTCCGGTCGGATTCAAGTGGTTCGTCGACGGCCTGCTCGACGGCTCACTTGGCTTCGGGGGCGAAGAGAGCGCGGGGGCCTCTTTTGTCCGTATCGACGGCAGCGTCTGGACGACGGACAAAGATGCAATCGTTCCGGCTTTACTCGCGGCGGAGATCACGGCGCGGATGGACCGCGATCCTGGCGAGATCTACCGCGAACTCACACGCGAGTTCGGTGAGCCTGTCTATGACCGGGTTGATGCGCCGGCCACCCCGGAGCAAAAGGAATTGCTGGGCAGACTCTCGCCTCAGCAGGTTCGGCTCACGGACTTGGCCGGCGAAAAAATCCGGACCATCCTGACTCGCGCGCCGGGCAACAACGCGCCCATCGGCGGGTTGAAGGTAATAGCCGAAAGCGGATGGTTCGCGGCGCGTCCGTCCGGGACCGAGAATATATACAAGATTTATGCGGAGAGCTTCCGGGGAGCCGATCATCTGCACAGCATCCAGGAGGAAGCCCAGACGATTGTCAGCGATGCTTTGGCGGTATCCCCGCAGTAGCCGGGGATTCAGTTCGAGCCAAAACTGAAGGAGAAAACATGAGCGAAAGAACCCGCGCCAGCCATCCCATGTACGATCTTCGGCCCACGGAAATCGAGGGGTTCGATTCCCTGGCCGAGCTTGCCCTGAATATGCGCTGGTCGTGGAATCATGCTACCGATGGACTGTGGAGGCAGCTTGAACCCGAACTGTGGGAAATCACGCATAACCCATGGGTTGTCCTGCAGACGGCCTCGCGCGACCGGATCGAGCGCGTTCTGGCCGATCCCGTTTTTCGCAAAAACGTTGATGGCCTGCTGCATAACAGGCGGCAAGCGATTGAGGCGCCCGCGTGGTTTCAGCAGGATCATTCGCAGGGTCCCCTCAAGTGCGCCGCCTATTTCAGCATGGAATTTATGTTGAGCGAAGCTTTGCCCATCTACTCCGGCGGGCTTGGCAATGTAGCGGGCGATCAGCTCAAAGCCGCCAGCGACCTGGGCGTGCCGGTTGTTGGAGTGGGGCTGCTCTACCAGCAAGGCTATTTTCGCCAGGTGATCGACAAGGACGGGTTGCAACAGGCCCTCTTCCCGTATAACGACCCCGGACAGTTGCCGATCACGCCCTTGCGGGAGGCGAACGGCGAGTGGTTGCGCTTGGAGATCGCCTTACCCGGTTATTCGGTCTGGCTGCGCGCCTGGCAGGTCCAGGTCGGCAGAGTGAAGCTTTACCTGCTGGACAGCAATGACGCGGCGAACTTCCCCGCTCATCGGGGGATTACCAGCGAGTTGTATGGCGGCGGGCCGGAGTTGCGCCTCAAGCAGGAACTGATCCTCGGTATCGGCGGATGGCGACTGCTTCTTGCGCTCGGCCTCCGGCCGGAAGTCTGTCATCTGAATGAAGGGCATGCGGCCTTTGCCGTGTTGGAACGGGCCCGCACGTTCATGAAAGAGACCTCGCAGCCCTTCGAAGTCGCGCTGGCCGTCACTCGAGCCGGCAACCTCTTCACGACCCACACTGCCGTGGCCGCCGGCTTTGACCGTTTCGCTCCGACCCTAATCGAACAATACCTCGGTGATTATGCCGAGCGGAGGCTCGGCATAACACTAAACGATTTGCTGGCCTTGGGCCGCCTGAATCCGAACGACTCCTCGGAGAGTTTCAACATGGCCTATCTTGCAATCCGGGGGAGCGGGGCGGTCAATGGCGTTAGTCGCTTGCATGGGAAAGTCAGCCGGGATCTCTTCGAACCCCTCTTTCCCCATTGGCCGGCGGACGAAGTGCCCGTTGGACATGTGACCAACGGAGTCCACATGCCGACCTGGGACTCGGCGGCAGCCGACGATCTTTGGACGAGCGCCTGTGGAAAAGACCGCTGGATGGGGAACACCGAACCCCTGGCGCAGGACATTCGCAGCGTCTCCGACGACAGGCTCTGGCAATTTCGCACCGCCGCCTCCAAGTCTCTTGTTGAATACGCCCGCGAGCGATTGTCCAGGCAACTGGCCGCCTCCGGCAGCCCCCTCGAGGCGATTGAAGAGGCCAAACATCTATTTGATCACAACGCCTTGACATTGGGTTTTGCGCGGCGCTTTGCGACCTACAAGAGGCCGAACCTGCTCCTGCACAACCCGGACCGGCTGCTTGCTCTTTTGACCAATCCCGAACGCCCGGTGCAACTCATCATCGCCGGCAAGGCCCATCCGGAGGACCAGGCCGGGCAGGCCTTGATCCATGAATGGATAAATTTCATCCGCCGGCCTGAAGCCCGCCCCCATGTGATCTTCCTCAGTGACTACGACATGCTCTTGACCGAGCAACTGGTGCAGGGGGTGGACGTCTGGATCAACACGCCGCGGCGGCCCTGGGAGGCGTGTGGAACGAGCGGCATGAAGGTGCTCGTCAATGGAGGGATCAATCTCTCGGAATTGGACGGCTGGTGGGCGGAAGCATACACGCCTGAACTGGGGTGGGCGTTAGGGGACGGACGGGAGCATGGCGACGATCCGGCCTTGGACGCTGTCGAAGCCGACGCGCTTTACGACCTGCTAGAGCGGGAGGTGATCCCGGAGTTCTATACCCGCGACGATAAGGGCATTCCCACCGCCTGGATCGCGCGGATGCGTGAAAGCATGGCTTGTTTGACGCCCCTTTTCTCCGCCAGCCGCGCGGTGCGCGAATACACCGAGCAACACTACCTCCCGGCTGCAGCCGCCTACCTCGAGCGCGCGGCGAACAAAGGCGAAGTGGGCAGGCAAGTGGTCGATTGGCAACACGAGGTGGATCGGAAGTGGGGCTCGTTGCGCTTCGGAGACTTGCGCGTCCAAACCCGCGCCGGCAGCCATGTCTTTGAAGTCGAAATCTTTTTGAACGATCTCGACACCAATGAGGTCCGCGTTGAGCTTTATGCAGAAGGAATCAACGGCGGCGATCCCGTACGTGAGGAAATGAAGTGCGCCCCTCCGCTGCCTGACGCATCCCCCCGCTGCGTGTATCGCGCAACGGTCCCCTCTACACGCCCGGCGGGAGACTACACGGCTCGAGTGGTGCCTCAGCGCTCCGGGGTGGCGGTTCCTTTGGAATCCGCCCGAATCCTGTGGCAACGATGATGAAAACGCCCGAACACGAGTTGCACGATTATATCCCCCGGACCTCCGAACCCGCTGACCTTCGGGCGGGCTTTCCTCTGCCTTTTGGAACATGGGAAATGGCAGGAGGGGTTAATTTCTCCATTTTCAGCCGTAACGCCACCCGGGTTCGACTGGAGTTGTTCGACCATCCCGAAGACGCTGCCCCTGCACGGGTAATCGATCTGGATTCAGCGCGCAACCGCACCGGCGACGTATGGCACGTCTGGGTGGAGGGGATCGCTTCCGGTCAACTCTATGCTTACCGCCTGGATGGCCCTTACGAACCCGAAGCAGGACATCGTTTTAATTTCAACAGGCTTCTCCTCGATCCCCACGCTGCGGCGATTTCGCGGCTGCCCCCGTGGGATTTTGCATCGGCGCGCGGATACGACTCGACGGCGCCGGAGCAGGAGGACCTGGTTCCTTCGAAGCTTGACAATGCCGGATCGATGCCCAAATGCGTATTTGTAAACGAGCCCTTCGATTGGGATGGAGACCTGCCGCCTCGTCATCCGTGGTCGAAGACCGTCATTTACGAAACGCATGTTCGCGGCTTTACCATTCATCCCAGTTCGGCTGTGGACCATCCGGGAACCTACCTGGGCCTGGTGGAAAAGATCCCCCATCTCAAAACCCTGGGGGTGACCGCTGTAGAACTGATGCCCGTGCAGGAGTTCAATGAAACTTCCGTCACGCGCAGGAATCCGCAAACAGGCCAACCGCTCAGGAATTACTGGGGATACGATCCCGTGGTTTTCTGTGCGCCCAAGGGTTCCTACAGCAGTTCGGGAGGTTTGGGACGGCAAGAGCTGGAGTTCAAGCAAATGGTCCGGACCTTTCACGATGCCGGCATCGAGGTGATTTTGGACGTGGTGTTCAATCACACGGCTGAGGGAGACGAACTGGGTCCCACTCTCTGTTACCGCGGGATCGATAACGCGATCTTCTATACGCTGGCGGATGACAAACGCCACTACAAGGACTACACGGGCACAGGCAACTCCGTAAATGCCAACCATCCGGTGGTGCGGGACCATATCTTGGCCGCGCTCCGTTATTGGAAGGTCGAGATGCATGTGGATGGGTTCCGGTTTGACCTGGCGTCGGTTCTGGGCCGGGACGGCGCCGGCAACCTGCAGGCTAATGCCCCGCTTCTCGAACGGATCGCCGAGGACCCGATCCTGAGAGATGTGAAAATCATCGCCGAGGCCTGGGACGCCGCCGGCGCCTACGAGGTGGGCAGTTTTTCAGTGCGGCGCTGGGCGGAGTGGAACGGCCGGTACCGGGATGATGTCCGGCGTTTCTGGCGCGGCGATGATGGGATGCTCGGTTTGTTTGCCAGCCGCATCTGCGGCAGTGCCGACATCTATGCCAACTCCGGCAAAGGCCCCGAGGCCAGCATCAACTTCGTCACCTGCCACGACGGGTTCACTCTGAACGACCTTGTGAGCTATTGCTGCAAGCACAATGAAGCAAACGGAGAAAACAACCATGACGGAATCGACGTCAACTTCAGTCAGAACTTCGGCCCTGAAGGCGAGACGACTGATGCCGGGGTCGAGACCTTGCGGAAAGGCCAGATCAAGAACTTCATTCTGACCCTGCTGATCTCGCGCGGCGTGCCGATGCTGCTGGGCGGCGACGAATTTCGTCGCACGCAGGGCGGCAACAATAACGCCTACTGCCAGGACAACGAAACGAACTGGTATGACTGGAACTGCCTCGAACGGCACGGGGAAATTTTCCGCTTCACTTGCGGCATGATCGCCTTTCGTAGTGCCCATCCGATTCTGAGTAAGGAGCAATTCTACACGGATTCCGAGATCCATTGGTTTGGCCCGCATGGGGGATTACCCGACTGGACTGACCCGAAAGAAAAACAGTTCGCGTGTCTGATCCATGAAGACGATCAGCGCGCACTTTTCCTGATGTTCAATGTGGGCGACGATGCGGTCGATTTCGGTTTGCCCGCCGCATTGCCGGGGGCTCAGTGGCATCTGGCCGTTGACACCACTCGCAAAGCGCCACAAGATCTGTTTGCTGCGGGCGAGGAACCGCTTTGGGAAGATCCGCAAACTTACCGCCTCAGCCCTCGATCCAGCGCCATACTGCTCTGCGGGTGCGGCTTACAGGTCCAGGTGCGCTAAACCGGCTTCGTTCGGCTTGCAGCATAACGTAGGAGTCATCCATGAAACCGGCTGATCCATGCATCCTTACGATCAATGGTGGCTCGTCGAGCATCAAGTTTGCGCTGTTCGAGCCCGGGGACTCGCTCCGGCGGATTCTCGAGGGCGGGATCGAGCGGATTGGACTGCCGGAGGCCACCTTGCGGGTGAAGGGCTTGGATCAGGCGGACAACTTTTCGCGGCTAGTCACGGCGCCGGATCACACGGTGGCGGTGGGCGCTCTGATGGATTGGATCGAGGAACGCAGCGGGCGTGATGGCTTGACCGCGGTTGGGCATCGCGTGGTGCATGGCGGACCGAAGTATTGCAAGCCGCAGCGAATCACCGCGGAAATGGTTGAGGAGCTGCACCGCCTCAGTCCCTTCGATCCTGACCATTTGCCGGAGGAGATCCTGTTGACCGAGGCGTTTCATCGCCGATTTCCTGACCTGCCCCAAGTGGCGTGTTTCGACACGGCTTTTCACCATGACCTGCCGCGCGTGGCCCGGCTGTTGCCGATCCCGCGCCGCTACGAGGCGCAGGGCGTGCGGCGGTACGGGTTTCACGGGTTGTCGTATGCGTTTCTAATGCAAGAACTGGCCCGCGTGGCCGGTCCGGAAGCGGCACAAGGGCGGGTCGTCCTCGCCCACCTCGGCAATGGCGCGAGCCTAGCGGCGGTGCGTGACGGCAAATCCGTGGACACAAGCATGAGTTTCAGCCCTACCGCCGGGGTGCCGATGAGCACCCGCTCAGGCGATCTCGATCCCGGACTGGTTTGGTATCTGGCGCGCACGGAGAAAATGAGCGCGAAGCAATTCAACGAGATGGTCAATTTCCAGTGCGGGCTGCTCGGGATATCCGAGACCAGTTCTGACATGCGCGACTTGCTCGACCGTGAAACGCAGGACGTGCGGGCGGCTGAGGCGGTCGCGCTGTTTTGCTACCAGGTCAAGAAATGGATCGGCGCATTCGCGGCGGCGTTGGGCGGACTGGACACGCTGGTGTTCGCTGGTGGCATCGGAGAGAACGCGCCCACGGTCCGCGCCCGGATTTGCGATGGGCTGGGATTCCTTGGAATCGAACTCGAAGAAAAACAAAACGCGGCCAATGCGAGAGTGATTTCCGCAGATACCGGCCGGGTCGCTGTTCGCGTCATTCATACGGACGAGGAATGGATGATCGCCAAGACGGTCTGCCACGTTTTGGGTCTTACAATCAAGAAGGAGCATAATCGTGAAAACAAGAAGGGTGGCTAAAAGGGGCATTGTCACGAAGGTGAAGAATGGGGACAAAAAGAATGTCACCGCGGAAACGG
>JBKQTS010000118.1:0-27812 GCA_052143075.1 Syntrophobacteraceae bacterium | reverse complement strand
CGAGCCATCCGCGAGGTGAACTGATCTTTTTCAATCAGACCTTCCGTGAAAATGGATGTCAAAGCGCTTTCTCACACTCTCTGCCATAACCGACTCCAACAATTCCCCTGCCATGAGGTTTCCTGATCTGAATGGGCACATACTGAAAATTGTCCATTTTTGTTTTTGCCGCTCAGGAGGCAATCGCACCGACAATGCTAGAGATAGTTGCGAATACAACTGCCCATGCAGTCCAGAATGAGGCTTTCTTGTTAAGTTCGGCTGATTCTTGATAAGCCTCCATTATCCCACAAATCCAGCCCGCTTGTGATGCCTGCGTATCCCCAGGCTCTACTCGCCCGAACTTTTCCCATAATGGTACAAGCTCGACTTTGCTGGATTTCCACCAAAGGAAGGCGGCATACAACCCTACGGAAGCCGCTATTATTGCAAGGGTGATGCTCAGTGTTCTCATAATTTGTTCCTATGAGGTGACGATTTACGACAACCTGTCGGGTTATTCTTAGACGAGTCCGGCAAGCCCTAATCTCGGCCTTTCGGCTTCCATTCTCTTGCTAGGCGCTGGGCTTCGGCGATTTGGGAAGGAGTCATTTTCTTGGCTAGTATATCTCTCATCTTTTGAGCCTCTGAAAAACCTTGTGCGCCCGCTAAATTATACCACATGTGCGCTTGCACGAGATCCTGCGGTACGCCGACGCCGTCACGGTAAATTCTTCCGAGATCACATTGCGCGATAAGATATCCCTGCTCAGCTGCCCTGCGAAACCACGTAAACGCTTCGGAATAGTCCTGCGGCACACCTTCCCCTACACTGTACATCTCTCCCAAAGACCATTCTCCCAACATATCTCCCTGCTCCGCAGCCTTGCGGTACCACTTGGCGGCCTCGGCATAGTCTTTCGGTACGCCGTGGCCGCACTGGTACATCCTTGCCAAATCAGCTTGGCCCCTGGGATCACCCTGCTCCGCTACCTTCTTGCATTCTTCATAAGCCTTGGCGTAATCGCCCTCTTTATTAGCCGAAACAGCTTCATCGTAACCGGCATAAGCAAGGGCAGCGAATCCGATCACTAAAGCCACAAAAAGCAGGAATTTGAATCTTGTCATTTGCGCCTCCTCGACCTGGCGGGCATCAAGGGAACGGGGGCAAAGCAGTTGAACTTGTTGCTGAAATCATATTACAGTCACCTTCCGATTTCGCAAGAATATTTTTTGGACAGAATGTTTCTGAGGAGCGGAATCCGGCGCAAAACACAATTACAGGAGGAAATGTGCCCATATGTGGGGCTGGGCGAGATCGTCCATTGCGTGGCCTTTCTGGGGGCGGGAGCGTCCCTTCCTTCCCATTCTCCCGCATCTCCAAGAAACATACAATTTTTATCCTTTCTAGAACCACATTCCAACTCCTGGAAGCCCTAAGCCGATGTACAACGTCAGCGTCCCCAACTCGACTTGATCCATTGGCGGGAGAAAGTTTATTTTTTACATCTTTCTGGAATAACGGAACCAGTTTTTGCGTGCAGACGAGTACGTCACTAATCTGCCGACTGTGGGGGGAGTATTATGTTGGACGTTAGCGTCCTAAGATCGATTCCACTGACAATGCCAGTGCGATATAGAGCGGAGGCATCTCAAACTCCGTCGGCTGATAAATCGGCGCTCTGACAGCATTTCAGATTATGTGGCGTTTTACCTTTGTTTTTTCTCTCCAAGAATTCCGAGTGAGTAAGACGCTTGGATTCGAACCAGCGGTCGTCCTTTACCAGCAACTGTCCGGACACACGGTGGAACACAGATGCAATACGTGAGTGAAAAGGGGGTATCGGACCAACTCTGGATGCCTCTTTCTCATTTGCAGGCGGAGGTTTGAAATCCTGCTCAAAGTATGATTACAAAACTTGAACTTATTAATCGGAAGCCAGAGATTAACATTCAGGAGAGATGTTTAAAACTTTTCCGGGATTGCTCATTGGCCCGAACGCCTGCCATCAGCGGCACCAAACCACGCGGCCAAGAGACTACAGGAAAGGCCAACCAAATGTGCCCCGTGTGGGTTGGTGTCCGACTCCATGGCTTTGTTGTGCGGTCCCCTTTTATAACGCTCTAGTATACCGACACTTTTTCTTCGCATAATTTGAACAGCCGAGAAATTTCCTCCCGTACTTGCTCCGGACGACAAGGCAGCCTCCACATCCTTTTACTGGACATTGCTCTCCTGTCTGGCTTCCAGCTGGCATTTCTTCATCCAACTCCAAATTCCTTATGATCTCCTCAACAGTAGATCGTCCTTCAAAGCGTCGCATGTGTTCTTCAGTGTCTTTGTGGCTTAGTATGTTTAAACTGCCTTCCCAAGCTATGTCATCGTCAATAATCGCTACCTTCTGGTGCATGCTGCGTCTCTCTATTACATTGACACCCATACTGCTCAGTTGGTCGATTACAATTTCCGCCTGGTTTGCCATCTCCCCGGTCTGCTGGTTCTTTGGCCGCGTATAGATCCGAATGTCTATGCCCCTCCCTTTCATGGCTCTGAAGTAATCCATGAAATTGCTGCTGCGCCTAACGGAGAGAAACGGGCTCAGGATAATAAGCCTCTGCTGGCTCTGTTTTACGTCTTGGAAAAACCTAGCCCAAAAGTTCTTTTCAGTATACATATGACCGGCATTAGGATCGGGGTTTCCACCGACAGACAGAAAGGCCTTTGCCCACCTCTCGAAATCATTTGTAAAGTAGCTGTCTACAAGGCTTCCAGATGCTATTTGCTGCGCGCTGCCCTGAAAGTGGTGGATTATCCTGGACAGGGCTGAATCTGCGTGCGAATCCGAAAGTAAGTGCTTCGTGTGTGCAACTAGGTAGAAACGGTACTTAGCGCGCGTGATTGCTACGTTCAACAAGAGCCTCGCATCGGAATCCGGTTTTATATCGTCAAGCATGGGCGCAACCTTTGTACCTGATCCCTCGACGGTATCGAAGATAATGATTGATTCTTCCCCACCTTGGAACCGATGCACAGTACTTGTCCGTATTCGATCCAGTATTTCCCAGTCCTTCGCGATCTTGTTTATCAAGCGGGCCTGTGCTGCATAAGGAGCAATTATTCCGATCCTACCCTCGGGGGTGTTAGTGAGTATCTTCTTAGCGAGTGTGCAGCAAAGCAAGGCATTGTACAGGTTGAACCGCCCGCCTGTAGACAGCCGACTGCACCAAGGATTCGCTGCTCCTGTCTCTACAAGCACAAGCGGTAACGTCGATACTCCGTCATCTGGGCCTCTGTTGCTCGTGGTCGGCGAGTCCTTCAACTTGCCTTGATAGAAGAATTTGTTCGGAATAGCGGAAATATCAGGAGCCATACGGTATTGCGTGTCTAAGAGAGTAACCCGGTCATCCTGACTAGCCTTTTTTACCTGGTCGATACCTAGAACCGAGAATATGCTTCGACCTAACCACTTCTGCACCATATCCTCTTGTGCGATGCATATAGGTGGTAGTTGAAGGAAATCCCCGACAATCGTGACACGTCCACGACATCTGCTGGCAGCCCAGTAGAGGTGGGGCAATGGTGCCATACTGGCCTCATCGAGAATAAGAGTGTCAAAGGGTGTATCTGGAAATTGTTTTGCGGTAAAAGTCTTTGTCAGTGTCGTGGCAATGAGCTTCGCTTCCGAGAGAATCTTCTTTTGGATTTCTTCAAGCTGCTGATTTATTTCAGCAATCCTCGCTAATATCGCATGCGTCTTGGCCTCTACTTCTTTTTTACTGGTTTCGATTTCAGCCGCTGAGACTCTGATAGTAGAAAAGAGACTGTCGGCTAGTGTTTTTGCCTTCTTGACCTCAGCGTCCTTTGTAACCCTCAATTCCTTCAGGATGAGGACGCGGTCTGTCATCTCTTTCACAAGCCTCTTCTTGGAATCTATTGCCACACTGGTCTGATCGATATCCCGCTGAATCTTGCGAGGATCAAGACCCTTAAAGAATCTCTTGATCGAACCTGACGACTGAGCCTCGGCCAGTCTCTCTCGGTGCTTTCTCCGCTGCCCCTCCAACTCTTCTGTTTCTCTCGTGACGGCAGAAAGCTTATATGATAGTTGGGACAATTCGGATACGACGGCAGACAGTTCGGAGGACAGGGTTCTGACAGCGTGAATTGCGTGGACCAGAGTTTTATATTGAGCCAGAATGGCGTCAAGCTTGGCCTTTTCTACTTCGAGTTCACGTTTTTCTTTCGATAACGACTCGCCGAGCTTAGCTGCAATCTTGTCCAGCAGCACTAAAGGACATTTCTCGGTCAGTCTCTCCAAGTGGCTGGACTGTGGGATGCCGAGCCTTACCAGTTTGCCATCTGTATAGAACGGGGTGGCCCTTAGCTGTTCAGCAACATCCTCCAATGCCTCATCAACAGCAGCATTTGCGTGAGAGACCAGAAGGACGTGCCGTCCGGCATTAAGATGGGCCTCTATGGCCTGAGCAACTGTTTTGGTCTTGCCTGTCCCAGGGGGTCCCCAAATGACAGCCGTCTGAGAAAAAAAGGATGAGTTAATCGCTATTTCCTGACGCTGATCAGGCGGCTTTACAGAAAGCGAATACTGTGGCTTGATTTTATGCCTGCATCTGCCGCAAATTGGAGTCTGTGACGATATGAAGTTCGTCATTCTATTCTTGGTTCCGCAGTTTCCGCACGGCACTATATTCTCGAAGCCAGGGATTGCCGCCCTCTTGCCGCTCAAGAGAATCTCGCTGACAGCTGGGGCGGAACCGCTCTGCAAATCAGCAAACTTCTTCTTGAGCAGCTCCAACAGATACCACAAGTTGGTTTGAAGCTTGGCCTCTGCAATACGCTGGCCGCAGAACTGTTCAATTCCGATTTCCACTTCGAGACCTTGCGTCAACAGAACCTGTGCCGGATACCGTTTACCGCGAATATCTATCTCGGCTGGCGAGTCATCCAAAACGGCCAAGAAGTTCTCCAGGTTGAAGACATATACGAAAAGGCCCGAAACATCGCGCAGGAAGCGGCCATTAAATACTTTAACGATGCTTCCCCCTTTGCCTTTCTTGATGGCGGCGATTTCCTGGTCAAGGGCTATGATGAACTCGTTGATGATCGCAGAGGGCATATTCAGATTTCTATATCGTATGTCATTTCATTCGCACAACGCTGTTTCGATTGATCCCCGTAAGACACCAACTCGTGGACTTCAGTCCATATAAGAAGCTATAAAACCAGTAGCCGATGTCGATCCAAGTCTTTAGTCTCTGCCTCGCGACTTATCATAGGGTCTTATGAGGGTCGGCATAGAACCTTCGCTCTTTGCCTCAAAGACCGTCCAGCGGACTGCTCACGCTTGCCGGTCCCCCGTTGAGGACATATGAGTAGATCATGGTCGCCTTCCACCCTATGTTCCAAAAGCTCTTGCACGGTCAGGATATGGCCAACGGGCCGCGCCGTCAAGTGAGGATCATCTACTGATGCAACTATTCAAATAATCTTGCCAGAAGTTAAAACCAGCAGCCTCCCACGATTTCGTAAATGTATGAACTGGACTTGGCAAATTTTCAGGACGTCGGGATTTCAAGGGCAAGGCGAACTCTAAAGCCTCACTCTGTCTAAACTGCTTTTCTGAGTTAATCCTTTTGAAATTTTGGGTCTGTATCGCAAGGGAGTAATCATCCACTTCGGTGGGGGTGGCCCAAGAGTCTCTGGGCAATTTGCGCCCATATAGACCGCTTTCCAATGGCAGCATTTATTTTGCGAGAACTTCCAGCCAAAAACCTCTCAGAATCGGGAATGAGGTTATCAAAACAATGCAACTCGCCGATGTTTAAATAAATATAGAGAAATTCTCAGGTCAAAGGAGTCCAGCATGGCAAAGCGGAATGGATCAATCCTGGATGACCTTGCCCTATATCCCTGGTGGGTGAATGTTATCCTTGCGGTCATTGTTTACTTCTCTCTGAAGTACTGGATACCCACAATTGAATTTCAAAGCCCTTTTTATGCTGGAATGGCAAAGGGAGCACATGTACTTGCTCCCACTCTTGCCGGAATTTTGCTGCTCCCCGCTGCTGTATCGGCTTTCGATTCCTGGCGCAAGGGCCGGTTGCTCGAAAAGCAAAAAGGTGTTGGCAGCATCCGGTCGATTGCTTGGCGAGAATTTGAGGAACTTGTTGGAGAGGCTTATAGGAGAAAAGGCTACCGCGTGGCGGAGACAGGCGGGGGCGGACCTGATGGCGGAGTTGACTTGGCTTTACGAAAGAATGGCGAACATATTCTGGTTCAGTGTAAAAACTGGAGAATGGATGTCGGGGTCAAAATAGTGCGGGAACTCTACGGGGTAGTTGCCGCCGAAGGCGCAACTGGTGGAATCGTTATCTGTTCTGGCAAATTCACACAGGAAGCCCGCGATTTTGCCAGAGGAAAACCCATTGAGCTGGTTGAGGGAACCGCTTTGGCTCGGATGGTGGAAGAGGTGAAGAAAAAACCATCTTCAGTCATCGACATCGACCCCATTCTCCCTGGCACTCAGCAAACACTAAATAAATGTCCCCTCTGCGGCGGCGAGATGGTGCTGAGAACCGCCAGGAAAGGACCCAAAGCGGGAGAGAAATTTTGGGATTGTTCAGCCTTCCCGAAATGCCGAGGTAAAAAGCCTCACTACGTCTAAAAGAGGTAGATTCCGTTGGGCAGTTCTATCACGACCGAAACCGCTGGTCCCCTTGACACCAAGCAATGAATAAATCCGTTCCGCTGTATTTCCCAAGAGATAAAAGCCGCCCCATTTCGGCTTTCACTCCAAACAGAGAGGCGAAAGCCTCAAAATCATTGAACCCTTCGTTTGTTGGACTGAACGAATGAACCAACATCACTGCACATGCGGCATTGTAATCTTCAGCCATGATGAGTGCTGAAGCCGTCCTGTGAATTAGCTGGTACCGGATTCGGTCCGAGATCGTGGCCGGGAGTTTCAGCATTTTCAGCAACGAATCCAGCCGCGTATTAAAACCTTCTGAAAGCTCGGCTTTTTTTACTGCCAGTGTGGGACCGAACGGCTCATCCACCTTGCCTTCAACACCGATAACAGCCAATCCGTGTAATGTTCTTGCAAGAACCATTAGGTCGGTTTGTGAGGAACGGACACCTCCAGGAAGCGGGACTTTATATTCTGGAATCGCCAGTATGAAGCGGATACCTTCGAGTCCCGATGCCGATCCGGCTTTCAGGACTTCTGCCACCTCGGGCGGAAACCCAGTTGATGAGGCTGCCTCCCAAGACCGAGCCAGTGTCATGGCTGAAAAACCCGGCTTCCAGTGTAATTTAGGTTTAGCGAGGAGCTGTTGCCAATCTCGAAAGGATTCCGTGGGAATCAGAATCCGTTTCATTTTTCGGAAAGGTCTGAGCCATTTTCTCTCCTTGGGGCACGGGGCAGAGCGGTCGAAGATAAGAAACCTGAAGGCGGGCATCGCCGCCAGGAATCGTATCGCTTTGAAACGGATAAAGAACAGGACAAACTTTGCGCTATTTCCTGTGAAAATCTTACTACTTCAGACTATTTTACTGCCGGATCATTACTCCACCCCTGGTTACTGGATAGGCTTGCCCCGTTCCAGGGTCAATAGCCAGTCCGCCACCAGTTACTGGATAGGTTTGTCCAGTACTGGGATCAATAGCCACTCCACCACGAGGCCGACTGTTCGCTTTTTCTTCCTGATACTGGCGATACTGTTCAGGATACTCCCTCTGCAGTTGATCTTCTTTATCCTTTTTGGCTTGTACAGCATCCATATATTGTTGGCGCATTCGATCTGCGGTGCTATTCTGGCTAAGCAGTATTTTGCCCTGTTGAAGCCCATGATCGGCACTGCTCAGTTGCTCATCCGCAGCAAGGCTTATCGAATAACTTAGGGCAAGACACGTCAAGCAGGCAACGGCGTAAAGCATCTTCTTCATTTTTTGTCTCTTCCTGCCTATTCGGCTATTCACTCTGAAATGATGAAAATCCACTGATCCGATGTCTATATGTCGGTCAATATAGCCGTAAAAATCAGTCTTATTTCGCAAGTAGGTCGTTGGTCCGCGCCTGGGGTGTCTGGGGTTTATCTGACCTTCCCGTCAGAAAGGATAATTTTTGCCGTTTCTGGAAAAGTAGTCAGTTCATGGCGAACGGAGACGAAGACCGACACGGAGGCGACACGTAACACCTGCCTCTTGGATGTAACAGGATGATGTCTAACGGGAGCGCCATGTTACACGCCGACTAGTAACGGTATTAAGTAATGGGGCTGTCGCAGAGCGGGGTACCCATTGCCGGTCATGCGGGCCTTTGTTATATTGATCGGTAATCGACTTTGCGTGACTGGGATGGACGCCCAAACAAGAAGGAGGTAATGCATGGCCGAAACCAACGAGCAATGGACTTGTCCCAAATGCAAGGCAGTCAACGAACCGGGCTTTAAGTATTGCCTAGCTTGCGCCAAAAGGAATCCCGCGCTGCCTGAAGCTGAGAAAGCCTGCGCCAAGTGCGGGTTTCACACGGCCGAAAGCTGCTGTCCGGCCTGCAACAGTAAAGAGTTCTTGCAACTATAGCAGTGGTGACGAGGAAAAGGTCACAGACGGAATCGGAAGACCCGATCCAGGGGCCTCATCGCTCGGATCATTGTACCGGTTCACCTGATCTAAGATTATCTGTGATTAAGTTGATGCAGACGGAAGCGACACGTAACACGCGCCGACTGATAAAAAGGCGGAGGGCAGGATAAAAATTATCCTTTCTTGTTTGCTCTGCCATCCTCCAACCCGCCCCAATAGCTAACAACTTTTTGAAAAATTGACTCGCGTATCCCGGGGGTCTAATCTCCGGCGCGAGGGGGGAGCCTGGGGTCTTGGGGGGGGCCTCCACTCCGAGAGGATTTTTTTCTTAGATTTATCTGAGTGGGCAGCAACCACAAGAGAAAGCCTGATTGCCATGCTAACCGCTTCGATTTTAATGAGCCGTGAATTAACTGCTATTCGGTTTGCCTATGAAGTTGTAAGCGGAAATTTAGAATGAGAAATGTGGAAAGATAAAATGAGAAATTTGGGCCAAATCGGCGCGGGGATAAAATGAAAACACCAATAGGGTTCGGCGTGAAGCCGTTCAAGGATGGCACTATTTGGCGGGGCTTTATGTAACCGGACAAAATGGCAGAAGAGAGCCTAACATCCGGATCGCAGCTTAAGGCGATCTATGGATGCTCTATCCAGCATTTCGATATTGAGCGATAGATTCCTCCCCTTGTGATTGTGCCAGGAGCAATTCAGCCCTACGCCGTCGAACGAACCTGTAATAAGAAGAGATGGCTTCATAGCTGAGTTTAAAGCCATACTCCAGGGCAAGGGCAGACGCCTGGTGAAGAGTCAGCATATTGATATCCAGGCCTTGGATAATTTGGTCTTGCAATTCGTGGGGCAATCTCAAGAAGTGGGATTTCATTTTCTTTTGACTACTTAACACGAATTCACGGTGATTTATTGCGAGCACTCCATCAATGGACATATTATGAACCCTCCCTTCTAGATATGGTCTACAGCCCTCACCAGAAAGTCCGTTAATCCTTTCTCCGTATATTTCTTAACCACTTTTCGCAAGATGAAGATCGCCATTTCATCCACCCGGAAGAATCAACTTTTTGGGAGTCCGTCCCCCCTCCCGGTCAGATCCTCTCGATAATCACAACCCCTTTCTCGATGCGCAGATCCATTGCACGGCTGAAACTGTTCAACCACCTCCGAACCGTAAAGGTCCGCATTTTCAAAGTTTGCGTGATCTCCGAAACGGGAATGCGATCTCTTTCGGAGAGCAGAGCGCTGACCGCGACACATTCATCGCGGAGGCGATCTCGATGTGTTGCATACTTGGTCATATAGGGTGCTCCTCACAAATCGCCTGCCGGCATAACCATAAGGCCAAAAACGACGGCGATTACGGCAGCACAGCGGAGGCCGTCTTGTCGCCATTCGGCTCCGGACTTTTGTATCGCAATAAAGTCCGTACACTTCTCGCAGCTAAAACTCTGCCAGCGCCGCAACAAGGCCGCATCGAGACAACAGTCATAATGTTTGCAAAATACTTTTCTGTTTATGCTCCGAAGCTCTTCGACCGGGCGCGCCGAGATAGGATTCACTTGACTCCCTTCAAGTCTGCCATGTATTATCTCCGCGCGCTTTCAGAATATTTATTGCCAAGAGCCCGCCCCCGCCAGGTAGGTTTCTTGCTTTATAGACCAGATTGCAATTTTGCCGTTTCCTCCGGCTTTCCGGCCCCTCCCTGAATGATCCTTCGTTTTAAAAGGAGACCCGCTTAAATGCCCCCAGAATGCCACCTGGAGGCATCGCCGGATTTAAGTATTTGTTGCCTCCGAGGAGGAGTGGAAGCCCCCCCGAAGGCAAGCCGGGCGGACTCCAGCCAAGAAAGGGAGGCTTGCGCGAACCCGGCCCAGATGCCCTCACGCCCCGAGCAACACATGATCTAAGCTTTTCACATTAAGGACCGATGCTCACGCGCAGTCTTGCGCCGCAAGCCACACAAATGCAATCTGCCGTTTTTCCCGGCTCCAATGAACCTCCGGGCCACCGGTAAGACTCCTGGTGATCGCACTTAGGACAAGAAAGCAACAGCTCATCGAACCCACGAGCGCCGGAGACCGATGTCGCCAACCATCCTATTACCGCGAATACAATTACGCCCGCGCCGGCCCCCACCAAAAAACCGAGAAGCAAGAAGGCATAGAGCGCGGCGATGGCCGCCAGTAAAAACGCGATGGAAAGGGAGACAAAAAAGCGAACAGGCCGCCTGCGCCTGAAGACCTGGCCGGTAGAAGCATCAAAGAGAGATCGATAGTTTGTGTTGCTTCTGCAATAAGGGCAGACAATCGCGGCGTGGTCGATTCTTTTTCGGCATGCAGCGCAGATTTTCACATCGTTTTCGTTATCGATATTCGAGGCCATAACCTTTTCATTCCTTATTAATTTAAATATCTCCGCAAACTTTCAACATATCGAGCGGACTCAAGTTGACTGGATTACCATGCAGCCCTTCTGCGCCGCCGTTCGACTCGCCGAAATTACGACTCGTCAGGCGCGGAGGTCGCGGCACTTTGTCGCTGCCTTCGCCGGGCGGTCTCTTCGTCCATTTGCCCACGCCGTGGCCGTAGATCCCGTTTACATATTCCTCATCGCACTCAAAGCCCAGGCCGTAAATATTAATGTCGCGGTCGGACCTCATCTTGAGGTCCTCCGGATCTTCGCAGTCGCGCCAGACCTTGGGCAGCCCGGCGTTCGGAAGGTTGAATTCCACGATCCAGCGGATCAGGGTGGCGTTAATGGTATCCGCAAGAAGGTCTGCATCGGCCTTCGCGAGTTCTATGCGCGCCTGGCCGTGGACGCTTGCGGCCGCGAGGCTGCCGCCACCGTGCAGATTGGTGGTGAGAGTCTCTCCGAGCACGCATTCTGAGATTTGCTCATCCATGTAGCGTGCGAGCTTTTCATAAGAATCGATGGGAGACTTCCTGGAGGCCTCCAGGAGTTCGACAAGCATGTTATCCGGAACGATGACCCGGCCATCCGTGCCGATGCAGCGGAGCGCCTTCAAGAGATCATTCTGATCCTGTGAGCTGCTTCCCGAGGGGTACTTGCCGACAGCGGTCGGATCGGCGTATTTATCGACGTACCGCAGCCACATCGTAATATCCTGGCGCTTGAAATAGGTGGGCCAGAAAAGGCCATATCCCAGCCCGAGGCCATAAGGCTGCTCGTCATTTTTGCGCCCGTAGCGGTGGACGATTATCTTCCGTGGCGGCAATTTCTCGCCCGGCCAGACGTTTGTAATCGTGAGCAACAGGGGTTCGCCGTCGATCCCCATCCAAAATCGCCGCTGCGTCTTGGGATCGACGCGGGCCGCGATGATTTCCGATCCATCCGTTTCCCACATGATCTCGCCCACTGCAAAACCCTTGAGGGTTGCATCGAGCAGCTCGACGGTAAGGCGGTCGAAGTTGAGATTTTTGAGCTGCGTCCGGACCAGATCAGCCGCTTTCCGATCCTGCCTGCTCTGCGACGCGGGGAGTACTTGCCACTCCCTGGCCACTACGGCCATCTTGCGTTTGTTCAGGACCGCATAAGCGTGACAATCGCGTTCGATCTGGTCGTAGATCGACATCCCATAGGGCGAATTGCCGCCCCTGGTGACGAGCGTCTCATCGGTATTGAGCATCACACCGCCATAGTGGAACGGCAGCGGATCGCTGGCGATGGTTATGATCTGATGCTTTATGGGCTTAGTGGGCATAGTTTCCTCAAGCTCTTTAATCGGTCATTGGCAAAAACTCGCCCCGCTTCAGGTTTATCTGAGTTTCCCAATTCGGATCGTCTATCCCTGTATCTGGCATGGGTTTATCAACACCGCGACAACCTGCCCTGGATTGCCCGAATTCATGGCCTTTCCGATCACGTTGCAATTCGCTCCCGGCGCTGGATTCGCGGGCACTCCATTGCCGTATGCATCAGTGGTAACCCACTGCCCGCGCGTAACAGCTTGGGATATTGCGACTCGGCCAATTCCATCCATCATCAGACGCACCGGCTGCCCGGCCGCGTTCGTTGCGAATTGGAAGATGCCGAGAAATGAATCGGAAGTGGAAGTAGCCGTTGTAGCAGTATTATCATCCGCGCCGAACTTCGCAATCGTGTAGGCAGCAACAGGCCCTGCACAATTCAGCTCTTTTTCCAGCATCCCTTTAGTCTGGCTGATCATCTATTTTCCCCCTTTGCTAAGATTAAAGTTTCCATTTTTTAACGCCGCCTTAATCGGTCATTGGCAGGAAATCGCCGCGCTTCAAATTGATTCTAGCCGTTGTATTCGCATCGTTTGACGATGACGTTACGCGGCCGGACTGGTCGATTGAGAGATTCAGCGTGATATTGTTGGGCCGCTCTTTGAGCGTTGCGTTGAGCGCATCCATCCGGCGATCCGCCTCAACGTTGTCCACATGGATCGAGCGGTCGGCCAGCTCGCCCAACATGAGCCGCCCCTGCCAACTCTTTGCCCCTCCACCCATGACATCATTCTCCGCGAATTTGCGATGGAGCGCATCGTCGCTGAGCAGCTTGACCTGCCATCTTGAAACGGCTTTGCCCGCTTCCATCGCTCCGGCCGCTCCGGCCGCCGCCATTATCCCGGCGATGAGCGCCGGCAGGGCAACTGAAAAACCCGCAGCTATGCCGCCCGATACTGCAACTCCAAGAGCCGCTTCCGCCGCAGCACCGAGCGCGCCGAGCGCGCCCCCTCCGAGTCCTCCGCCCGGCCAGTTGGTCACAAAGACGGGCGTCACACCGGAAGCCGCCTGGATGGCCTTTCCTTCGGCGATCCCTACCCCGGTCGCGCCCAAATTACTTCCGAGAAACCGTAATACGCGCCCCCCTGCCATCAGGCCTTTGGAGATCCGGAACATGGAGTAAAGGCCCAAAAGTCCGAGACCTCCCGCGCCAGCCGCTTCTCCCCACCCGAATTCTTTTTGATGGCTGCCGGCGAATTTGCCGAAAGCGTCGGCCATGTCGTTAGCCTTTTCCGTCACGGCCGTAAGAGAAGCGAGCATGGGCTTAAACGTTTGGGATACGGCCGTCTCCATTGTGCCGGAAAGAGAGGTCACGTTTCGATTGAGCCCCTCCAGCGCGATCCCAAGCTTTGTCTCTATATCCCCGGAAGAGGCAATCTTTTCGCCTGACTCCCTGTAGGAGCCCATTCCCTCATGAACCAGAGGGATTACAGCCTCAAGCCCGCGCATTTGAAAGGCTTTGCGAAGGGTATCAAATTTTTCCGCATCGCTCATTCCTTCCATATTTTTCTGCAGTTCGGCGATTATTTGATCCCAGCGCTTTAAATGATGGCCCTTATTCCAGAAATTCAGCCCGGCCTCTTCTTGCGCTTCCTTCTCTCCTTTCGTCGGTGCGCTTATGGCCAGAAGGAAATTCTTGAGGTAAGTTCCGGCAGCATCCGGATTTCTAACCGACTCCCCAACCGTCATAAGGGCTTGTGCGGTGCCTTTCATGTCGAGGCCCAAATCATGAGCAATGCCTCCGAAATTGGCCATCCCTGCACCGAAGCCGGGCAGGTCGAGCGTTGAATTGGTGATGACCTTCTGGAAAAGGTTCGCCATTTCACCGTATTGAGCACCCCTCACATGAAACGGGATCGCAACGTGAGTCATGATGTCGGCTACAGATTCCGGCGTCTGGCCGTGCCCGGCGATGGTAGCAAGCGAGGCCGCCGCGTAGGCCGCGCCTCTGGCATCGGTAATATCTTTTATATCGACGCCAGCCTTTTTAAAGGCAGTCTCCGCCTTGATTATGTCCAACGATGAAAAGGGGGTTTTCTTCTGTAGGATGTCCGCGACGCGCTCGACCCTCTCAAGCTCTTCGGCCAGCTTGCCCGCGTTCTTGCCGGCAGTGGACAAGGTCATTTTCATTTCGAGAAGGGCTTCCTGGACATTAGCAGCCGTGCTCACCATCGGCTTTATCTTTTCGAAAGCCATCCAGGTTGCGGTCAGGCCTTTGAGTCCGGCCCTCATATTGGAGACCATCGAGTTGAAGTCTTTTTCCACCTGCTTGCCGGCCGCGCCGATGCCGAGAATCCGGCTCTTAAGGGCGCCTATCACGCCGGATGCGGCGTCTATGGCGGTAAAGGTGAGTGCCATTTTCAATGCTGTACTCATTGACCGGGTCCTTCTTTGGCGTTATTACGTAAAACCACTTTTTTCTTCGACTTAGTCTGCTCAGTCATGTCAGTCCAGGCCTCCAGATAATCAAAGGCTTTTGCCGGCGTCATCTGGAGAGCTGCTTCCGTCGTGAAGCGAAGCTTCATCAAGGCCAGGACCAGCTTGCGCCGACTCTGTACCATCTGCTCGAAGGTTATTGGAGGGCGTTGCTTGTTCGCCGTCTTTTCCGCTATCGTGAAACCGAGAGAGGCGCATGGCTAACCTCTCTTGGGCCGCGTAAATTTGCTCCATGTCTACATCGAGCATTTTTACCACGTCCTTAAAGGGCACAGGGCTAATGTCGCCGATCCGGATGATCTGCTTCGCCGCAAGACATATATTGGCATACCATCTGTTCGTGAGCTTTTTGGGCTCATGCTCGTCGGCGACCTCGATGGAATCCCCGACGAGGGCAGGCCGGATCTCGAATTCTCGATGAAATTTGCCGTCTCTTTCGATGCCGACAGGCAGAACGCCTTTTTCTGTAATTGTTACGGGCATGTGAATCCCTTCCGTTTTTGAATCTGAAGTTGCTTGTTAGCGTGGTTGCGCCTGATGCTGCTTGGCTTCTGCAATCGCCTGCTCAACGTCCCCTATGGTGAGGGCGCGACGAAAAACCTGGCAGTTTCTGGCAGCACGTTCTATCTCGCTTCTTATGGGCTGCGTTCCTGCGGTTACGCCCAAGTCAGAGCAGAACCGTTTAAGCTCCTGCTTGAAAAATGCCATCTGGTCTTGATTGCGTGTTGTCGTGTTTGACAAGCCAGGGCCAAGCCTTTCCATATCAGGCCAGAACCCTAATAGTTTCATTTGCGCTGCGCCGGCCGCCGCCAATGCAGAGAGATAATTTTTCGAAAGCTGGCTCCCTTGCGCGCCTAGTTCGCCGGCTTCGGCTTCGAGTTCTTTGAGACGGCACTTTTTGTCCGACTCCAAGGATGCCAGAATCTGAGGCAACAAGTCATCGCGTTTCGCTTTACAGGCTTGGATCGTGGAATCCAAATCTAAGCATCGTTCCCTTGCGGCCTTGATGGCCTCGCTCGTTTCGTCGCTACCGGCCGACTCTGCGCCCGGCTCCATCATCGCCGCGACTCGATTTTTTTGCAGCCGCAGCAACGAATCCTGCGCCGGGCCGCTGGCGGCCGTACTGGCCCTACTAATTTCTTCCAGTCTGAGCACCTGGCCGATCAGGCCCTGTGTCTCAGCGCTAAACGGAAAATCCATTACTTCCCTCCTTGAATCAGGGTCTTGTGTTCGTTGAGAAATCGAGCAGGCCATTCATCCGGACACGCGCGCGTTCGCCGTCTTTTCGGAGCACGTCCATACTGGCACGGGCGCGTTCGCCTTCACGCGCCGGGGTTACAAAGGCCCTTGAGCCATTGACCAGGGCGTTCAACCGGGCGCGTGCGCGCCTGCCCTCTTGAGCCAAAAACAGAGCCACGTTGCTGATGCCGCTTGCCACCGCCGTGCAGGTAATTTCAGCCACCTTTTAGCCCTCCCGTTTGCCGATTCGCCCAAGAATATGGCGTTTAGCTGATCGCCGTCCGTTACGCCGACGTGCCCCTTAAACGTCAAAGAGATGCGGATACTCTTTCCCGATTTCGAGATAGGCCGTGCGGTAGTCCGATCCCGGATGGCCTTCGAGGTATGAGCCTATCAGCCTATCCCGGACTCCGTCCATATGTCCCGCTGCCGGCCGGCTGGTCTGCAGCCCGAACAGGCCCGGCGAATGCCGACTCGCCTCGACCAGCGCTTCCGCGTAGCTGAGATCGGGGTTAGCCTTTTGGACCTGCAGGACCGCTGCGTCGATCTTTTTCTGCGTTTCCTGGACAGAAGCCGGAGCGCCGGTGGTAGGATCAATGTCAGTGAAATGGCCGAGCCCGATGCAGGCGGCCGCGTCAAGAGCGTCACGCCACCCCTGGCCGGGATGTTCCCGCAAATACTCATCGATTTCTTTTGCCCAGTATTCTTTCAGCGCCTTTTCTCGCTGCAGAAGCTCTGTTTCTTTGCTGGCTAGCAAAATTTCGCGATTAGCCAGCCTGGCCTCTGCCGTTGCCAGTTCTTCTTGTTTGCCCATAATCAGTCCTTTCCCGAATCTCCAGGAGATTCTCCGATTGTTGAGTTTGGGTCGGCAGCCGCACGCTTCGCGGCCATAGTCTCCATCAGCCTCTCAACCCTCATATCCATGAGTTTGGTTGTAAGCTCCTTCAAATCGGCCGCGAGCGCGCTGGCGATATGCCCCAGCCCGGCGAACGCCTGCGCATTGCCCCTATTTTGTTCCCACATTTCCTCGCAGCCAGCGGCGTTGGATAAAAAAGTTTGGATAGCGCTGGCAACGTCCTCACACCGGCTCAGCGCACATATAACATCACCGCCTTCAGAGCTAAAAAATGATTCCATATTTTATCCTTCTCTCCGGAAGATATGCCCACCCAGGGCATTCGTATTAAAAGAGGGGCCGGTGATCGAATGGAGGTCCCCAAACCTCCGGATCAGACAGCCCCTCGACTTCTGTCATATCCTCGAATTTTTTGTGCCGGGCAGGGCATCGAGGAATGCCTTTTCAGTGGCCAACCTAGCGCCGGCACAAGTTCGTTTTCCCCCTTGTTTATTCGATTTGTCCCTCACAACGGTCGCAGAAATAGAAGTTATCTTCCTTCTGAATATCGTCCTCTGTGATGAGGTCGCTCTGCTTGAGCGCCGAGACTTCATCGCCGGTCATGCATGCCATGCAGACCGTCTCTCCGTCAATCGTCGCTCCTTTTGCGTCTTCCGCCTTCACGATGCCCATATCAAGCCACCTTCTTTCTGTTCTGGAAAATGATAAATGCCTGCAGCACTTTCCAGGTTTGGTCTGTGGTGCACCATCTCAAGCTCTCGACTCCGAACATCTTTTTTGCCACACCGTCCGCATACTTCGAGGGCATGTTAAGTTCTTCAAGAATGGCCCCTATTTTGGAAAGCATGGGTTGCTTCTCCTTGGGTAAATCGGAGTGCATACCCGATGCTCTCTTCGTCTTCCCTAGAGGCCTGAAACCGCACGCCCTCAGCTTATCCATGAGTTCGTCAAAGCTTTGATAATTGAGTTCGGTAGAAGATGAGACTCCAACACTTGACAGAAGGCCTCTATACTCATCTTCGGTCAAACTCAACTGCGCTTTTGCCACGTGGATCAACGCTTTCTCCCTTTTCCCGATTGGTTGTAGTGTCATGTTGGATTTCCCCTTTCCATCACTTTTCTTTTTCGTGTTCAATCCGGCAGCTCCCCGATTGCTCCTTCCAGGCGGGAAAATGCCCTTCTGATTTCCTCCACTATCCTTATCACCTCCTCTCGTTTGCTCTTGCGCAAGTCCCTGAGTCGTTGCGCTTTCTTCGCATCGACCGGCATTTCCACCGGGTCTTTGAGAAGCTGAAATCGGCCGTTCTCGTGGTCCTTTGCGAAGCCGGCCCGGACCAGAAAATTTAGCCATTCGCGGGCGTAATCGGCAGATACCTTTGCTGCCGCCTGTAGCTCCTCGATTGTCACACTGGCCCCACATTTCATCCGCATGCGGAAATAATTCCACATGATTTTCTGTTTCGAGAGTTTCTGATCGAGCTTCCCTTTGTAAGAGTAAACGCCCTTGCTCACGCGGTGCAACTCTTGCACCCTGACCAGGTAAGAGAGAACGTCGTACACTCGCTCCTTTTCCTCATACGTCTGCAGCCCAAGCTTTTCAGCCATCTCGGAAGGCGTGAAGGTGCGCCCGGCCGCTCGAAAGTCCTGTGCGATTGTTCGGACTTTCTTTGCCAAAGAATCCGCCATAGTGCATTCTCCATCAGACAGTCCGGAATATTCACCGGTTTTATGGCTGTTAGCTAATCGCCGTCAGTGCCTAAATGCGCGCCGTCTTGCCGTTTCCCGCAGAACCCTTGAGGCCGACCGTCACGGCGATCCGCGCCAGCTCCTCATCAACTTCCCTGGTCTGTTTGGCATTAGCGAATTGGACCAGGGCCAGGAGATCCCGCCTGACAATTCGAAAATCGCCGCCGCTGCTCTTGTGCAGAATCATGGCCACTTCCTTGCTCAGCCGCAATCCCGTCGCCTCTCTGACATAAAAAATGATGTCTCCGGCCGTGATCGGATCGAATTCGAGCACTTGGTAGGTTCGGCTCCACATCCGTTTATGTTGCTGCAGCATACCTCGCAACTCTTCTTCGCCCACGAGCACAAACGGGCATGCAGTGGCGTCGCACAGATCGAGAATCACGTCCAGGAAATATCTGGGAAGGCCCTGCGCCTCATCAATAAAAACTGGCCGGTCAGCGCCGCGAAGGCGCTCAATAATCTCTTGATAGCATCGCCCCCTGCGCCCTGGCAGGAGTGACATGCCAAGTTCACGGCAGAACACTTGCAGGAAATCAAGATCACTTTGAATGGAAGACTTTCTGAGATAAATGCAATCATGGGCGGCCGCATACGTCTGGACGAACAAGGTTTTGCCCCTTCCCGGACAGGAGAACATAATCCCGATTCGGCCTTCCCCTTTAGCCAGGGCAAGAGCATCCATCATTACTTCGCCATTTCGGTAATTTTTGGTGCTCATGATAACGGGCTTGATCTGGATGAGTTCCATAGTGTTTATTTCAAAATCTTCCATACCTTTAAGCTCCATGCAAGTAAGCGATTTTCGTCTGATATTCTTCAAAATGGCCCTTGTGGCGCTTGTATTGGTCGGTACGCTCGAATAGTGACATCCAAGCTTTTTCAGATGAGGGCAGGCTGGTCCCGTCTCCCTCCATCTCAAGAAGTGCCTCGTATCGGTCGAAATCCGATAGGCTGCGCGCTTTCTCCCAGGGCGCAGCGTCGAGTTTCGCGTGAGCTGCTTCGAGTTCTGCGAGAACAGCGTCCACGTCGGCTTCTTCGGACTGGCTTAGTTCTTGGGATTCTATGTATGCGCCGGCTGGCGGGAGTAATTGCTTGAGCGGCTCAGAGGGAACAGGCAACTGCCCCTTCAAGCCAAGCTGATCTTGCTGGAATTGAATTTCTGGAAGGATCGTTTTTTCGAAGATCGCGCGAGCTGGCCCGAGAGTTTGCTTCTCAAGACCCCTGCGAAGCGCGATCTGACTTTTAACCTCTTGCTTGTCGGCTTCCGTTCCAAGATAGGCGGCTGCCGGATGGACCTTCTTTCGCGGTTCGGCAGTACAGATGGGATTGCCATCGAGGTCATAGACAAAGATCCGAGACCGATCCTGCCAGTCAAAGCGGACCAGGGCGGATTGTAATTGGCGTCCATAAAGGTCCGGATGATAATATTTTACATCGCTGCCCGGCAGCTTGATCCCGTCGCGATTTATGCGCCGGATCTTGTGGGCGCCCATCAAGATGCGTAGCTCCGCTTCTTGTTCGGCGCTGAATCCGGGCCCCCGGCCTTCCATAAAGACTTCTAACGGCGTTCGCCCATTCAAATGACCCCGTTGCGGCCGGATTCCGTACTCCTGATCGATCCAGGTTGCAATAGCGTGGTGAGCTTCTTCGATTGTCGGAATCTTGCCCTTTGTATAATGGGCATGCAAGGCACGGTGAACTTTTTCCCCCCTCATGCATCGAGGCGGCTTGTCAGCAATTGATGTTCCAATATAAGAAAAAGCACGCCGGTCCAGCTCGTCTAAGATCTGGAAGATGCGTTCTACCGTCTTGCTTTCACCGTGATACCCCCAAGCAAAAATCGCGTCCATTCCTAATGCTTTAAATGTGCCCACAAAAGCTTCCTGGCGGAGATCTTTTACTCCCCAGAAAAATTGGCTTTTAAATGCTCGCCCATTATCGATATAGGCAATTTTGGGGATCTTTCCTAGACATAAAATGGCTCTGTACATCGCTACGGCTATGGATTGAGTATTCTCGGTAGGGGAGATTTCCCAACCCAGAGGCATGGTGCTGCGGAAATCCTGCCAGAGAACCAACTTCATCCGCTTCGGTTTGCCCGTCTCGGGATTTATAATCTCAAAATTTTGATCCTTGCCATCTCCCACCAATATGTCACCGACCTCAATACGCGCTGGATCTCGCTCTAAGTGAGGCACGCACTTCTCATTGAGCGCCTTCTCGCCCTCCCTGAAAAAAACGCAGCGGGCGTAATTGGATTTCTCCCACTCCTTAATCCAACTGGCGAATGTCTTGTCGCATTGCGGGGCCGCTATGCCCTCATAATCCATCCGTTTCCGCGCTATCCGGACACATTCTGATATCTTGGGTTTGTTTGGATTGAGATAAGCGGCGATCAATCTCTCGCCCTGTTCAGGAGAGATGGAGTTTCGGCTCTTTCGTCCTACTGTTAGATGGCCGCCACGATTGTCGGCCAGGGCCAGAGGATTTTTGGTTGTTTTATGCTTGGAGAGCCAGCGTTGCAGCGTCTGATATGTAAGTTTGCCCGTTTTTTCGAAGAGCGCCGGATAGGGGCCGAATACGCCCAGGTTGTACTCCTTTATGAATTTCTTCTTAGTCCGGAGTACTTGTCCCCGCCCTGCCGATGCTGCGAACTTGCGATATTCCTCTATCACATTGTGCTTAGCAGTGCCGTTCTCGATGTCCTTTTGCCGCATTTTGAATGGGTCTCTTGGAGCGGTTTTGCCGGACGCCTGGCGCACGAGCGCATGCTCATTCGTGATGACTTGAATGTCTTTTGGGGTGTGGCGCTTGGACATCACAAATCCATGCTAAATTTGTTTAGCCGAGGCCTCTTCTTGCTCAGAAGGCCACAACTCCGAAAACTCTTTCCTGAGAGCCAGGGCGATCACTTTTTGCGCCCGTTTCGATTTATAGCGTCCGTTGATGACGCCACTTAAGTGGCCCCGCGTAAAGCCGGTCTTTCTGGCCAGGTCGGCAATGCTTAACCCTTCGTCGATTAAAATCTTTTTCACTTCGTTGCCCATCGTTGCCTCCTGGAGACGCGTGTCAGAATCTACTTGCACGGTTGTAATAGATTATGGTAAGCCTATAATGCTGGCGCTGATAATGTCAAGAGAAAAAACGCTTTTGACACGCTCTTTTTTTGGTATATGGGCTTTTAATAATCCTAGCATTTCAAGACTGAGGGTTAACGGGATGAGTTCTATCTCCGAGCGGATTAAGATGGTGCGCGAAACGCTCAATTTATCTCAAGCTGAATTCGCCAAAAAACTCCGAATTACGCGAGGGCATGTTTCAAACCTCGAAACGGGCCGCTCGGAGCCATCAGACCAGCTTACATTCCTTATCTGCGAAGTTTTTATGATTGATGAGGGTTGGTTATTCGAGGGTGAGGGCAATATGTACCCTGCGGCGCATCTTGATGCGACCGAAAGAGCACGTCAAAAGATGCGCTATGGCATCCTCCGGGATCGGGTTGAAATATTTCTTATGCTATATAAATGGATGCCGTCTCTGCTTGAGGATATACTGAAACACGCCAATGATCTTGATCCAGATCTTTGCCCGCCTGAATTACTCGAAAGCATGCGCGACATATTAAAGATCCCCTATGGGGACCTATTCCGTTTGGTTCGGGAGAGATTTCTCGCATGGAAAGGAGATGAGCTGTTTGGTTTGCCTCTTAGAGAATAATTCTCGTTTAATAATATTCTGATTTGAGGTTTTCGGCGGCAATCCCGGCTAGAAAGCGAGATGTTGCTTTTTTACATCACGTCTAAAATAATCAAGAACTTGGCGCTTATTCATAATAGCTCTGCGCTTTCCGCTTTTCTAATCACAAAATCCCTGCCCGGAGCCGCTTTACAGGCTCCATATTTCTCATTTTATCTTTCCGAAACCGCTGGATTTTAGATTTTATTTTGGAAACAAAGAATGAGAATATTGCCTTCTTTTTTTCTCAGATTCCCTGCCAAATTTCCCCTCTTCTCGATCCACTTCTATTTCCCTCAAGTCTTTTCCAGTGCCACTTCTCTTTTTTACCGCACCTGGCGGCACACCCTGAAATTTTCCACCCATTCAACCCTTTTAAGCCCTCTTAAACCTTTCTCAATCTTTCTTTCTGCGCACAGAAGTCACAATGAGGGTTATTCGGGGATCATTATTGGGGATATTGTTGGGGATGAATTACAGCTAAATACAATGGAGCCGAATTACTCAGTTAAGCTATTTATTTTACTGGAGGGCGACGCGGGGGTCGAACCCGCGACCTTTGGTTCCGGAGAGCAAAGGGAACTATTTACCTCATTCTTTGCCAGCACTCACTTATCATGGCTCTATAAGCCATTTCAATCAACATCTTTTTCCTTGACTTTACCTGAATTCACCTTAAAATGTACCCTGAAGGTTGGAAATAGGGTTGGAATTTTCCAAACCGGTAAAACCAAGGGGGAAGCCATGAAGCGAGTGAAAACAAACTATCCGGGCGTTTTCTACCGCGAAGCTGAACGGATCGGCGGCAAGGGGCTGGAGAAAGTCTATTACATCGTCTTCAAAAAGGACGGCAGAGTCATCGAGGAAAAGGTTGGCCGCCAGTTTGTGGACGATATTACTCCGGCGAGAGCGGCAGGAATCCGGGCCGAACGCATCGAAGGAAAGCGCCTATCCAGGAAGGAAATCAAAGACCAGCGAGACGCGCAAGAGCAAGCCGACAAGGATGCTGATGCGAACCGATGGACGATTGACCGCATATGGGAAGAGTATAAGCGGCAGCGTATCATCAAGGGGATCGTCCAGGACGAAAACCGCTACTCCAAACATATCAAGCCGCTTCTTGCCGATAGAGAGCCGAAAGACCTTGTTCCCCTGGACGTTGACCGGCTCCGGATGGCTGTGAGCAAAAAGCATAAGCCACAAACAACCAGGAACGTCCTGGCGCTTCTTCGGCGCATCGTGAACTTTGCGGTGAAGAAACGCCTTTGTGAAGGCGTAAACTTCATGATCGAGTTGCCGAAGGCGAACAGCGAGAAGACTGAAGACCTGACCCCGGATGAGCTTTCAAGGCTCCTTGAGGCAGCGGAGCGATACATTGGTCAGGACATTGCGAGAAGAATATGGAGAAGGATTCGCCCCTGGCTACCGGTCTGACGCGAAACTCGGGACCGTTTTGAAAAAAGAGGGTGTGGAAACTCTCGACCAGCTTTTAAAGAAAGAGTAGATTTCTTTGTTTTGTCTGCCAGTGTATTAAGGACAGGCTTGCATGAATTTCCATAGTGAAGCTTGGCAGTCTCTTTTTATCCAACTCCCTCCCGGTCCAATGGAACTGCTAACCAAAATCTGCCACCTTGGTGCCATTATCTGGACTGAACTATTTAACGTCTTCGACAGTCATTCAAAGAAACTTATCCTCTCATGAATTTTTACATCCGCCGCAAGATTTCTGCCTTCTTGATTTCGTATTCGTGCTGGTCAATTACTTTCTCATCGTAAAGCTTCTTGATCTCCCGCAGGGAGTTTGCCGCATCTTCGGCGCTATTCGAGGTTGTCGAATCTTCATACTCCCCAATACTCATGCTTTTGATTGCCTTTGCCGTCCCTGTAGCATGCAAAGCCTTTTTTAAATCCTGAAACAGTTGGTCGTTTTTTATTTTGCCGTAAACAAAGGCTGTCCCAGTGCCTGAAATCTCAAAATAGAAACCATTCACTTTCCGTCCATCATCCGTAATACCCGTTGCGGGAATGATCGCAAGGTCGCAAGAATAAGTATCAACAGCATCCCAAGAAAGATACGTCAGCGTATAACCTCGAAATTCGCCGTTCATCTCATCAACTCTTTCGCCGGGGAGATGGGCAGCATCTGCAACCCTTTGTGCAATTGCAAAAGCTTCTTCTTGCGAAAGCGCATAAATTACAGTCGATTTACTTCCCTCAGAATTAAGCGTGGAACCGCTATAAGATGCACAGCCAACCACAGCAATAACCATAAGCACAGAAAGAATCTTGAGGTTTGCAATTACACCAATTTTCACGGCAATTTCCCCTCAGTTAATTTGAGTTCAAATAAACACAACTGCATGTCATTTGCCAGAATTCCCGATAATTAATAGAAGCCTTTCTTGGTCCATGGTGTATGTACCCAACTTCTCAAGTGCGCTGTATCCCAAAAGTAAATCACCTTTAGTAGGCACAATGACTGCTGGAACATCATGTAATTTTATTCCACCAATGTCCAGTTCTCTGATCACGAAGCGCATACTTTTAAGTTTGGAGCCATCAGCCAATGTGTACGTCTTTCCAGGCAAAAAGTCGGTTTCATGGATGGTGTTTGCTCGGATAAGCGTCAGAGCAACATCTGCTGGGATCGTAACTTCTGAAGCTCCTGTATCCACAATGAATTTCAATCTAATTGCACTATTAATTTGGACCTGAAGAGAATAAATACCACCATCTTTCTCAAGAGGTATTTCGGTTCCTGTACTCACTTGTGACACATTATCACTCGAAGAAGTTCTTTGTTGTTTACCAAGAAACGTATCTTTTACAGCTATAATCCGTTTGTTATACTCACCCCACGTAATCTTTTTCTCGATTAAGTCAGCTTTAACAAGATCAATTTCATGGATAAACTGTAGAAACTTAGGGATGGTACCCGGTTCACATTTCTTGAGATTTACGATATATTGCTCTCGACATACCATCACATCTTTTTGTATCGTTTTAATGGTCACAATATCTTCATCACTCGGTATGCCATTATCCGTCAATTGCTCCAGACTTGGACTTTTCTCGCCATTCAGTGGTATATGCCGCGCTACATTCTGGTAAGCAGGATTAAATTCAATTTTTTGGATACAATCTCTCCCCTGCTGTTTTGCTGTTTCAATCTCAGCCTGTGATGTAGCCTCCACTACTTGTCCAGTCCAGCCGCGTGCTTCCATGCACATCTTGAACGTGTTATTTGCTCTGTTTTGTGCATCAGCTTGTGCTCCTGCCATTACAGCAAGTCCAATGAGACCCGTTCCTCCTCCAGACCAAGAAGTTTGTGATTGCTGATTACACTCATAAGCGTCTTTGGCGTAGTCCTGTTGCGTTGCTCCAGGTTTGTACCAAGTCATTTTAGGAGCGGTCGCACACCCACACAGCGCAATCACCAATAGTCCAAGCAATACTCTTTTCATTTTCACCTCCTTTATTACGTGGCTAATCCGAGGAGAGAAGCCCCAAAAGCAGGAATTTGAATCTTGTCATTTTGGCCTCCTTGTCCTGGCGGGCATCGAGGGAGAGGGGGCAAAGCAGGTGAAGCTATTTCAAGGGCATATTACAGTAACATTGTGGTTTCGCAAGGATTTTTTGTGCCGTGAGAGAAGGGCCGTGCTTAAATGAGGGGTGCCGGGCATGGGTTGAGCGGAGATCGTGTATTGCGAGGCATCCTGGAGGGCTGGGTTACTGCTATTCGCTGTCAAATCACCTCCCTCTTGCTGGCCTTGAAATGTGCCCATTGCCTCAAATCGTGGGGGAACGCGCACCACCTTACGCACCTGGCATTGTTCAACGGGTCTTTGGAATATACCTTGAATACTATATCGAAGTGTTTTAATTCCCTGCCGTGCTTCCGCCAAAACACCCTCGCAGACATCTTGTTAAAGTACCTGGCGATAGCTTCTTTGCCCATCAGAGCTGGTTCATAAACAGACATGCCGCCCAATTTAGTCACATCCGGTATGGTTGCTTTCTGATATGTCTTCTTGCCGGGGGGAGTGGAAACGTTGCGAGGTACTACCCGCAGGTGAGGGTATTCTACCGGAGGGACTGGAATCAGGGAAGTCGTCAGATCTTGCTTGTTATCCATAAACACATCCCCATGAAGCAGTGTCAAAGATTTGACATCATCATATACATAAACGCAGTGTGGCACAATGGGAAAATGGCCGTTAAATTGGGAGCATACAAAGGCAAGGGCAATACATCTTATACACGGCTGAGGCGCAAGGACCGCCGGGCATCAGATTGAGCATGGTAATGATATGCAACTGATTATCACAAACCCTATTTTCCAAAATTTGAGGGCGTCGGTGGATTAGGGGTCCCATGGGCAAGCTCTTGAGGATTCGCCTGTGGTCGGGCCACCCCCCTGGGCATCGGCGCGGGTAATCACAATCACAAAACGGATGATGAATGACAGGGACCAGGGGGAGATCGTAGATTGTAGGGCTATCCTGGCCCTTCCTGTGTGGTGTTAGGAGTGCCGGAATATCTCTCATGACGGACAGGCCATGCTTTGAACTATCCTGGCGCTTCCCGAATGCCGCTCTAATAAGAGGTTTTGATAGGTCCTCCGGCTGAAGCGTCCCGATAAGGGAAAATAGCGCTTCGGGTTGGGAATACGGTTGGAATTTAGATAACGAGGAAAGATAAATGGACTAGTATTTTCCGTAAGTCACTGATTTTATTGGAGGGCGACGCGGGGGTCGAACCCGCGACCTTTGGTTCCGGAGACCAACGCTCTATCCACTGAGCTAGTCGCCCTCGATCAGGCCTGAAAAATGCGGATGGTGTTTCTATAAGATCCGGCCCCGATATCCCGGGAGCCAAGTAGCCTGCGTATCACAGGCTCCTATTTTTGTCAATGAGACGGAAATTGGGCTGTTACCGCAGGGAGTGGCCGTGAACAGCCGGGGATGGGACTGGTCATCGCCGACAGGCCACGGAAAGAAAAGCTTTTTAGACACGGATAAGAATTGCCATGGATTGGGGAATTTAGGAATTTAGGAATTTAGGAATTAATCCCTAAGTCCCTCAATCCGCAATCCCTTAATTTTCAGTTATTATTTCCAAGTCCTGTCATGAAAAGTTGCGTGGTCCTCTTGGCGCTACGCGCCCCGGATAACGAGTATCCGGGCCACCCCAGTGAGAGGCTCATCCTTTTCATGGTTTCAGGGTGTCCCGAAGGGACGTGAGAACCTCCGGTTCGGCGCTGGGCAATCTGATAGTGCCGTTGCGCCCAGTAGTACGCGCCACTGTCTCGAAGAGACACTATAGGGGTAGGGACAACGCATTGGATTGCGTCGCCCCTCCCTCCGAACCGGACTGGCGGATCTCCCGCATCCGGCTCTCCAGTTGATGGTTTTACCTCCTCGAGGACTGG
>JBKQTS010000117.1:0-11209 GCA_052143075.1 Syntrophobacteraceae bacterium | reverse complement strand
AGTTTCTTGAGTACTGAGGTGTGCTCTTGCGATGACCGGAACGTAGTGAGGGGGGCACTCACAAAAGATCGTGCCCGGACTTGAAGCATCGAGCTACCGGTTGGAACGTGTGGCCCGGACCGGAACGTAGTGAGGGTCCAGCATCTCACATGCTTCCGATCGATTAGCGCGAACGCAAGCGAAGTGAGCGTTCCTTCGTGTTCTTCGTGGTGATAAAACTATGCCCAAACCACCCTGTGGCCCCCCACATGCCTTAAGTTAACAGCATTGAGTCCGGCCTTCGGCATTCCTCTTGATTTTATTCAATAAACTGTCTTCCAAACTTCATTTTACCACGCTTTGCCACCGCCACCCCAAAGTCTAACCCCGTGTTAGTGATATCTCTTGACATTGAGGCTCACTCCGTGGTAGCCATAGTAACAATATGTAGGGTGATGAAGTTCGCCCCTAACCGCCCTGTCAAGGGATGATAACTTCTACTGCGGTATCGGGTAGAAGTTTTTTACTTCTATAGTCTTTCTACCGTAGAATGCGATCTGAATCTTCCTTGCTGGTTTTTTGAGTTTGTGCTCCTCCCTCAGCTCATGGTTCGATCACCTCCGAACGGCACGTCGGCGTAATTGAGGTCCCGGGAAAACCACATTGCAAAAGGAGGCAATAGAGATGCTTACGCATGAAGAGATTGAACTTAGGAAGCGCTTGCCGCGAGTAGGGGATACTGTTCGCAGCAAAAAATACGGAACTCTCTGGCGCGTTATGACGAAGAGTGAGAGGTGGGCGCCAATTGCGGATGACCCACAGACCGGCAATCCTCGCCTGGTCCCAGCCATTTATATCGGCTTCTGGAAAATTGTGGAAGGGCGCTCCCCTGGAGTGGGTAAGATGCTCGGTTACTTGTATACTGCCTTTGACAACACCTTTGAATCAAACTGGGAGATTATGGAAGGATAATTAGACTTCCAGCATGCGCATCCCTTAGCTCGTTTTATAGGCGATGTTGCTTATATAATAAAAAAGGTGATGAAGTTCGCCTTAACTGCCCTTTCGGGGGATAATGACTTCTGTTTTCTTATTTGGGGAGACAGAAGTTTTTTTTTGAGCTGGGTCGAACCGATGTCGCTGCTAACAATGGCGTATGACAAAGTAATCTCGTCCTTTTGGGAGGTCGTTCCATGTTCGATTATGCGCAACTCAGAGACGCTCTGTTTGGTATTCTCGCACAACTGGAGGGCGCCGTGCGCGATGTCACCTCGAAATCCCTGGGTGAAACCAGGATCAAACTGGAAGAGGAAGCTTTCAACCTGGTGGTTCTCGGTCAGTTCAAAAGGGGTAAATCGACGTTCATCAACGCTCTTTTGGGCGAGAGCATTTTACCGACAGCCATCATACCGCTTACTTCGGTTGTCACAATCCTTCGATACGGCCCGAAGCTCAAGGTAGAAGTAGAATATCTGGACGGCCGCCTGGAAGAAATCGATCTCGCCGGTCTTCCGGCCTTTATTACCGAGCGGGAAAATCCTCAAAACAAAAAGGCGGTTAAAGAGGTCACCGTCTTTTATCCTTCGCAATACCTGAAGGGCGGCGTCCGTATCATCGACACTCCCGGTGCGGGCTCGGTTTACAGTCACAATACCGAGGCGGCTTACGCCTATCTTCCATACGTAGATGCGGGAATCTTCGTCGTCTCCGTTGACCCGCCGCTTTCCAAAAGCGAGCACCAGTTTTTAAAGGACGTTCGAGAGTTTGTGGATAAGGTTTTCTTCGTTCTAAACAAAGTCGATCAGGTGAGCGACAGCGACCAAAAAGAATCCCTGGAATTTACGGTCCGTGTCATCGAAGAAGAAGTCGGGCAGGGGAAAGTCAGGATCTATCCTCTTTCGGCCCGCTGGGCGCTTGAAGGGAAACAGGCGGGGGACGCTCTTCTGCTTGAGCGCAGCCTCCTTCCTGAATTTGAAAGACAACTTCTGGACTTTCTGGCCCGTGAAAAAGGCAGGGTCTTTCTGCAATCGGTTGTCAATAACCTGCTGAAATTGATATCCGACGAGACAATCTCCTTTCAACTCGAACAGGAAGCTATCAAGCTCCCGCTTCAGGAGCTTAAGACCAGGATCGAGCGGTTTGAACATGAGATGAAGGAGATCGCAAAGGACCGAGAGAATACTCAGTTCCTGCTCAAAGGCCATTTGGGCAAGATCATTTCCGGATTGGACGAGGAAATATTCGGATTTAAGAGGGAAAAATCGCCTGCGCTCCAAAGGGAGCTTGAAGAAGAATATCTGAGGCTGGTGAATCGCGGAGGCGGAGGTCTGAGGGAGAAGCTTGAACAATTTGTTTTCGATAGAATTCGAGAAACGTTCAATCCGTGGCGACAACAACTCACTGAAAAGATTTCCGCCAGGCTTGAAGAAGCTCACGGAGAATTTGCCCGCAAAATAAACGAAATCATCGAGAGGATTTTGATTTTAACCAGTGACATTTTCGAGTTGAAATTGAAGCCTTTTACTTCGGTGGACGGCCTGAGCAAGAAGAGCGATTTTTATTTCATGCTAAAGGACGATCCCGTGGGACTCGAATTGATTCAGCTTGCCGCTACCTCCGCTTTGCCTTCTTTCATTGCCAAAAAAATGATTTTAAAGAGCATGAAGGAGGCGGTTGCAGAACTCCTGGACCGGCACTGCGGAAGGGTGCGCTATGATCTGGTCAACCGTATAACCAAGACCATGAAGGATTTTCAAAACTCATTGAATGAAAAGATAGATCTTACACTGGCGGGAATCCGCATCTCGTTTCAAAAAGCCCTCGCTCTGCACCAGACAGGGCAAAACAACGTGGAAAAGAGCCTGGGAGAACTTAGCGAAAAACTGGGGTCTATAGCCGCTATCCATTCGGGTCTGCTCGGCTATGGAGCTTTATTGGATCACGACAGCGCAAAGGAGGAGCGGGGACAGGCTTTGCCTCCTGGCCGGACTCCCTGAGGATATCAGAGGCAAACTAATAATTGCGAAAGCCGGAAAAGGTTTCAAGGAAACGGATGACGTGAAATACGTCCGAGAGGCTGTTCTAAACGACGAGTCAATGAAATCCAGAATTGAAAATCTAGAGATCATCCGTCCGGGAAACGGATTTCCTGAAAGGATATTATCCTGGAGATGCCTCTTGATTTTTTCTTGTCACTCCTGTAAACAGGCCCCGGGGATGGGGTTCCCCGTACAATTGCCAAATTGGCTGATGACTCCTACCGCGTAGCCGAGCTGTTAAGGCGGTGGGACTTCGATGTCAAAGCCAGATACCGCCGCAAGGGCGGTTTTTTTATGCCTTTGTTCAACTGAACGCTTTTGCCGGAGAGTGCTTATGGAACACGTATTCACCACAGCTTCACTTTGGCTCGGGTTGGCCATTTTTTCTGCAATTATCGCCTATCATTTGCGCGTATCCATTGCTCTCATTGAAATTTGCATCGGGGTCGCAGCCGCCGGAGTTGCAACACATTTTGGCGTATTGGAATCTTTGGGGGCCGATAAGGAATGGTTGCGATTTTTGGCGTCCTCGGGCGCCGTTTTATTGACCTTTTTGGCGGGAGCCGAACTTGACCCACAGACCATGAGAACAAAAGTGAAAGAAGTTTCCGTTGTTGGGGCGGTAGGCTTTCTGGCTCCCTTTTTAGGATGCGCCGCTGTGGCGCGATATCTTCTTCAATGGAATGTTCAGGCGAGCTTGCTATGCGGTGTTGCACTTTCGACAACGTCCATGGCGGTTGTTTACGCCGTCATGTTTGAAACCGGATTCAACAAAACGGAATTTGGTAAAGGCATTCTCGGGGCCTGTTTCATTAATGATTTGGGAACAGTTATTGTGCTTGGCCTTCTTTTCGCCCCGTTCACTTATAAAACGGCGGTATTTGTTGGCGTGACCGCTCTGGTGTTGGCCGGACTACCAAAGGCCATGGGTACACTAACGCGCATTTATGCTCACCGCACAGCCGCCATGCGGACGAAGTGCATCGTCGTCATTCTCTTCGGTCTGGGCGCGCTCGCCCTTTGGTCGGGAAGCGAAGCTGTTCTTCCGGCCTATCTCGCCGGTATGGTTTTGGCGGAGTTTTCCAACGGAGACGCGTTCTTTATGCGTAGGTTTCGCACCTTAACCGTCGGTTTTCTGACTCCGTTTTATTTTCTCCGGGCTGGGGTCCTCGTTTCTTTGCCCGCCCTAGCTTTATCCCCGCTCGTTTTTTTCTTGTTGTTGGCGAGTAAAGTGGGCTCAAAAATTTTCGGCCTTTATCCCATTATTGGACTCTTTCGCAACGACCGCAACGAACGTTGGTACTACACACTTTTAATGTCCACCGGGCTGACCTTTGGAACGATTTCCGCTATTTTCGGTCTGACGCACAATATTGTAACGCAAGCGCAATATTCGTTTTTGGTTGCCACCGTGATTGCAAGCGCTGTTATACCTACGCTGATAGCCGGGCTGGCTTTCCTCCCGCGTCATCTTTTGCTCGCAACAAATGAACAATCAAAGAGAAAAGACGAAGAAGGTACTCTAAGCGACGAAGGCTAGGGCTTAAAGGCTTCGTAAGGTCCGCTTCCAACTACTTCATATCATGCCGGTCTTGTTAAGCTCCGAGGCCATTTCGCGCCTTACCGCCTCGTATTCCCTTTCGATCTCTCCCATCAGCCCTGCTGCATCGTTATTGCCGTTATGAGCGGACGGACTCCTTTCGCAACGCTCTTCCAGTTCTTTTAGCATACCGGACAGAGAAGCCGCCCCCACAATGGCGCTGCTCGATTTCAACTTGTGGGCCATAGCTCTTGCCTGAGCGGCATCCCCCTGGCCCATCGCCTCGCGAAGCGTTTCCATAACGTTTACGGATTCTTTAAGATACACTTCTATGAATTCATGCAACAGCTCGTCAGACCCGTCTTCCCTGAGCGACCGAAGCTCGTCCCAGGCTTTTTTGTCAATGGGATGCATATCATCTTTGAGGGTGTAAGGTCCGGCGGCGGCCCCGTTTACCGGGCCGTCCGATCCTTCCGGCTGCCCCTCTGCGGCTTCGCAAACATCTTTTGCCGGGGAAAGCCAGCGCCCCAAAACCTCAGCGAGCTGTTCGCGGTTGAAAGGTTTGGGGAGGTAATCATCCATTCCGGCGGCAATGCAAAACTCACGGTCGCCCTTCATTGCATGCGCGGTAAGGGCAATTATGGGGATATGGGTCTTTCTGTTTCCCGGGAAGGAGGAAGCCTCATATTCTCGAATTTTTCGCGATGAGTCATAGCCGTCCATCTCGGGCATCTGGCAATCCATCAGGACCACCTTATAGGTGTACCGGAAAACCGCTTCCATTGCCTGCAACCCGTTGGAAACCACGTCCACGGACAACCCGAACCCCTGAAGCATCATCTTGGCCACTTTCTGGTTTGTAAGGTTATCCTCTGCCAGCAGCACCTTACCCTCGAATCGCACCTTCTGCTGACGGAGCGGCATAAGATTGTCCGGAAGCACTGCCGGCTCATCCGATGGCTGCCCGCAGACCGTCAGCAGAGTGTTATAAAGTTTCGATTGGCTGGCGGGTTTAGTCAGGCAGGCCTGTGTTCCGATGTTTCGGGCCTCTTTGATTATGTTATGCTCTCCAACGGAGGTGAGCATAATGAGCTTTACCTTCTCCAGGGTCGAATCAGCCTTGATGTTTTTAGCAAGTTCGAGACCGGTCATTTCCGGCATCATAAAGTCCAGAATTACCAGATCGAAGGGCAAGCCGCGACCGCAAGCTTCTTTAAGCATATCGAGGGCGCGGAAGCCCTCCGATGCCAATGAACCATCCATTCCCCAGGACGTTACCTGCTCGTTGAGAATAATCCGATTTGTTTCGTTGTCGTCTACGATCAGCACCCTCAGGCCCCTCAGGTCTTCGCGTTGGGCGGACATGCTCAGAGCCGGCGAATTCCCCTTCCTGAGTTCCACCCGGAATCTAAACACGCTCCCTTCACCCACGGTGCTCTCGACTTCGATAGAGCCGTCCATCATCTCGCAGAGCTGTCTGCAAATGGAGAGTCCCAGCCCGGTGCCGCCGAATTTCCGGCTCATCGAACCGTCAGCCTGGGAGAAAGCATTGAAAATGTTGAGCAGCGCTTCCGGGGGGATTCCTATGCCGGTATCCTTTACCTCGAACTCCATAACCGCATGCTGGTCCATGATCTCGGGAAGGCTGACTTTGACCACCACTTCGCCTTTTTCAGTGAATTTGATAGCGTTGCCCACAAGGTTGCTCAATATCTGCTTTAGCCGCATCGGATCGCCTTCAACAATGGCCGGCACATCTTTTTGGATGTGACATACAAGCTCAATGCCCTTCCGGTGGGCGTGTTCGGCAAACAGTGTCGTTATCTCTTCAACCGTATCCCAAAGATTGAATTCGATACTCTCGAGGTCGAGCCGTCCAGCTTCCATCTTGGAAAAATCGAGCACGTCGTTCAAAGTGCTCAGGAGGGACTGCCCCGACTGAAACACGATTTCGGCAAAGCCGCGCTGTTCCATGGTGAGTTCGGTCCCCAGCAGCAACTCGGTCATCCCGAGCACCCCATTCATGGGAGTTCGAATCTCATGGCTCATATTAGCGAGAAACTGCGATTTGGCCTCGTTGGCGGCCTGCGCTGCTTCCTTGGCTGCCGTCAGATCTTTGACCAAAGCCTCATTTTTGAAGCGTAGATGCAGGCTCTTGGCGATGTTTAATCGATACCGAACGGCACTGATGCACAAGGCAAACAGTTGAAGAAGTATTCCGGCGACAAACCACAGAAACAACTCTTCGCCCCTGATCACGAAAAGCGCTGCCATGGGGAGCAAGACAGCGCAGGCGAAAAGAGCAAAAGCGCCCTGAACCGTCGACAGAACCGGGAGAGCTCCGGCGCATACACCAACCGAGATCAGAAGAAGGAACGCCTCCCTAGGAGCGTCTCCAGTGGGATATAGGCAGACCACTCCACCTCCCCAAACCGCTCCGGAAACAAAAGCGCTCAACAGGGTCCAGTGCTCCCATAGATCAGTTCTTATAGGAGTTTCTGAACGGTCGAATTTAGCGAATTGCCAACGTAGAACAATTCTGAAGATGATGGCCGCCAGGGCCAGCGAAAGCCAGGCGAGCATTGCGAGCGGCTTTTCAGCGGGCCAAAGCACCACGGTGGCCAAACACGCGGCCAAAAATGTCCCGGCCTGGCTGACGGGGACGTTCCGATAGAAGAGCCGCACCTGTTCCAATGCGACAAGTGGATCTGTGGCTCTGATTGTGGGAGTCGATCGACGAGTCAAAGGACAGCTCCTTTCGCGGAATACCCGTGATTGAACAGCCCGGTCAGACTATCTGTGAATGGGGCATAGACCTCTTTTTCGTATTCAGTTGCCGCTCGGCTGCACATGGCTCTTTCCGGCGTTGTGGACGCGACATCAATTTAGAGCATGCTACGTCCAAATGACTTGAATCACGCGAACTATACTTTCGGGTCCCGCCGATCTTGCTAAGTTCCAAGGCAACTTGGCGCCCTACCGCCTCCTGTTCCCTTTCGACGGTCCCCCAAAGTCCTCCATCGACGTCATTGCCGTTGCTGCTATGACCGGTTGGACACTTATTGTAAAACTCGGACGCATCTCATCTTTGCGCAATATGACAGGCGCCCGGTGCACCCCATGTAATAATTCGGATCGGCCAGGCGAAATCTTTAAGGCTCAATAGGGACCTCCGGATCGTAATGATTTTTTCCTCGCTCCCAAGTTTACAGTCCCATATCGGCCGGCTCAGGCTTAAAAAGTTTGTGCCGGCAGCGAGAAATCGGTATAATAAATTCACGAAGGCAGTCGAAAAAAATCCAACGGTCTAATTAAAAGGAATGGATAATGGGATTTGTTTATAGGGGTTATTTACTCAGGTCAAAATCTATCCAGCTTGTCGAAAGTAACCGTTGGACTTTGGAAGTCAGTATTTCCCTTCACAAAGACTCAGGCGCCGAACCGGGAGAACAAACTTTCTCGTCCGAAAATACCTTTTCAAGCAAAGAGATGGCAGATATGGAAAGCATCATATTTGCGCGGAAGATCATTGATGGTGAGGTCCCTGGACTCTCGATTGATGTTCTCTCAAAATCATCCACGGCCCGGCAAAGGAAATTGCCAATCTAATCTATGCACGGCAAGACATGACACAAGAAACTAAACCTTGGTCATTTGTCGAAATTACAAACAAAGTGAGCCGATGTCTTCGTCTGTCATTCTGAAGCTACCGGGACTATTCAACGACCCAGACCGTACAATTTTTGGCAATTCTGACGATTTTTCCTGAAATACTTCCAAATAAAAATTCTTCTTTATGAGTAAGTCCTCTTTTTCCAACTACCAAGGTACTATATTCCGTTTTATCTCTTTCTGCAAGAATACATTCTGCCATTGAAGGGCAATACCGGACAGTTGAACGGATTGATACATCCTCAGAGTTAAATCCAGCATCAATTAACATATTGCGATACTTCTCAAGCATCTGATCAACGTGTTGACGATATTCATTATACCACTGATCTTTATTAACGCCTTTTGGAAAATAGTCTTCTTCAGGTTCGCGAATGACATGCAATACTGTAACTTTAAACCCTTTAATTCCCCCTAAGAGTTTTCCAACATAATATACTGCGCGCTGTGCATTCTCAGATTCATCTGCAGCGATTAGAATATTTCTATTTATATCAAAGCTCATTTCTTTCCAATCCTTTTATTATTGTAATTGAAAATTATATCTGTACTTATTTAATATCCTATGCCAGAATATCTAGAAGGATGTCACTGGAACAATCAATTGCATATTCTTAAACATGTTCTTATGTTGGCTTTGGAAAGGTTGATTGGACCTCGTTGAGATCATCAATTAATTGAGTCGTATGATCATAGAATAGGAAAGCTCCTTTTGAGAAGTGCATCAGGATTCGGTTTAAATTATCCGGAATATAAGAAAATACCCTTTTTAGGTTGGCAATTCGGTTATTGAAAACAATATTAACATCATCTTCTACTAACTGATCAAGTGAAGGATGATTTGACTTTTTCAAATCTTGATATACAATGTCTCCCATGCCCACTAGATACATCAAAATATTCCCAAGACCAAATAGATCATAGACATACATGTTTTCTCTGTGACGGAAATTGTAATCGAAATCAATCCATCGGTATTGTCCGCTTTCCCGGTCAATCAGAATATGATCTCTTCGGACGTCTCCATGTTTCTCACCATGATCATGAAGGAAACGAATACCTTCGATACAAAGAATATAATTATCTAATATTTTTGGAAAATATTGATAGAAATACGTCTCATGATTCACGGCCGTTGCGATTTCTCTGACATGTTCTGCTAATGATATCCCATAGATAAATTCAAGAATGCGAACAATGTTTTCATGATCATCTTGTACAGAATAACCTTGCATGAAATTGGGAAGATTCTTTACTAAATTGAGGATACGAGCTTCTTTTCGAGGGCTTCGGAAGCATTCAAATTCTATTTCGCCAATACGTGCGTTAAACGTCTCGTGAAACACAAGTTTAATGATTTTTGTCATTCCCGAACGTAAATCAATTGAACGCTTAACCCAAAACTTTTCTTCATCATCAAGTCCAAAGCGCCCTTCTTTCGCATTATGGCGAATCAGAAAAGGATTTCCATCAAGGATAACAATATCACCATATTCGATACGGAAAAAATCGCTTGTATCTTTGTACACTTTAAAGCGTTGCCCCGGCTTTTGAGGTAACCATTTAGAAGTGAGTTCCTGTAGTGATTCCTGAGAAAAATCTGAGGATGTCATGATAAAGTCCAATTGTTTTACAAGAGATTCATCTAAGTAAGCCGGGCGAACATCATCGCGGTGAACTATTGCCATCGGTTGAGGCTGCGGTACTGACACACGCCCTGGAATCCCTCACGTTCGACCCGATTGAAAACGAGTCGGTCAACAAGTCGCAGCATCAGGCGGAAAAATTATGCTGTCAGGTGCCATGGCCTGATTCTCCTTATTGTATTATTGGTTATCCGCAAAACCACTATACCACAAAATGAGACTTCAGGCCTATTTTCAATTATTTAACCGGACAGCAGTGACTTGAAAGATACCAAAATCCTCATGCGAATGAAAGTATTACTGAAACGGAAGCCGAACGGCATCACCCCCAATCCTGGAAAGCCCTCCTGTCTTGTCCCTCTACCACCCGCTCCAGTGGCCTCCAAAGCACCCAAATTGCCACCCCCGCCAAGGCCCAGCCCCATCAGCATCAGGAAATAGGCTTCATGGGGCATTCGCTCCCAAAACGTGCCGAGAAACCCGGCGAGGTAGTTGCCGAAAAAGCTCGACAGGAACCCTCACACCCACCTTAATAAGTATTTCAGAGTGGCTTTTGAACTTATTACAATAAAGTATCCGAAATTGGCCCGTTAAGTATTGAGAAGTTGCGGGTCATCGTCAAGACATGATGAGACGGAGGCCGCAGAGGGGGAGATGGGGCGGGCATCAGCCATGACCTGTGCCGAATCCCGCCGGCTTCTGAAGGGACCATGCGTAAGATAACCATATTCAGTTTTTCAAAGAGCCGCCCTTGCGCTTCACGAGTAAACGGTGAAGAGTCAAATCCCTCTATGCCGGGTCTGTCTCCTGCAAATACAGGCAATATTCAGTCAACAGAGAGCCGCTGCCTCGGCCGGGCTGTTTCCATCCCAGAATCAATTGTAAGAGTGTGTCATCATTAATCTTTTTCTTTGCCATGGATACATCCTGGAAACATTATGGGAATTTTTGGTTTACTGCCGTAGTTTTCGTCCGGAAAGTGCCCTTTTCCGCCCCGGGGCGGTGGGACCGCCAGCCAACTTGGCCACTGCCTTCGGCGGTGGCACAACCAGGATCTCGACGCTCCGCGAGGCGGTACATAGGTACGCCTCCGCGCAACCCCTCGATTTCCTTGCACCTTTCGGTGCGGCGCTGGTCAATCCGGAAATGGCGGGGCGTCAAACTGTACGCGCCCGTACGAAAAATGCCTCCTTTCCGACTCGGAAACTACTAGTACCATGTAACATTTACAATTTCGGATAAAGATGCTTCAGCTTTATGCGTGCATCGGTAGTAGAAAATCGCCATTGGATCTTGGATCGCCGATTGTTCCTGTCGTTTTCCCATGCGGTGAT
>JBKQTS010000116.1:0-16665 GCA_052143075.1 Syntrophobacteraceae bacterium | reverse complement strand
AATCTATGAAAAATTCCCTCCACGACCTCCTAAACATCAACTACTTCCTATCCTCCCATATGGACGCTGAGATTGAGCGAACGGAAATAAGGGGCGTTCTTCCGATTCTCCTGTTCATGCTGGCGCGAAATAACGCACAGGTGCTCGACGTCCGGTACTGGACAACGGGGCTGGACGGGAGGGTTCGGGAACTTCCCGCACTCGGCACCACTGTCCGGGAATTTCCTGCCCTCCGGACCACAGACCTAGATCCGAATAACATCCAAGGCATTCGGATTGCCTTTAATGCCGCCGGTTCCGAGGAGAGTCACCCTCAAACCCTTTACTACTTCCGTGTCAACCTTTACAATCAGTCCTTCGATCAAAACCGGTACTTTCTCTCTTTTCTTAGGCGGCTGGCGCCTTTCACCACCTTTATAAAGTCCGCCTCGTACGTGATGTTCGACATCAAGACCTCGACCGCGAGGCAGTTCATGCTTGACCATAGCCGCTATATAGTCCAGGAGGATTCAGGAATTCCGCTGAAATACTTTGAACCCTCCCTCTGGAGTCTTCGATTCTACGGCCGTTACGTCCGGCCTATTTCAACTTTCAGTGAGGATTACCAGGAAGCTATGGCCTTGATTTACAAGACGGATAAGAAGATTAACCCTTTGCCCTTCGGCTTTGGCTATTATTTCAACCCTGGCGAGGCAAACTTGATGTTTGCTGAAAGAAGGTCTAAGGATCGAAGAAGAGATGAAGCTCCTTTTAGCAATTCTGATGATAAGTATTTTCTTTATAACAACTGAATATTCCAGCGCCGGCACTGGGGCTCGTGAGTTTTCCGGGTGCCTGCCTTTACAGGTTGGACAGTATCGTCCTTTTGCGGAGACGGGGGACGAAGGCCTTCAGTCGGCGCTCGAGCGCGCTCTGGACAAGAACCGGTCCTGGCGCGCCCTGATTAAACAAGACAAAATGGCTGTCGGGGTGGCAGACCTTTCAAGCCCTCCAAATGCCCGTTTCGCGAGCGTAAACGGCTGGACGATGATGTATGCGGCGAGCCTGCCCAAAATCGCGGTTTTGCTGGCCGCCTATCAGAACATCGAAGACGGCGCTCTCGAGGACACGCCCGACCTCCACGAGTGGTTGGTCCGGATGATTCGCCGCTCGAACAACTATGCCGCTTCGTACATGATTGATTTCATAGGCCTGAAACGCATCGAGGACGTCCTCCAGTGGTATTATTTCTATATTCCCGAAAACGGGGGAATTTGGCTGGGCGCCCGTTATGCGCGGGATGGCGAGCGAAATCCCGAACCCATCAAAGGCCTGTGTCATGCCGCGTCGGTTATGCAAATATGCCGCTTCTACTACATGCTTGCAAACGGTGAACTCATCAGCCCGGAACGCTCGCGCCAGATGCTGGAGATACTTTCAAGGCCGGGCCTTCACGACAAATTTGTAAGCGTCCTCGAAAAGCACGTCTCTCCAGACAGGCTGTTTCGGAAATCCGGGGATTGGGACGTCTCCTTTTCGGATTCGGTTCTCGTCTGTGATGACAGCTGGCGCAAATATATCCTGGCAGCCATGATTGAGGACAAGAATGGGGAACGTATACTGCGGGATCTCGTTCCTGTCATCGAAGGACTCGTGGAGCCCCCCCAAATTAAAGCAGGCTCTCGGCAGCAGACCAAGGCTCCCCCTCGCCCGGGGTCCTAGTTCGGCTTAAAACAGAGTAGCCTTTCAATGTTATGTGGCGCCTGCTCGGCGATGCTCCAGGGATTCCACGAGTTCATGAGGTACTCTCCGTTCTATCCAAAGGATGTGAAGTGCCGTTGATAGATATTTACGCACTCTTGCTGCTCGTAATCGTGATCCTCTATCCCTTCTGCCGGTGGGTTGCCGGGTTTAAAGGGCGGCACACAGAGTGGTGGCTGACCTACTTGAGGTGATGGGGCAGCCGATCCGAACGTCTATGCTCTGGGGCGAAAACGCGGCACGAATGTATTTCGCGCCCTTTCAGACCGGAGTTCCGGTGACGAGACCTTTCCGGGTCTGCTTCTCATTCTGGTGGAGGGGCCGATTTTCTTCATGAACACGGAGCGGATATCGGAGCAGGTGAAACGCTTTGTGGACGTCGCGATGCCAAAAGTCATTGTGCTCGACTTCAGCAGAGAGTATGCTGCGCTCAAAATGCTGATCGAAGCCGAGAAAAGACAACGCGACCTGGGCATCTCAATCTGGCTCGCGGGGCTCAACCCCAAGGTGCTGGCAACGGTCCAGAAATAGAACCTGGGGGAGAATCTGGGCCGAAAACGGATGTTCTACTACCTCGAGTTCGCTGTGGCAAAATATCTCCAATCCTGAACCTGGAATTGCGGGAGGTGGAGAAGATGAGATTCATTTGTTTAATAGTCGTACTATTCGCCACGTTGGTCACTTCGAGTGAAGTTTACGGCGGGTATTCAGGGCCGATGCGATTCTCTCTTTTTCGACCCTGTTCGGGGAACAGTCCCGATTGTGCTCCGCGCATTTTGGCTGAAGGAAAAATTAAGTCCGATTCAGCCGAGAAATTTACCAATTTTCTTATCGCAAAACACATTTCTCCATATGGTATCCCCCCGAAACCGGTCCTTTGCTTTGACAGCACTGGTGGGGATGTTGTAGGTGCGGTCAAATTGGGTAATAAGATCAGGGAATACGGTTTTGATACCTGCGCTGAACCATTTTACAATCGTTCCAAGCTCAATGAACGACTTCAAAAAGGAAAACCTGGCTTCGAAAATGCTGTTTGTGCTTCAGCATGCGTATTTGCGCTGGCGGGTGGGGTCAGCAGAAATGTGGGAAGAGGAGCAAGAATCGGAGTACATCAGTTTTCAGGCGTTTACTGGACGGTCGGCGGGACTCATGCTCAGTTGTCAACTGAAGCCCTTGCAGGCTACCTGAAATTGATGGGAGTCAAAAGTGAATTACTCGACATTGCATTAGCGTGTCCACACGATCAGATGCATTGGCTCTCCGCCGAAGAAATCCGCCAACTTAATATCCGGAATATCGAGCGTTAGATTCGGACGAGGGAGGCATGCCGTATTGCCCGTAGAAATTTATCGAAAATCAACGTGAGTACGTCCCAGGATTGCGGCCTGCAACAATTTTTTTTATCGAATTTTTCTCTTTTCCGTCACGAGATTGGAACATTCTCCTGCTAAAGTCGCTCTCAGCTTTTCAGAGAAGGACTTGGCTTACCTACTTGTTTTCGTAGGAATCGGAAAAACTTCGAGTGTAGATTTTTCCATTTGCACATATTTTTAAGGAGGAGTTTGTGACCTGCTGTCAGATCCGCCGCTTGGTTCGCCTTCATCAAAAGGCAGAGCGGCATTCAAACGAATATAAGAGGCTCTTGGGGGACCGCAGCGCCTGATCAAAAGCGCTCGATCATCTCATGAAAGCTGAGCGGCTTTATCGTCAGGTTTCGGGTATGATAAGGGATATCAGTTCGGCTCAGGTTTAACCCGCAGGAAGATCTTCCGATTGCCGGCTTTCCTGCAGGTCAGAACTCACGAACGGACAATTAGAGCAGGGAACGATCAGTATCTCCGGCTCATTCTGAGAGTTTTTTTGTCCCACGTTCCGACTGTTGGATTTCCTTCTTACCTGGTTGGACTGACTTCTGATTTTTGGGCTTAAAGCTTACGTCGTTGCCATGAAAATCTTCGCTATTGTGCTGAGCTGTCACCATGGGGCCATCATGGGCACACCTCATTTCCTAAAAACCTGAAACTCATGCCCACACTTTACGCATCTCTTCTCAAGAATCTTAACCGTCGGAACTCCCAGTACCCTCCCCAGCCATGCGACAAAGTTGGTAAAACATAGCGCTGATTTCACATTCTCGCTTCCACACTCCGGACACTTCGCCTTTATTCGTGGATCTTTCATAATCATGGCTGGGCCTCCCTTTTGCTGAGTGACGTTGGTGACGATGACGATCTGAGTCTGGATCAGCCCGAAAATACTTGGTGAATTAAATTATCTCTGTATATTGATATATTTAGACAGGGAGCATTATTTCGGCAGGGGGATATCTGGTTCAGTGAGTCCGCAAAGAAAGTGAGAATTTACGTTGGCGCTGACCAATGTGAGATCATAGGCAGAAGACGGTATCATAAATTGGATGCGCGCGATTCGGATGGGCAGCCCAGGAAGGTTCACAAATGTGACGGACATGGAAAGGTTGATTGTGCCTTTGTGAGATCAGTATTCAGGAGAGATAGAGCAACTTCTTCAGGAAGGTAAAAGTGGGGCAGCTAACCGACCAGTCATATCATACGTTTTACACGGCATACCCTACAAGTCCACAGGATCAAAGCGCTCAAAATTTATCGATTACCAGTGGAAATGTGCGATAGAAACTTCCCAACTTCTCTACATCTTTGCCAGCGCCCTCCCGTGCCTTGGACAGTGTCACCTCTCCGCCATCGCTTCCCTCTCTACTCAGTTCGTTGCTGGCTTGGCAACGTGCAACAGAAGTGCCTGGAAGTAGCCATCTATAGCGGGCGGGTCATTAAACGTTACCGTAACATATAGGACGTTACTTGTTCCCTTCTTCCGCCGGAGTAAAGGTAGAGTGGCAGACATATCGACCAGCAAGAACGCCTGACAACAATCTTTTTTGGGCCCGTTTGAGTTCTCCATGGGAATGGATCCAAACTTCGGGATCCCGGCAATCGTAATACAGCTCTTCAAAAACTGCCATAAAGAGGTGTTCACATGGAAAATGGAAGAAGAAGACTGTGCATTCTGCTCTTTTTGCTTTTCTGGTGCCTGCCTGCATCAAAAACTATGGTTCCATCGGTTCTGGCTGCGGAAGAGGGCACCTTTACCGGTACATGGGACGCCAATGGTTCCAAGGAGGTGTTCGCTTTAGGGAACGAGAGGGAAACATCGCTTTTCAAGCTTTCCGGACACGTGAGGCTCACCAATAAGATTGGCAAGGAGAGCGACTTCTGGGCTGAATGCATAGGCCTTGCAGACTCGGATACAGGCAGTGATATCCGTTGCGTATGGCGCAGTTTGGATGGGGAAGAGATATATCTGATTATGAAAGGGAAGCCCATGGAAAAGGGAAGCAGCGTCACCGGAACAATCATTGGCGGTACCGACGCAGCCAAGGGCATAACCGGCACGCTTAGCTTCACCTGGTCAATGGTATTCAAGCAAGAGGACAACCAAACCGGACTAGGTGGTTTCTCAAAAGATGTGAGCGGTACATATAAGCTCCCCTAGTATTTATTAGCAGGTCACTCGTATCCGTTAAGGAGAGAAACCATGTGGGTAGTTGAGTTGCTGGTTGTTTTATTTTTTATCTGGTTTGGAGCGCGGCTCGGCAGTATCGGGATAGGATATGCCGGCGGTTTCGGAGTACTTGTCTTAGCTATTGTGTTCGGCTTGAAACCGGGTGACATTCCCTTCGATGTCATCCTAATCATAATGGGAGTAATAGCTGCTATAGCCGCGATGCAGGAGGCTGGCGGTCTGGACTACCTCGTGCAAGTCGCGGCAAAAGTTTTGAAAAAAAACCCCAAATACATCACCTTCCTGGCGCCGGCAGTCACCTACCTGATGACACTGTTTGCCGGCACCGGTCACACGGCCTTTCTCGCTCTGCCCGTTATCGCAGAGGTTGCCAAAAAGGAGGGAATACGTCCATCACGGCCGCTCGCCATTGGAGTGGTCGCGTCGCAGATTGCCATCACCGCTTCCCCCATATCCGCCGCAGTGGTCTTCTTTGCATCCGCGCTGGAACCGGTTGGGGTCGATTACGTCAAACTCCTGCTCATCGCCATTCCCAGTACCTTCATCGCCTGCATGCTTGGGGCAGTCGTCACCAATTTCCTGGGCAAAGAACTGAAAGATGATCCCGTATATCAGGAACGCCTTGCCAAAGGGCTTGTCAAGCAACCCTCCAAGTCCTCCGAAGAAAAGGCCCTCCCCCCTGGAGCGAAACTTTCGGTCCTCATTTTCGGCATCACCATCCTCTGCGTGGTCTTTTACGCCACGGCCATCAGTCCCACCGTGGGCCTGATCAAGAAGCCTATTCTGGCCAGGGATCATGCCATCATCACTTTCATGCTTTCCGCGGCCTCTCTTATTGCTTTGCTGTGTAAGGTCAAGACCAAGAATATTGTGAATGCGGCCACATTCAAATCCGGCATGAGCGCCTGCATTTGCGTTTTGGGTGTCGCCTGGCTCGGGACCACATTCGTCTCGGGGCACATCAAGGAAATCAATATCTTGGCGGGAGACCTGCTGGCATCCAAGCCATGGATGCTTGCTGCTGTCCTCTTCTTCGCCGCCATGCTCCTCTATTCCCAGGCGGCTACCGCCAAGGCCCTCATGCCAGTTGCCCTGGCGCTCGGAGTGGGTCCGATGGCGGCCATAGCAGCGTTCCCTTGCGTGAGCGCTCTTTTTGTCCTCCCTACCTATCCCACGTTGCTGGCGGCGGTCGAATTCGACGATACCGGTTCGACCCGGATCGGCAAATACGTTTTTGATCACCCGTTCTTGATCCCTGGAGTGCTGACCATTTTCTTTGCGGTTGTGCTTGCGTACGTGTTTGCTCTCGTCATTATATGACGTCCTCACCCTTAATCGTGGTGGATGAACATGAGGACACGATTTCTCAAATAGTCAGTCAGAAATGAATGTCATCTTTGTAACGAACAACGCGGACCTGAAGGAGGGAATTATGGGGTACAGGATAGAGAAGGATTTTTTGGGTGAGAAACAGATCCCGGACGACGCATATTATGGCGTTCAGACGCTACGTGGCAAGGAGAACTTTTTCATTACCAACATGCCAGTGTCCAGGGAGCCGTATTTCGTCAAGGCGTTCGGCTACGTGAAGAAGGCCGCAGCGATGGCCAATCGCGACCTCGGCGTGCTCGACGCCAGGATTGCCGATGCGATCATTGGTGCGTGCGACAGGCTGATCGCGGGCGAGATGCTCGACCAGTTCGTAACCGACTTCATCCAGGGCGGTGCCGGCACCTCGGTGAACATGAACGCCAACGAAGTGATTGCGAACCTCGCGCTCGAAAGCCTCGGCCACCAGAGGGGCGAGTACCAGTACGTCAATCCGAACGACCATGTAAACTTCGGGCAGTCCACGAACGACGTCTATCCGACCGCCTTCCACCTGGGCTTGATCCTGCGGCTGGAAAGCTACATGGCGGCTCTTGGTCGGCTCAGTGATGCTTTTTTTGGTAAGGCCAAGGAGTTCGAAAATGTTCTGAAAATGGGACGCACCCACCTCCAGGACGCCGTTCCGATGTCACTCGGTCAGGAGTTCAACGGCTGGGGCACGACGATAGGCGAGGAGGTACATAGGATCGCCGAGGTCCGGCAGCTCCTGCAAGGCGTCAATCTCGGCGCGACCGCGATCGGCACAACGGTGACCGCCGCACCCGGTTATCCCGAGCTCGCGGTTAAATATCTTTCCGAACTCACCGGCATCAAATTTCATCTAGCCGAAGACCTGATCGAGGCGACATCGGACACGGGCGACTATGTGCTGTTGTCCAGCGTGCTCAAGCACACCTCGGCCAAGCTCACCAAGATCTGCAACGACATCCGTATGCTTGCCTCAGGTCCGCGCTGCGGATTGGGCGAAATCAACCTGCCACAGATGCAGCCAGGTTCGTCGATCATGCCGGGCAAGGTCAACCCCGTTATCCCTGAAGTGGTGAACCAGACGGGATTCCTCGTGATCGGGCTCGATCTGACGGTCATGCTGGCCGCCTCTGCCGGACAATTTCAGCTCAATGTGATGGAGCCCGTGATCACTTTCGCCTTGTTCTCTTCAATCGTGACGATGGAGCGCGCGGTCGAAAGCCTCCGCGTAAATTGCATCGAGGGCATCAAGGCCAACGCGGAGCGGACGCGCGACATGGTGCTCAATTCACTTGGAATCGTGACCGTGCTGAAGCCCTCCCTCGGCTACAAACAATGCGCGGAGATCGCACGTGAGGGCTACCTGACCGGGAAATCGCTGCACGAAATCGTGGTCAAGGAACGCAAGCTGCTGACTCAGGAAAAATGGGACGATATCTTTTCATTTGAGAATCTCATCAGCCCGAAGTTCGAACAGTAAAACTCCTTCGGAAAACACCCGCTGATGAGTCAAAAAGAGTGTAATACATATAGCAGACACCACTTAGTGGAGCTTACAGCTACCACCGTGGGAGTTCTATCGGGACACCCAACCATCCTTTACGGAATCGGGGTGCCGCCGTCCGGCATCGCCCTCGTATTGGTGTGGGTCGCATCCTGGGTATGAGGCGAAAAACCTGAGCGTTACCATCGACTTAACGGCTTGGGCGGTCATGAATCGCTGGTTCGGGACAAAGTATCAAATGATTTCTTCCTTCACTTTGACAAAATGTGTAAGATATCGTCTTCCCAGCTAATCTTTGGATTTTCCACGATTCTGCCAATCTCCCTGCCTTGGGAAAGGATTATGACGGTGGGGATTCTTTTTATATTCCAACGCTTCGCTGTCCCGGAAGGATCCCGCTTCGCTCTGTCGACACCATAAAGATGAGTGTCTCCAGGCGGAACGGATGCAAGGCGAAGAATTTTCATGATCCTAGGGAGATGGGTCTTTGTGTCAGTGCACCACGACCCGCCAAAAATGTAAAATGTTGCTCCCTTTTGTTTAACGAGTCTGGAGGTGTCTTCAATTTTACCAGCAGGGGGCTGAAAGCTTTCTGCTCCGTATGATGGCCAACCCGCCTCGGATTTCCATTCTTCCCAGGATTTTTCCCCAAGTGGCATTCCGGAAGCCGAAGCTACTGAAAAGGGGAATGCTACAGCCGCACACATGATAAAGATCACGATTACTGGAATGAGCAAACTCTTACTATTCATTTTTGAAGGAGACATATCCATTCCTTTTTCCTGGTTTCGTTGTCAACGATATCACGTTCGGACACTCATACCTTAGGGGTTACCTCATAGTAACTCGAAATCATAGTTAACTATTAAGCGTATCTCGTTGATAGGGAAACCGGACGTGCTTTCATCGCGTGAATCCACATGGGCAAAGCGGGCCCGGAACCAGAGGCCCTGTAGGAAACATTTCTTGGGTCGCCACTGCACATCTAAATCATATTCATCCTGCTGGTACGCGGGGGCTTTGGTGTCAGGATCGACTGCGTCCCAGCCGTGGGTCCAGAGGGCATAGACGCTGACATCATCCAGTCCGAAACGAGCAAAGTTATATGAGCCTTTTAGCATGAACGCCTGCTCGCCTGTTCGGTCGAAATCTTCCACCTGAACGGCCGTGTAGCCGGGGTAGGCGCCCCAAGGGCTCCGCAGGTTTGCGCCAGTCGAGCTATTCGTATATGCAAAAGTCAGAATGCCATTGCGATAGCTTGTAGCAGTCATCAAGCCAAATTGGCTCGCAAGAAAGTCGGATCCGGTGAGAAGTTCTGAGCCCGTACTTTGCTGACTCGTAAACTGGGCGGAAAAGAGGAGTCCCAGACCGTCGGTGACATTCACGCGATACTTTGTCTCCGCATATGCAATGTTGATGATGTCCTGCGAGTAATAATCGATGGCCCCCAGTTCAAATCCGCGGTAAGAGAAGTTTGCGCCAGCCACCGAGACTCCGCGGTTCACCTGGGGTGCACCGGCGGCTTCCGACATTGAAACAAATTCGTCCGAGTCGCGAAGTTTGATCTTATCGATATAACCAAGACCGTACCGCAATCCCGGAGACCCACTTTCTCCTCCATAAGTTCCCGTAAGAGTGTATCCCTCGAATGTATTGGGTATCATGCGGTTGTCATTGGAGTTGAGGAAGGGCGTATCGTAGTGATACCGGTAGAGATTAAGGTAGTTATCCCCGATGAGCTTCACTTTTCCGTACAATTGGCCCAGCACGGTAATGCTTTCCTGGTCCGGACCCAAGAGTTTTGTCCCGGCATGATTGTCCGGGGCGTAGAGGGGTTGAGACGTGTAGCCCACTGCGCCTATGCCGAAATGATCAAGGGCCCAGCCCGACTGATACGAGAACGCGCCTCCAATGGCCCATGCCTCTTTTGTTTGGGGATCAGTATGCTGGTTCATATAAAAAGTACGGAAATTATAATCCAGTTTCATGTCCCGAAAGAAGGCCGGGGCATCCTTTAATTCTTCTTTGAGCCGAGGGAAAAGTCCGGGACGCCAGATTCTTTCCTGGAAGCTCAAATCCAAAGGAGAGACCATTTCATCCACTGACGAAGGGGTAGGTACTTCCTCGTAGACTTCTTCCTGCGCCAGGGCTGGTGTGCTCTCCCAGAACAATAGGCCCAGGAATCCCAACATTGCTACGAATGTGCCTGTTACGATGAACTGTCGAGCTAATCTTCCAGCAGGAATTCTCGAAAGGTCCATCACTGCAGTCTTCTTGAGCGATCCGGGCCACAACCCTGTCGTATCTTCTGGGTCACAGCCGAGTAGCTTGACAGAGAAGAGAGGGTTGAAAACGTATTGTATCTTAGCGAAGAGCGCCAGCGGCAGGACCTCCTCGGCGATACCCCGGACAAACCCCTCCACTGAACCAAAGGCGATGGCGAACAGGTACACAAGGAACAATATTACAGGGAGAAGGGGTGGGATTGTGATCGCGATCAGCCCCATTACGGCACCGGTCAGCAAGCTGGCGGTTTTTTTCTTCAAGCCGCTGCTGCTGAGGAACGCGAAGAAGAAGGGGATTTCCTGGGGAAGCCGAAGGGTCTCAAAGAACCGCGTCATGTCCATCGTCTTTCTCCTTCTTACGGTCTTGTCTCACCCGCGGGGCAGGTTCCAAAACCTGCCAGACGACACGCCTGCTGCCACGCGGCTCCGTTCGCTGGTAGGCAACCTCATGAAGGCCAGCAAGTCCGTAAGCTCTAGCAGCGGTAAAGAGGATACCGATGCGGATGACTGTGACATTCTACCACTTTCACAGTTGCCTGCCTGCCCCTGAAGGCGCGGCCGGGGCACCGTCTAGCTTGACAATTCCTGGAGCACACGAGTGCGACCCATCTGCTCTTCCCGCTCGTTAGGATTAATGTAAACGAAGGGCAGCCCAACAAGCAGCACGCCTCCGACCACGTTGCCCAAGGAGCTGTAGAGCAGGTTGTGCAAAGCATCGCCCAGCGTTAGGGCGCCTCCACCGAGCATCGCCATCGAGAACGTTCCCATGTTGGCGATCGAGTGTTCGAAGCCGAGGTATACGAAGATGAACACCACGAGAACTAAGACCATGATCTTGGCGATGTCCTCCTTGCAGCGCAGCGCAAGGCGCACGGCCAGACACACAATCCAGTTGGCCAGTATGCCTTTGAAGAAGATTACATTCCCAGCCTGGTGCGCCTTATGCAAAGCGCCGGTGAATAGCGCATGATCGGCGGGCAATTCGCCAAAGGAGCCCGCGCTGTAGAGCAGCAACGCAATGGCAACCGCACCGGTGAGATTGCCGAAATAGCAGGCAATCCAGAGCAGCACGGTTTGACCCCAACTCGTCCGCCCTTCGGCGGATGACACCGTGAGGTACATATTGTTGCTGGTAAACAGCTCGGCGTTGGTAAAGACAATGCCCACAAGCCCAACGCCAAAAAAAGCCGACGCAATCACCTTGCCCAAAGACATGTCTCGAAGGTTGTACATCAACACCCAGAAAACGAACACGACAATTGACAAGAACATGCCTGCACCGAGTGAGCGCAGCATGTAGCGCGAAGGGTCACTTGCCAGCATGTTGATCTTGCGGGCGCCTGCGTCGGCGGCCTTTTCCACATAAATACGATCGATCATCGCTACCTCCTCCATTTTGAACGGCCAAAGGGTCGGCCTTGTTTGGCAAACGTTCCGATTGCGTAACTTCGGTGGTCAGGACACCTTGATGGCAGTCTAGCGGGCGTTCTCCTGCACGCACAAGACCCCCGTCCGCGTGTGTTGAGGGCGCCTTACCCGGCATTGAGGCTCAGGCGAATAAGATTCGATAATAGCGGGCGAGGGAAAAAGCCGACCCAACATGCACATGCCACTTTCTGGCATGGTAGACAACTCTGGCACCAACCTTTACAAGTCGCCTGATGATCGAATCTGAATACGGTTCGGGTCAGCAGGAGTCGTAATATCTTCCCAGAGGTGAAACCTGCCGGCTGCCTCGATTCGGTGAATCAATGATCTGGACGTGGCAAGTTTTAGGGGAATTGAGATTTTCAGTTCCAGGAGAGGTATGTTAACCTCAGTCACACAAGGGGAAGTTTCTTTTCGGCGCCTATCCGTAGATTGTAGAAAAAAACTCTCCGTGTAGAGACTGCCATGGGAGGTGGCTCCGCTCGAGATAGATTCCGCACGGCCTTGCCGCTCATTTATGGGTGCGTTGAGCGAATTTAATGAAAGTAACCTCGACACTTTCCCAAAGGGCTACTCTATGATGGAAATCCTTTGTAAGATGTCCTCGCGACAGGCGCACATCACCGGCCTCAGCTGGATCATCCTAAGAAGATCACCTTCTGGGATTCGTTTCTCCGCTGGTGCTTATCGAAAACGAACCTTCCCCGGAATCGAACCTCCGCATCGTGGGGCAGACCCCTCACCTCCGAGCGGGCGGCAAGTGGTTGGCCGTCTTATGCCCTGGGGCGTGTGCGTCCTTACGTGAGGCGATACCCTTTGAGATCGATGACGCTCAGGTGAGGTGCTCGGTAATTGCCACTTATCTTCAGCCATATTCCCGAAAGGCTGACCAATCAGTCTGATTTCCCTTGGACCACCAAGGTAAATCTGGGCACTTGTGGATCATTAGTTAATACAAGAGATAATTTCCTTTTGCCGCTAGAACATCCTTGCGGATAAAGTCTTATAGTTATTTTCCCCTCGGCCCCCGGGGGAATGGCCTTATCGAAACTGGCCACGGAGGTTCCTCACCCGGGCTGGACTTTTTTGATCTCCAAGACCCCCGTTCCTTTGTTCCTGATCACGAATGCGTGCAAGTAATCGGTCCCTTCTTTTACTTCTCCGAAATTAAAATACCATTCAGGGACCTCCAAGGAAGGTGTTCCAGTCGTGACAGCTGAAGCAACCGCGGTGTCCGGTTTCTCTGCTTCCTTTGCAATTGCTGGAGTGAAGGCACATCCCGATGCCACCATAAGGAGCAATATCAAATTGAAAATCAATTTATTTTTCATTGCTTTCTCCTGATTGATTGTGGACCGTACTGCAAGCAACATCTGTCAAGCCATCTTACATAAATTAGTTGCGGATTTAAATTGAAAATATACCGGGAACCAGGGCATACCCGCCGAAGGGTATTCAATGATGGAGATCGTCTGGGAGGAATCGGGGGATACCGTCCGGATTTTGGAGCCTTCGCTGGATCTCAGCAGCGGTAGCCAGGGATTCATCTGGCGAAAGGGCCTACCTGGCCCTTTTTCTGGTTAAATGATGATTTGACCTGCCCCTCAAGAATCGGTCTACATTAAATTAGATTTTGGACGAGGAAAGGAAGGCGGCGATTAGAAGGAAAATGCTTACCCTGAGCAGATTATTGGGAAGTCGAGTCCGGGTTCTTTAGTGACCAAGGTCAATCTCCTACAGCTTTCATTTTTGAATGTTCTGGTGCTCATCCTCTGCATCAGGATATTCAACACTACTTGACAAGTTGGAGCGGACCTGGTCTCAAGATATGATTCGAAAATGGCGATGAGTTCGGCGATTCTTTTCTCAACGACGAGGAGAGATACCTAAAATTTCATAAATCTCAAAGCGCTCGGATGTAATGCCTGTCACTCGTAGCCTGCCAGACTCGACTGCAGGTTAGGTTCATTCGGATAGGCCCTGAGCCGCCCCTCTACGCCCCCAGGCCCATGCCACTGCTGACGCTAGCACTGGATTCGATTTTTTATGCTAGCCTCATCGTCATTCCGTTTTCCAGGCTTTCGGGCTCCTGCCTCCGCATTTGCGAGAAGAAAGCGCAGGTGCCGTCGGCTTCTTCTCTGGTTTTGAACTGGCTATCGATAAGCCGCGTATCGACGGCGCCGGGTGAAATCGAGTTCATCCCGATGCCGCGATCCTTGAACTCCGCCGCCGATTCCTCCGATGCACTTCATGAAGGGGTTAAAACGAGAGTGTCCATTGCGGGACAGCCAGCAATGATTACAGTAAGTATCTGAAGATACTAAATAAATGTGTGGGGGGAACCCGTGGAGACCTTAGATGATCTTCGTTATACGAAGCTTCTTCTCGATAATGGCTCTCTTATCCCGGCACTCGGGTTCGGCACCCTGATTCCTGACCTCACCGACACCGAGAATGCAGTATTGGCTGCGGTGGAAGTGGGATTCCGTCAATTCGACTGTGCCGAACGTTACCGTAACGAGAACGCCATTGGTGAAGCGATTAGGAGGATTCTTACAGAAGGAAAGGTCAGGCGCGAGGACCTGTTTATCGCCACAAAACTGTGGAACACCAATCATCGCCCAGAGAGGGTCAAACCAGCCTTTGAAGCGAGTCTCGGAAGACTCCAACTCGGCTACGTCGATCTCTATCTCATTCACACTCCCTTTGCCTTTAAACCCGGAGACAACCAGGACCCAAGGGATGAAAGAGGTAATGTCATCTATGATGAGGGGGTGACATTGCTGGATACCTGGCAAGCCATGGAGAGCCTGGTGGATGCAGGCAGGTGCAAGGCCATCGGCTTGTCAGACGTCAGTTTGGCAGTCCTGCAAGAGGTTGCCGATGCCGCCAGGATAAACCCTGCCGTGCTTCAGGTCGAGTCGCATCCATATCTCCAGCAGTCGGACCTTCTTGATTACTGCAAAAGCCACGGCATCGTGCTGCAAGCCTTTGCGCCCCTGGGGCACAACGTGACTCCCAAGTTGATCGACGACCCGGTTATTACAGCTATCGCCCGGCGGGTAAACAAAACTCCCTCTCAAGTCCTGTTAGCCTGGGCTGTGCAGCGGGGCACGGCACCCCTAACCACCTCAACAAACCCCGATCACATCAGGGAGAACTTTGAAATCTCCACCCTGCCTGAAGATGCCATGCGGGAGATTAATGAAGGAATCAAGACACGATACCGGTTTAATGTTGTGGTGGAAACCGGGGTTCCCGGCTTCATTCCGGAAGGAAGATGAATGCAGGCGCAGGCCAATGAAAAACAAGCGTCCTCCCACAGGTTGTCGGTGTCAGAAGACTCCTGACTCGATGTGTTCTTTCCAATGAAGTATAAGCTATTCTGACCCTTGTCAAAATAAGAAAAAGGCCAGAAATGGGCCGCAGAAGGCTCAACATTTCTTGCCAACAGGTGAATCATGCGACTTTTCAACGTATGATTTGCATATAGAACCTTAACCGATAACCGACAAAGGGCAGAAGTGAATTGTCAATCGGCCTTGAAAACTGACCACCTTAGGCGTCGAAAATTGACCCACCCTGTGTAAGTCAATTAGTTTAAAACATATCCTGGGCCAGAGCTTAAAAGAGGCCATCCTCTCGCCGTCGGCCTGATTCCAGATCAGCATGGCTAACGGAAGTGGGGTCGGATCTTGCCAAATCGTTGCTGCTCAGGGAAAGAGTGGCCATAATCGACCATTTTTTACCCTCAAAATGCGGTTTGGCCATGAAATTGCCTTCGTAAGAGGGGTCTTCTCACACTGTTTTCGAGTATGGAGCGCTAAAGCTCGACTGCTTCCCCGCTCCTCAGTTTCCGCTCATTATCAGCCCGGCTGCTTCGCGTTTCGTTTCTGCGGCCTCACAAAAGATCAGCCGCGAACCTGAAGCATTTCACGCGCTTCCAGAACGTTAACCGCGAACCCGCAAAGCAGTGAGGGTTCATTCCTCTCTGCTCAGTCCACAGTCCTCAATCCCTCAATCCCTCAATCCCTCAATCCCCACATCTTTTTTCCGCTTCTGGTTGCCGCTTCTATTGCCACATCTATTGCCGTTTCTCGTTGCCGTTTTGCAAAGCAAAATCATTGTGCAGTATAATATTGATGTCGAAGGTATCGGGGAGTTGAAATTGGTTTTTCACCGCTCACTATTCACTGATCACTGTTCACTGCGAAGCCGTTGCCGTTTTGCACGACCTCCCAGAGTGTGCCAAACTGTTGGTGAAAAACAAAAGATTCACCGCAGAGGGCGCAGAGGGGCAGAGAAAAGCTTTGCAAGGCAGGATTTGCAGAATTAACAGAAACGGCTAATTCCAAGTCGAAGTCGTGAGAATAAGGTGAAATACTCCTACGTTCCTGTCGATCTTTGTTGAATTTTCAGTTCCCTCTCCATGACCTGTCTATGACCAGCTCTCTGCGCGGCCTCACAAAAGGTCGGCCGCGAACTTGAAGCATCTTACGCGCTTTCAGGTCATCACCGCGAACCCGAACATAGTGAGGGTTCCTCTGCGCGCTCTGCGGTGAATAGCTCTTGTGCCCCTATGGAAACAGTCTCCCAAAAGTTTCCATATTTTTCCATGACGTTTCCAGGGAGTTTCCATGTGTTTCCATGCGGAGAAAGGGATCAAGGGCATCGGCAGGGTGCGGCCTCACAAAAGCGGCCTCACAGAAAATCGGCCGCGAACTTGAAGCATTTAAGTCAGGCTCAGAACGTTAGCCGCGAACCCGTAACGCAGTGAGGGTTCGGCCGCGAACT
>JBKQTS010000115.1:0-40182 GCA_052143075.1 Syntrophobacteraceae bacterium | reverse complement strand
GACCCTCACTTCGTTCAGGCCCGGGCCGCACGCTGCAGCCGACAGTTTGATGCTTCCAGTCCGGGCACGATCTTTTGTGAGTGCCCAGTTCGCGCCCGATCTTTTGTGAGGGCGCTTTGTGAGGGCGAAGCGCAGCCCACCAAGTCTTTTCGAGACAGATTATACGCAAGACATCCGACGAGAAGGATTTCCGGGCGGATGCCTCAATCTCCGGACAGGCATGAGCGTGGCAGGTTTTATGTAACCCTTACCACATGTACACGTTTGCCGGATGAGCCGGATTTTGTCGGGAACCAAATTCCAGAGGCGCTCCGCAGGGATTCCGGAGTATGAGTGGTGCTCCTGATGTTCCGGCATGGCTTTAACGGAGCAAAACCGCTTGACATTTACGGTTAATTTCACTGATAATAAGCGTTCCTGGGACGCAAGGGGCAGAAGAGCCTGTCCTTTGCCCTTTTGCAAAGAGGGGCAGGGGCGATTTTGGGCGGGTAGCTCAGCTGGGAGAGCATCGGCCTTACAAGCCGAGGGTCACAGGTTCGAGCCCTGTTCCGCCTATTTAAGGAAGTTGTTGGCTTTGAGTTGACTGAAAACTCAGAACTAAAAACTCAAAACTATACCAGGGGTGGTAGTTAAGTTGGTTATAACGCCGGCCTGTCACGCCGGAGGCCGAGGGTTCAAGTCCCTTCCACCCCGCCAGAAAATTCAACAACTTAGCGAGTCTTGTTAAGTTGTGACTTCATAGTGCGTGCGTCTTTGCGTGCGTCTGGGGAAGACTAGAGCAAAGAAACACGCAGCTTCACCGACCCGAAATCAGATTGCAACTGGTTTCGGGTTTTCTTTTTTTGGTAGGCCCAAAAGAAGAATCGTACTTAAAGGTGCGTCATGTGTGCGTCATAACCGCCCGCCTGCAATTACCCGAAAACGCTTCCGGCCCAGCCCTTCAGTGCTGGCAGGCTCAGGCAATGGCTTCCTTCGGAAAGCGTCATCGAGGGCCACTCGCATTCCCCTCAGTTTATGAAGGTACTTAGCGGTGGTGTTGGCGTTCTTGTGACGGAGGATGCCCTGGATGATTGTGATCGGATACCCGGCATCGTCCAGGATCGAGGCTGAGAGGTGCCGGATCGCATGAATCCCGAAGGACTGAATTCCAACCTTCTCGCACAAGTGGCCCAGCCACTTCTGACGTTCAGCGAATGGCTGTCCACGAAGGTCCTTCTGACACGGGACCCCGGATTCACAGACAAAAACATTAGGACTGTCTGGAAAGGTTCGGTTATCACGCCACCACAAAAGCATTTGATCAAGTTCAGATGTCATGGGAACCCAGTCATACTCCAAGCCGCCCTTTCGCTTCCGTGTCCATAGCTTCAACCTGTGGGCGGCGAAGTCGATCTCGTTCCACTTGAGCCTGAACAACTCACCCCGCCTAGCCGCCGTGTGCAGGTAGGTAAAGAGCATCACCTTGTCCTGGCCCATTGGCAATGAGTCATAGACCATCCAGAAGTCCTGCTCTGGCGGAACGTATCGAGGGCTTTCGATCTGACTCTGCTTAGCAACCGTAAAAGGATTCTCGACCTTTGGCCAGCCTGGAAGATAGACCTTGGCCCAATTCCAGGCGGCGACCAAGTTCTTTCGGTCTTTGTTGGCCGCATACCCGGAGCGTTCCTTCGCCTGTAGGTTGAAATGAGTCAGGATTGACCCAGGAAACAACTGTTCGGGGTACATGTGCTTCGGCACAGATTCGAAAAGCATACGGTAAGCCAAGCGCTTTTCCTGATAGGTTTTCGCGCTGCATTTTTGCTTTACTTCATCGAGATATCGTTCGCTCCACTCAACCAGAGAATACACCGTGGGCGGTCCGTTTAAGAATTCGAACAACGGCAGCTCTCGGAGGTCCTCCTCCCACTGGCTTGCTTCCTTTTGAGTCCCGAAAAAGCGCGTCCTTACTTTCTCGCTCCTTTCGACTCGTGCTCTCCACTTCTTCCGTTCCTTATCGAAATATGGCATGAGCGCCTCGCTTTATCGACTCGACTATGCAATTTTCAAAGAACAGGATGCGTCTTCTGAGGCGCACTCCACCCAGAAAAGAATGATGTCTTCTGACGAGGCTCAGGTCAAGGCCGAAAAAGCCAGTGTCTGCTCGCAACTCTTGATAAAGGAATTACAAAGCGGTCGCCGGGCAAACTGAAACTCTCCGCTGGGGACTTCCGATCAGGTTTTTTGTCCTTTAAGGAATGCCGCTTTGCAGCCCTGGTGTCATGGTCCTCGGTGGAATTCAGCGGTCCGTAATACTTTTTTGTTACCTCCGGCCCTGCCCTAAACTCCACTTAAACCGGATGAGCCGCTTATCGAAGAAGGATTTCCAGAATTCTCTGCCGCTGTCACTGATTCCGCCAAGCAGGTAAACCTAACCGCAGTTCACGGGGGGTTGCCCTTTTTCCTCCGGCGATATCATTAAAAAACAAAGTGTGCCAACTGCCACCAGTTGACCCCACACGCTGGTAGTCAAGAGCATGTCCGCCCAAGGCGCTTAGGATTTGAAAAAACCGGTGTTGTGGGTTACAAAAGAGAGACATAAACAATCTCGCTGGCACGGTCTTTGTGCGGAATAAAAACTATGGCTCAGTCTATGGAGCTTCGAAGGAGCAGGGCGTTGAAGAAGCAAGCGTTGGAGTCTGAACGGCCTAAATCTATCATAGTCGGTGAAGCTTATAGGGAACTCAAGGCCCGTGTCGAGCGGTATTCGAGAGCTGGCTATCCGGTGATGTTCGTAGGCGAGAGAGGATCAGGCAAAGAGGTCTTTGCACAGCACTATATGAATACCAGCCCCAGCAAAGGGGAAAAGATGGCGATTAATTGCGCTGCCGTTTCCGATACACTCTTGCCGTCTGAGGTATTCGGGCACAAGAAAGGGGCATTCACGGGCGCGATGGATAATCGCAAGGGAAAATTGATGGCTTGCAAGGATGGCATTCTCTTTCTTGATGAAATCGGGGATGCCTCGACTCAATTCCAAGCCGCCATTCTCAGAGTGGTGGAACATAATGGTTTCTCTCAAGTTGGTGCGGACGATGAGATCAAAGATGTAAATGTGGTCATCATAGCTGCGACAAATAATCCGGGCGCATTGAGAGAAGACCTGAAAGATCGGTTCAATATTTTATATGTACCCCCGCTTCAAAGAGAAGATATACAGGTATTAACGGAACACTTCTTGGGGAAACCATTAAAGCTGGAGCTTATGGAAGAGCTGAAGAAGCGAGAATATAAAGGAAATATAAGGGAACTTAAAAGGATATGTGAACGGTGGAAAGCAGAGAGGGGGAATGATATATTCACTCGAAACTCCAAGAAGAACGTGATGTCGGCATTCCAATTTGACTATGACAGATATGAAAGAGAGCTAAAAGCGTGGAACAAGTTCATTATGCCAGCGCTTCGTGATGGTGGAATCGATATAGGATATAGGTATGTTACTAAACGTGTTAGTAGTATATCAGAATTGGATATAGAAGAAAGGAATATGATAGAAGGCGAATGGGACTCATGCGTTGAAAATATTGATCAATTCCACATGATGTTACGGGAGCACAAGTATCATGGTATAGCGAACATGATAGACTGGATTGGCAATAATGCATTTCCAATAGGCGATCATCAATTTAAACCATTGGACAATAATAATAAGACTGCATTATTAAACAAGCTCCGTTCAAATTTAGGGCAAATTGTTGAAAAGGAGCTTGTTCCTTACTTAATTGACGAATTAGAAGGTAAATCCCAGCAGGGGCAATATCTTAATGATTTTCTGGATATCAATACTGGCAGTCCGGCGATGGTAAGATCCAAGGCACCGGTGCCTGACCCATCCGTGTTATTACGTTTGCCGCCCCAGGATGCCATGACGGAATTCCAGCGGGCCTATTACAAACACCATCTCCATAGGAATGGTGGAAAAAGAAGCGAGACCGCTAGAGATTTGGATCTAAACATCAATACCCTCAAAACCACATTGCGGAGGTTGGGACTAGGTTCAAAATAAAACTCTAGTTGTTTATCCGTCTTATATTTTGCGCAATCCTACCCAAATAGGGTTCACCTCCAATACCACACTTCATTCTCCCTCAAAAATTAGGTTCAATGTGAATCTTGCACCTCTTTGTGCAGGAAACCACTTTCTCAAATAGCTGTAATTGCAGCACATTTCGACTTGGCACAGCGGTTGCTTTTACTGTGCTGCACCGAGCGTTAGCAAGGCCGAAGCGAGAATGAGCAATCTTCGGGCAGTTTATCGCTCAGCAAAGTTCTCTTTTCCGAAAACGCCATCGAGAACAGCTGTCGGAAAAAGGACTGTGGATTGGAGATCGTAGAATCTGGGAAAGACATGAGGATTCTAGGTAATTACTAACCATTATATGCATTGTAACGAAGAAAGGAGGAGATTTGGTTACGGGCATGCAAGAATAACTCGTGTACGTGTAACGTTTGTTCAGAGAATTGTTATTAACAACAAAAGAAAAGGACTTAAAAATGTCTAACAACAAAGTTGTAAACACACTTAATGACAAGTATGCAAAACTGACCAAAAGAAGCAAATTGTATGCCAAGGCTGGTAAGGACGGCGTTGAGGTTGGTGGTGAGGTTTATGGAGAAGTAGTAGGTCAGGTTACAGACTGGAATACCTACTTCTACAAGTGGGATGATGGGAACAAAGATGTATACTCAGATCCGAATCCGGCAGAGATTCAACAGTACGGACTCAAGCAAGGTGCATCTTTCACCTTCGAGGCCGATGACTTCAACACGGAACTGACAATCGACCTTCCCGTGAGTTCCTTTGTTGAGTTCTCAAACTATGCAACTCAACTCGTCAACAGAGGCTTAACCCTCGAAACGGTGATCACGAGAGTGAGGACTTTTATGAAATCCTTTGGCAAGGGTCGCCGACAACCTGTTTTTTCTTTCGAGTTTGTAAGAATCGTCGGCGATTTGGAATCGAAGCAGGATTCAGGTTCAGCAGTTTCGACGGCTTTTTGACCCTGAATAAACCATAAACAGACCCTGGCCGTGCCAGCGGCCAGGGTCCACAGCACTCAATCCCTTAATCAAAGGAGTTCGTAATGGATATAATACCCTCTATACCAAAAAGCATCAATGATACTAATAAAATTAATAGGTCTGAGAGTAATCTCGACCGGAAGGACCATATTCTGAGAACGTTGGGATTTCTGCACCCGCCCGGATCGGTGTTTGAACTGACGTGTATTGACCCCCGCTTCCCAAAATCTGAATTATGGGAAGGATATGCAGGCGGAAAGAAAGCGATTGTCAGCGGCTGGTTTGATGAATACGAAAAAGCCGCTGAGGTAGCAATGGCCCTGGACGACAGCGTCCAGCCCTCAGCAATATATGTAGGTTTAAATCCATGTGACCCAGCGTTGATGGCTCGGGCAGCACAGCGGTTAAAGGCCGGTGTGAGTAGGTCTTCGAGCGAATATATCATTTCATTGAACAATCTTCTCTTAGACTTCGACCCAGTGCGCCCACAGGGGATCTCTTCAACGGACCGGGAACATCAATTAGCTTTGGAGAAAGCCCACGAAGTAAGGGCTTATCTGAACGGCTTGGGATGGCCTGAGCCGCTTTTGGGGGATTCTGGCAATGGGGCACACTGCCCGTACAAAATCAAACTGGAAAACACCCCGAAAAACGTTGAGCTTCTCAAGAATTGTCTGAGGGTGCTCAGCGACAGGTTTTCCACTAATGAAGTTGAAATCGATCAGAAAGTCTATGACCCTCCAAGAATCACAAAGCTGTATGGCACATTTACCCGCAAGGGCGACAACATACCGGATCGACCACATAGACCGGCACAAATCGTGAGCTTTCCTGAAGAACCCGAAATAGTTCCATACGAATTGCTCAAGGCTTTGGCTGATTCGGCACCAACGGAAGTGAAAAGTCCGAGGCTCGTTAGCACAGGCAAGTCGGCGCTAAACAGGAGCTTCGACGTGCAGACATACTTGGAAGAGCACGATGTCGCTGTCAAGAAGGTCAAGCAACATGGGACATCAAGTCTGTTCATACTTGAAGAGTGCCTGTTTAATCCTGACCACGCTGGAGGTGAGGCGGCAATAGGGCAGACCGAAACCGGGACTCTCTATTATCAATGTTTTCATAATAGTTGTGCATGCCGGACATGGTCGGAAGCGAGACAACTCATCAGCGGAGATCAAAAGATCGGTATTTCTCCCGAATGTAATACCGGACAAAGTGACGGCGGAGACTTGCAAGAAAAAGGAGCGAAGTCAAGTAAGTCTCACCTCCCGGCCCCTCCACATTTTCCTCTGGAGGTATTCCCACCCAGAACACAAACCATGCTTGAAATCATAGCGAGAGCGCACACGGTCCCACCCGAAGTGCCCGCTGCCGCCTTGCTGGTCATATCTGGAGCCGCAATAGGACAAACTCGTGCGATAAGGATAAAACAGGGCTGGATAGAATACCCTAATTTATACCTTGCCCTTGTGGGAAGAAGCGGGGTCGGAAAAAGCCCGGCTACCAAGCGGGTTTTCCGCCCGGTATTCGAGATGGAAAAACAGTGGTACGAGCAATATCAGGAACAAGTGAGAGCGATGCAGGAAGGAAATGAAGGCTCAGCAGATGGCCGTCCGACGTGGCGGCAACTCATAGTTGAAGATGCATCGCCGGAGGCGTTGAGCGATGCGCTTGCCGGGAACTCCCGTGGAATAATGTGGTACAGAGATGAGTTGATGGGGCTACTTCTTGAACTCGACAGGTATTCGGGGAAAAATGGTGCTACCAAGACCCGCCTGATGTCTGCGTATGACTCCGGCCCTTGGAAGGTCAACCGTATTTCCTCGCGCAGGAATACCTTCATAGCCCATGCTACCCTCAGCATTTTCGGTACGATACAGCCAATGGCTTTGCCTGAGATTTTTTCAAGCCTGGACAGTGCCACGGGCTTCCTACCAAGATTCATCTTTTTGAGGGCTGACAGGGATACCCCGCCATTTTGGACGGATGAGGTCATTCAAGAAGAAACCAATACAGCACTTTCTGAGATGATCCAGACGTTCTTGAACTATGGGTTTGGAGAGGATGACAAGTCCCTGATCGTCAATATCGGTCCCGCTGCAAGAAAGAAGTACATCAGTTGGTATGATGAACAGGTTGCGGAACCCTGGCGGAATTTAGATGCGGTTCTTTATGAAGCTCTCCTTGCAAAACTCCGGGGTCAATGTCTCCGCCTGTGCTTGATACTTCACTGTATGCAAGCCGCCGAAAAAAAATGCTCAGAACTTACGGCGGTGAGTGAGAGCACCATGTGCAATGCGATCAAGCTCACCAATTGCTTTAAGCAGCACCAGAAGCAAATTTGGCAATTTCTCGTTAACCCGGCGGGCTGTGAGGAACTGTCACCCTTGCAGAAGCGTGTGATCCGGGCGATTCTCGATGTGCAAGACTCAGTCCGAAGCGGGATGCTGGCAACAGCCCTTATAGCCGAAAAGGTCAATGCGGGTGTGAATGAGAAGTTTCATGTCTCGTCGATGACCGTCGGGCGCGTAGCTACCTCCTTGGGGTTTGCCACTAAGCACCTTCCCGGCGAAACAACAAGGGGCATCTGTATCACCGAGTTGGATTTGGATCGTCTCAGGCCGCTTATCACAATAAGCGGCTCATCCGGTACAAGTGGTATGGACGACATGACGTCTGACTATTCAGGCGATGACAATGAGGCTGTTCAGCAACCATTAGACGAACCTCCCATCCATGGGGCGTCCGCTGGGCAGGATGACAATCCGGTCCCAACCCCAATACAGTTGAGTCTGGATGACACAACGATTGAAACCATATCGACCGGATGTACCGGCTTTTCTGAATGCGACCCAGGAGCGGCTCAAGCATTTCTGTCGGTCAATGCATTCGAGAAGGCCGTCCAAAGCATTCAGCAATGCGCAACGATAGGGGAACTGAGGAAAGCTTGGGAAGGCAACGTGGAATTGTGGATGCACAATTTCAGCGAAGAAGCTCTTCAAAACCTCATTCAAGTTAAAGACCAGTGCAAAGCGGTTTTGCTGACTGAGCTTGAGTCACGGACGGATGATCTGACTAAAGGGTACACTATTGATGAGCTTATTGAACTTGGGTTTGGGTTATAAGAGTCGTTCAAAAAGGAGTCTGAGAAATAGCAGAGGTGAGTGAGATGAACCCGATCAGGTATGGTGGGGTGGCCCTATGCCACCCTACCAAATCCAATCCTTCCAAACCTTCTGGCACTCCCGGCCATATCCCGGCCTCAGAGTCCACGACAATAAATAATTCATCCCCGAAGTAACGGTCCCTGGCGCTGGCCTTCGACCTTATACCCAAATCACGGGGGTTTTAGAGGAAGCGGTGGACAATGTAATGGCAGGCTAACTTGGGCGGCGTCGAGATCGCAAATCGCCGATGATCTTCCGTAGCTTATCGTTTTCCTTTTGGAGGTTATTCCTCTTTTCAAAAAGCTGGTCTCTCTCCTGTTCAATCGCCTTGATAGAATCGACCAACACACCAGCATTCTTGGCAAGTTCACGATATTGTGCGGAAAGACTTTCCAGTTGTTGTTCCAACTCCCACGAGTACTGCGCCCATTCCTCAATTGTATCAGAGTTGCGCATGTCGCTGAAAGATTCACCGATTCGGGCCATTAAAAGCGGATGAGGCCACATCATACTTCGCTCCATCGACTTTAGAAGATTTGTATCATCAAACGGTCACCCTTCCTCAAAGACTGGCAACCTATCTGGCTACGATTAATCTCCTCTCATGGGCTGGAAAAAGGGCGCAGGGGCTGAATTACCTTCCGTGATCCTTATTGAATTGGTTTCACCTGATCTCTCTTTTTGAATCGAATCTTATGATTATTCCCCTTTTGACTTCACCTTGCCGCCAATCTCCATCCTTTCAGGCTCGAATTGATCGTTTCCATGCCCCCAACGCCTCACGATTACTGAAAATAGGCTACAACTGGAACGCCGTGAAACTTCACCACGGATTCCCGAAGAAGATCATAAAGGTTTTTGGCGAATTATTCATGTTTTTGCCTCAGATCATGCGTTAAGAATGATCTAGTGGAACAATCGCCTAATGAATTATTGACGCATTCAATGATATAGCCCACTTTGGCACATATCATACCGGCAAGTGATGCGGGGATCGGGCGGATACGCTCGCATGGCCGATATCCAAACCCTATTCCCTTCGCCTGTGAATCCCTGTATGAGATTCGATCATGTGTTCATTCCTACCACCGTACTTCGCATAGGTCGCTTCCCGTTCCGAGATATGGTGCTTGATACCGTTTTTATCAATGTACGATTCCAGGTTGTCACGGTCTACAATCCAGAGAATCCAACCCAAAATCAGTATCACGGCCAGTATCATAAGTCCTCCTTTCAATACGTCGTATAAATTAGAGCACATTCATTAGAACCTAATGTATCATATTTGATGAATCATGTCAACATAAATGTAGCTGTGTAACGAAACACGATGCATATAACAGATAGAATGCAATATGAAAAACATAGATAATTCGATCTTCTTGTCATTTAACCCATGATGAAATGAGATCTAGTGAGTCTTAAGAACAATCGAGGCATTTAAAATATTACCGCCAAGGTCCATGTCCCGACCATAAAGGGGGGTATTTTGAGATACCATCTTTACGATTTTTACGGCCTTGAATTACTGGAGGATTTTTTTTCGTCCCTATCTGGCGTTTTCACGGTTCCGATGCCTGGAGTCGGAATACATGAATAGTACTTGTTATTTACTAACATTATCTGCAATAACAGTATGGTGCTCCACCCTGTCCTGCACTATACTCAACTAATATCAATTATATATGTTTTGTAAAGTGGCTAACACAGTCATCGTAAACTATCGTAGTGTAACGATTTATCTTGCAAACTGGCAGGATCTGTGGTATTATATTTTGCGTGTGATAGGTTACATGTGGCACATTCATTAATGTGTTGGCAAACGTTATATGTTCCATACTTTGATCTTACTGGACTGACTGCTGAACCGTGGTTGATTTCAAGGAGCAACGTGAAACTGCTATGCATAACCTACTGCGGTGAAGATCAGATTAACGGGTACGTTGAAATAACAGAAGAAGGCGTTTATGCCTGTTTTCGTGTTTGGCCGGGAAAAATAGCGATGATCGATTCCAGATTTCCTAGAAAGAATTACCGAAGCTACCGCTACTTCGCAGCCGTGCTGGGTAAAGGCGACCCGTATGCTTTTCTATTGAAAAAGCCAATCAAGATCCCGGCACTGGATTTCGATCTTTTGACCAACCTTTACTTGCGCACACCCGCTCTGCGGATATGGGAACAACCTTCGAATTCCAAATAAGAACCAATCAAGGCAACTCGCTCGAATCTTATTTACAGTGAGAACTTGGGTTGGCGACTGCTTTATTTTGAAGAAAGCGAATTGGCGCTTTTGCCTCACCTCGTCGTTCCGGTGTAAGCCTGACAGCCACTCGTGCCGCTTTCCACCTTTCCCGCTCTCAGCCCCTCAGAGTTCCGCAGTGTTTAGTCTGAAACTCTCATCAAGAATTACCAGGGCTGAAATTTTGCCTTTGTCACCGGGGCAACATTGATTTGCGATATGCCGCAGCTTTTAGTATCATAAACTCATTCGAAATCTGTTTTATGGTCTGGAATGGTATCAACTATGGAATCTGGATGCAGAAAACGAAAAGTCGCAAAAGTGCGACTTGGCTGCCCACCGAGGGTTCTGGATTTGTTTGGTGGTTGTGGCGGACTTTCGCTTGGATTTCAGCTTGAGGGATTCAATATAGCAGGCGCTGTCGAGTATGATCCGCTGGCAAATTTGTCTCATGCAACCAATTTTCATAAGGCAAAACCAAAGCAACTTCAGGAAGCACACGAAACAGCACGTGATATTGTAATCACTGCTCCCCATCAGCTTATGGCAGAACTGAGGCTTGGGAACAAAGTTGAGGAGTGCATAGATGTCTTGATAGGTGGACCGCCCTGTCAAGCCTTCGCAAGAGTTGGCAGAGCCAAGTTGCGGGAGGTCGCCGCACATCCTGAGGCATTCCTCAATGATCCCCGAAGCAATTTGTATCTGCGATTTCTCCACTACATTCATGAGCTGCAACCTATTGCGATTTTGATGGAAAATGTCCCTGATGTTCTAAATTACGGTGGCCACAATATCGCAGAGGAGATGTGTGAAACCCTTGCTGAAATGGGCTATTCCTGCAAGTATACGCTTTTGAACAGTGTGTTCTATGGTGTTCCGGAGATGCGAGAACGCATGTTTCTCGTTGCGTATGCACCCGAATTAAGCACTCCTGTATCTTTCCCCGAGCCAACTCACTGGTTTGAACTCCCCAGAGGATATGAAGGGTCACGGCGTGTGGCCCTTAAACCTCTGGACAATAATAACGGAAATGGCTTCTACGTCCCCCGTTCTGAAGCGTCGCCAAACCTGCCTCCCGCTGTGACTGCCAGAGAGGCCATTGGTGATCTGCCCAGAATTGTCTCTCATCTCGAAGGCAAGCTTAAGAGAGGCACACGAAGGCTGGACACCCTGGTTCCTTACCCCAAAGGTGCTACTTTGTCGTCATATGCACGCCTAATGAGAAGATGGCCGGGTTTCGAGAGCCCGATTGGCGTATACGATCACGTTATACGGTCCCTACCAAGAGACTATGCCATTTTCAGGAGAATGAATCCCGGAGATCAGTATCCGGAAGCATACGGACATGCCCTCAGTTTGCTTGAGGAGGCGACAGATGAGCTAAACCTAAAGGGTGAGCAAATCCGACGTGGGAGTAAAAGGTACTTGGAACTGAAGAAAACTATCGTGCCGCCGTATGATCCTTTCAAGTTCCCGAATAAATGGCGAAAGATGGAATCCGATTGTCCAGCGAGGACCCTCATGGCTCATCTCGGCAAGGACAGCTATTCGCACATACACTATGACAGTGCCCAGGCGAGAACAATTTCAGTAAGAGAAGCCGCCCGCCTTCAATCCTTCCCTGATGGCTTTAGGTTTGCAGGAACCATGAATCCAGCTTTCAGACAGATAGGGAATGCTGTTCCACCATTATTAGCCGCTGCAATAGCCAAAGAAATGCGCTTGCAGATACAAGGGAAAAAACGTGGCAAGAAAACAGGCTCTAAAACGACTGACAGCCTCCGATCTAACATTCTTTGAGTGGCATTTCAGAAACCGGCCAGCAGGAAATCAGAAGGCCATCAATCTTAATGCCGATGTCTTTGTAGACCAACTCTATCCCGCTCTGCCCGAAATCGCCAGGGATAGGGGCGGCAGAATCCCTATAGACTTATACTTGTATGGTCCAGGCTCGAATGGCCTATATAACCTCCAGCGCAAAATCATAAAATTCGGCAGCTATAAGAATTGGCGGCTTGATGGTGAATTTATCCATAATCCTGTTGATTCTCCAGAGAGGTTCAATCCCCTTCAGCCCGATGATCTTGTCATATTGGACTTCGATGGTGACCCAGTATACCCAAATTCATTAAAAGCCTTTTTTCTGGCAAGGGCTGTTCCTGATGACGCTGTGCTCTACTCTCATTTTGAAACTTTCCTGGGGCGCTTCAAAATGGCATCAATAACGCCAGCAGAGGCGAGAAAATTAATGAATGCGGCCGCCCCTCCTGACGATCACCCCATATATGAACTAATTCTCGATGAGGTTTTGGAAGATGCTGCACTTCATGGCGTGTCTGCAATACGGCGGCTTGCTCGCAGGCCCGCAAGTGTTAGAATATCAAAGGAGGCTTTGACCAAGGCCCGCAAAAACGCCGACGATATCGGCCGCTTGGGAGAGGAGTTTGTTAACAGCTACTTTCTCACTCTCAAGACCAGAGGCGAGCTGGCGAGCTTCGAGTGGAGTTCTGAAATTAATGCCATTGCTCCATATGACTTCTGCGCCACATATCGCGGCAGCGCTCGTGTGCTGGTGGAGGTAAAATCCACATCCAGTACTTTCGAGAGGCAGATTCATCTCTCAGCCGCAGAGTTGTACAAAATGGCAGATCATGCAGAGGACTATCATCTTTACCGAGTTTTTGAAATGGACGACCGAAGGGCAAAGCTGCGCATAGCGCCCGTCTCCAGAGACTTTGCTCAGAATATCATTAAAGTGTTTGCTGGCCTGCCTGCCGGGGTGCTGCCTGACAGCATCTCGTTCTCTCCCGAGCTGCTGGAATTTGGGCCTCCCATTGATATTGAATTCAGTGAAGTACCAGAGGAGGAATAGTTGGACTCTTCTGAAAAAGACCATCAGGCTAAATCGACAGATATTTTCACTCCTGCTCAACGCAGCCAGTGCATGTCCAAGATCAAGGGCAAAAACACGGCACCAGAACTGGCTGTCCGTTCGTTGCTCCACAGAATGGGGTTCAGATTTCGTATCCATGCAAAGGACCTCCCAGGTTGTCCGGACATAGTGCTTCCAAAATATCGGTCCGTTATTTTTGTGCATGGGTGTTTTTGGCACCAGCATGCTGGCTGCAAATATGCCTATACCCCGAAGACAAGGAGAAGTTTTTGGCACGAAAAACTAAGAAGGAATGTCGAACGGCATGGGATAGTTGCTGAAAAGCTCACAGGAATGGGGTGGAGAGTCATAACAATATGGGAATGTGAATTATCACGAACGGAGCAGCTTTTGGAGAGGTTTGCATCTATGAAGATCGCTGAGAAAACATAGGTCCGTTTATCTGGCCATGAATGCATAAGGTCCTTGACCAGACTTTAATCACCTTTCCGGCTTCTTTTTTGTGCTTTTGCGCTGCTCAACCTGTTAGCTAACTGGTCCCCATCTACATCTAATTCAGGAGTATTGAATGGCTACCCTATGGGACCCTCTTAAAACGTCCCGCGCAACAACATTCAGCATTAAATTCAGGAGGGTGCGATGCCACGGATAGCGTTTCTGGAGGTAGGTAGGGTGCATGATTGTGTCATGCAGCAACTTGGCTTCGATAACGTTGATACGGTTCCAATCACAACTGTCTTTACATTGAACTTTCATAAATACGATATCGTTGTCGTACCATATGCCTATAACCAAGATGTTCTGCACAAACTCAGATCAAGGATCGCATCTTTCGTAAAACACGGAGGACTTTTTATAGCCTTTGGTGCTTCTAACGATAAAAGCCTATGGTTAAGCTTCTGTACGTACAGTAGCCCATTTGTTAAAGACATTATATTTCGCAACCAAGAGACCGATGAGTTCAGAGATATATTCAGGGATATACCAGCCATACCTGAATCTGTCCAGTTTCACGATTGGGGCATATCGCACGGATCATTCACATGTTCATCAGAAGGATGTTTACCCCTAATATCAGGTGAACACACTAACGATTGTGTAATGGCAATAATTCAGTTACCACGCTCCACTGGCAAATACTTTATTACAACGATTGATCCGTGTTATCATTCGGTAGTTGGGTACACATTTCACGGCCAAAAAACAATCCTACATGCTCAACGATTATTTAGAAATATCATAGAATGGGCAGTTAAACAAACATATAATCAGACTTCACTTGCGATATGGTATAGGCGATTAATTGGCATATTAAAATCAATACTATCGGCTAAGGTAATTTATTTGGGAATGCTCTTAATATTTATGTCTTTTATTGGCTATATCGCCGATATACTATCGGTGAATGTATTCACTGCTATTACGGGTGCGGCATCGATAATCTCGCTACTAATCTCAGTATGGAGGAAGCGCCGTGAATAATGAAAAGGAGATTAAATATTTTATCAATAATACTTTGGGATGTAAATGTGGTGATGAAGTATTTAATACTATTGTCTTGGCACATAATAGAACAAATGTTGATGGTGTCAAGGTCACATATCAACTTGAGATTGGATGCAGACTACTAATTTATGTAATAGACAGCAAAGATGTGACAGAACCACTCTCTCAGTTAGACGCCCTTTTCAATAAAGGAAAACTAGAAAGGGATGGTAAGGGTTTTAATAGGTTTCGTCTTGTAATCACATCGGAAACTGATGATTATGAAAATACAATTGCTCCTTTTTTTAACCACCTAACTTGTTTAGATGAAAAAATGCACATCCATGTTGTAAGCTCAAAAACATTGCCAAAATTAGAGTAAAAGAGTAGATTGTTAATGATGAACCTTTTATTTCAAGGGTCATGTTCAGTAGATTTCTCCATCCCCAAATCACGTCCGATGATCAGCTTTTTTATGTTTTCGGTCCATGCGATCTCGTGTGCATAAGCTCTATTATCTAATATGATAACCAGCTTTTGAAAAGAGATTAGCGGCCTGATCGATGTGAAAATCGAAACCGCCGAGGCCACCACCTTGTTTTGGTAGTCGCTTAGATCTGTCAATGGCTAGGGCATCACACTGCCCCCAAGTATTGCATACTGCATAAACCGCTTGAACCACTTTGGAGGATAAAGTCTCGGACAATCCTTAGCTTTCCAGGTTGGAGCAGCGCTGCAAGAAGTGGTTGAAGTCGTCACATGGCTTCCTTCCGCCACGATAAACAGGCTTAAGATGTCGTTAACTTTAGTACAAAAGTTAACGAGCGCCAAATCCATCTAAAACCTTACTGCGTCTCCATTTAAGGGTCATTATTACATAGGGGAATGAAATTTAGCTTGACAACTGGTTAAGTATACTGTATTATATTCATAATACTTAACTAGAAAGGGCGACCATGAAGAAGGGTGAAAATAAGAACCATCCGAAGCCGGGCGACGAAATCAGGGTTGAACCGATCAAGGCCGTGAAGGACATTAAGGCAATCAAGAAGCTCTTGGCGGTTAATCCACGAGATTGTGCCCTGTTTACCCTAGGCATCAACACGAACCTGCGGGCAAGCGACCTTCTACGGCTAACTGTCGGACAGGTTCGGAATATCAAACCTATGGATGAAATCGAACTGAAGGAGCAGAAGACTGGGAAGCGGAGAAGGATCAGCCTGAATAAGTCCTGTACCGATGCTATCCACGCTCTCCTGAAATCAAGGGAATATTCAGATGATGAGCCGATCTTTACGGGTCAAAGGGGACCGCTCAGCGTCCCTTCCGTCAACCGGCTCGTCAAGCAGTGGTGCAGGACCGTCAATCTCAAGGGGAATTATGGAAGCCACAGTCTGCGCAAGACTTGGGGATATCACCAGCGGGTGACTTTCGGGCGGGGCCTGCCCGAACTTATGGTGTGCTACAACCATTCCTCCGAGCGGCAGACACTTGATTATCTGTGCGTGCAGCCAGAAGAGATTAAAAGTATCTACATGAATGAGTTATAGATCTTGGCTGTGCATTGTGAACCAAAGCAGTCTAAACGCTCGATGCCTGGAGGTTTGTGTTTGTTCTGGACGCCGGGTGGCCCCCACCGGAAAAGAGATTGCCTCGTCTTTCTGATGTATTCCAACCGCAATTTCTCTCGTTACACCTGACAGCCATTCTTGGGTAACAGCGGTCAAAATTCGCTCCTTTCGAAACTGGTCATCCTGGACGACTGGCTCACGCCAATTTTGCGTTTGTCACAGAAGCCAGTAAACCCCAACTGACCGGATTGAAGCGACTCATACCTAATTACCGAATTTGCCGTATGACATTCTTCGCATCCTTCCCGAGGGGAATAAAAAAAATTTGATGCCGCAAAAAGTTCTTGACATTAATATGAAATGCCAGTTAAACTGCATGCCAGTAAATGACTAATGTTCCGAACGCAAAGAATGAAGGGAGACTTACAATGGCTATTCGCAGGCAGAGGAAAAATGTGATGCTCGAAAACTTCGGGTTACGGGATAACCCTTTTTCCTCTATAGACATTTACAATATTGACGCTCAGCACACCTACGTGCCCGAAATGTATGGTCGTCAACTTCCCGAGTTCTATGAGAAATTCTTTTTGCGTCCCTTGGAAAACGAACGCCATCGGCAGGTAATCGGAGCAGTTTGGTCGGCTCATACTGGAAAGAAAAAATGGGGAAAGGGCTTCGGGAAATCGATCCTCATGGCGGAGGAGTCTAAGCGCCTAAACCAAGATTTCGGTGCTGCAATGCTCCGGAAAATGGAGGTCGAGGAAGAAGATATTGGCGAACACCCCATCCTTTCCGGCTATTGCACCTTTGATCAGTCGAAGGGGGTCACATCCTTTCCCGCAACACTTCTTGATGCTGTAAGCTTTATGCTTGCGTCTACCCATGGCGAAAGCACTGTTCACCAAGAGCTCCGTTCTCGGGTTCTGGCACAACTCGACTATCAGGAAGGCTATGGTGCACATGCCATCGAAGAGGCGCTTCAAGCAGAGCTTCGCAAGTACAAGGGCCTCAATATTCAACTGGCGCATCACACGCTGTCTCGTTTCATCTATGATCTCGCTCGGGATAACACCGAAGCTCTTGTCAGTTTCATTCGCCACGAAATTGGCCCTCGGATCAAAGCTACCCAGGGTTTTAACTTCATCCACGTCTTTAATGCTTTTGCTAAGCTTGCCGGAATTGTATATGTCACTTACTTCATCGACCAGATCGAGAACTTCTCCCGGTTTACCCGCCAACAGGAGAGAGACATTAAAATAATCAGAGAAGCAATGTGCCAGACCTCTCCAACAGCGGACATGGCTTCATTCATTTTTCAGATGCACATCCACGCTCAAGAAGCTATTGAAAGTTGGTGGCGGATAGAGGACCTGCCTTCTATAGATGTTCTGGTTCCAACTAACAGCGGCCGTATATTGAACCTCACGGGCCTGGGCAGAGTCGAAGAGGCAGAAATTCTTGCGTCTCGATACCTCGCTGACTATCGCGCTGATGGTTTCGTGTCGCCGCAACAACTGCATCCATTCACGACAGAAATTATCGAAGCTGTTCTCGATGCTACCTCTGGGAACCCACGGGATTTTCTGCGTACCTTGGGTAACATCATTGACAAGGCACGGGACGACGAAAGGGAAAGCCTTGATCTTACCTATGTCGAACCGCTTCTCGACATAGACTACGAGGCACAGGCTGAGGATGCTGAGGATGAGTTTGAAAATCCTGTGAGGTAGGAGTGATGAGCAACACGACTGACACAATTCTTCGGGTGAGCGCACGTGACCTTTTTCTCACCCTCAGCCTCTTCAACGGAGGCAAAAAAGAGACAACCCTGGAGAATATTCGCCTGCGTTTTTGTATTGACCGAGAAATTCAGCGAAAGGGTGATTACCTATGGTCGCGTGCCCGTGACGCAATCAGTGAACTCCGAAAGCTTAATCTGGTCGAAGTGGACGCAATCCCCAGGGACCGAGAGTACTATCAAAGAATGAAGGATGCCAAAATCTTGGTGAGCGAACAGGGTCGTGAGCTTCTTGCCAGATTCTCGAAAGACCGGGCTGGAGCATATGATGATCTTTTCACCAGAATGTTCAATGAGCACCCATACATGCGGGCTCTCTGGCAAACACTTTCAACCGATGATCTTGTCGTGCCTGTAGCTACCTCGCTTCGCGACCACGTTAGTCCCCGTTATGGGAATAGCTCTGAACTCGTGAACGATATAGCTGCGGGTCACTTCGACTTCGATCAGTTTCGGGACTTACTTTCGTCGCGGCTGGCATCCCCTCTCCGGAATGAGGAACAGACCGACATCGAACGTGCGCTCATGGATCTTATAGATAATACTGCTCAGGCCGCTAAACTGGAGGAACCCTCGGATTTTGCAAAGAAGTTTTTGGATCGCCTTAACGAGACATTTGTTCCCATTATAATGCGTCGGTATGGCGTCGGCTTCGATTTCCGCACCCATAGAACTTTATGGTCCCTTGGCCAAGAATACCAAGTTTGGTGGGCAACTTCATCGCATCCGGATTTCTCAGGAACACTCATTTTTTCGACGGCCACTCTCAAAATGGACCTCGAAAATTGCACCAGCTTAGTGTCTATCGAGCACCCGGCTGGCATTCGCGCTTTGCAACAATCCTTCCTGGAACGCCTGCACCATGCATATCTGAAGCACAAGAAGGCTGTTGGCAATGCCTATGTTCCAGCGTGGGAGCTAAGGGCGGTCTTCTGCCACGAAAACCGCTGTCAGCCGGGTGTCTTCAATACTCTTCTGGGCACTCATTACGCTGGTTCAGAAGAATACAGGGTCCAGCTTGAGATTGAGCGAGCACGCCCGAGGCATGAAGCGCCCGTTATCGCAGGGCGACGGCGTATCGGTAGCATCGCCATAACAAAACCATAGGTGTTTTGATGTTAGATTCGGTGCTCTTACGCATGGGACCATTATCTTTACCCAAAAAATACTACGAGCTTTGCCTTGATATGTTCGCTGTGGTCCAGTACTGGAATCCTTCTCTTAAGGGAATTGAGCGAGGGCGTGCTTTTGAACGAGTGCTCTATAGGTACTGCGAAACAAGGCAAATTAGGCTAGCCGAGCGTGCGGGATCAAGGACGTTCTGCGGGGAAAAAAGTGCGTCAGGGTTTTTCCACGAGCAGGACGCAGTCCTAACTTCTCCAAGCTTCAGCGTGCATATGGAGCTCAAGCACCTTTCCACTCCGCTTGAGAAGAACGAACTCCTCGTCTTCTCTCATAAAGGCTTGGACTTCCTTCTAGGCGGATCAACAGTGGTGCGCTCTGTTCCAATGTTCCGCATCATTTTGAGTGGCTCTCTCCTTTCCCAGGAGGCACGGCGCTTCGCCCTTCAGTGGGGTATAACAGCAATCGAACCGGAAAGGATTCCTTTTCCGCTCCTGCATTATCTTTCTCTCTCAGACTTTCCGGGTGTTAGCTCTCTCCCGAGCAATTGTCTGGCCGAGATGCGCGAAGTGCTTCCTGCGGCACTGAAATCCGCCCAGGAAGTCATCCAGCACTTTTCGGGAGTGCTTTCTGGAACCACACACCCTATAGTGGCACCGGGCTGCGACCGCATCCTAAACGTTCTTCAATCTGATTGGGGGGACCGTATCTGGGCTGCTCTGGATGAGGGTACTCATGGGGACTGGCTGGAGGAAAGGTATGATGCCCTCGACCGAGAGCTCTTTCTCGATAATATTTGAGAATCGAGCACAGGGTACCCAAACTGCGAAGTTTGCGTCGATGGGCCATCCATAACATTTACCGTGTTGTTGTGGACCCTGGTTCATTTCAACTATGATCAAACCACTTATCGTGCAAAGGTAGGTGATCGTATGGCATCACAGAAGATAATAAATGATATCGCCAAGCTCGTATTAGCAGAACTGACCCATTTCGACATGCAGTTTCAGGTCGGCAAACCCACATCGTCAAATGTATTTGCGACTCCACCAAACTCGGAGGCACAAGCAAAGTTGGCCGAGTCGCAGTTGATGGTGCATATTGCACAGCGGAATCGCACCAGTGAACCCTTCATTGCGTATGTAAGAGCAATGGTCAACAATAAAGAGAAGATACTTCTCATATGCAAGGGCTATACACCGGGGATTAGACCGCAAGCACAATCGGCTGACTTCGCTGATTATAATAGCCCTATTGGCAGAGCTGCAGAGCAACAGTTGATGGTCCCGTTTACTATATTTGTACGGGACAAACATATCAATGTTCAGGTACTTGAGAAACACATATTCAAGCCTATTCACATACAAAAAGAGTGGGATGGGATACATAATAGACTTTTTCTCGAAGGTGGAACATATTCACTCGATTCCCTATTGGCGTTTGTTCGTGAGTACATCCAATTAGAAGAAAGCAGACGAGCTTATAAATATACAGAAGAACTAAAAGCTATAGAACAAGACCTTATCACTGAATTTGAACGCTCAATTAATCTGAAGGATGGTTTGGTAAGAGAAGTGATCGCAAAAATGGAGCTTCGAGATCAACCAGTCCTTGACCACACACAAGGAGATATATTCAGACTGCCGCTCTCGTCGCAAATCATTATAACTGGTGCACCAGGAACTGGCAAAACGACAACTTTGATCAAGCGCATTGCACAGAAGACTAATCATATTTACATCGATGAGGATGAGATCACTAAATTAACGGAGGATCAGTTATCTTATTTTTTCCATAAACAAAATTGGATAATGTATATACCAACTGAGGTTTTAAAGCTCTATATGAAAGAGACTTTCGCAAAGGAGCTTTTACCGGCCTCTGATCAACGAGTAAAAGTATGGAATGAGGAAAGAAGACTTATAGCCAGAGACACGTTGCAGCTCCTTAGGATAGGCGATAAGGGGTTTTTTACTTCCAGAAGCATTTCGTTGCTTTCCAGTATTCGCAACTCTGATCTCATGTCATATGCCAAAGAATTTGAGAGGTTTATTGACGCTGCATTTATCGATGAGTTCTTGGAAGCACACAACGTTATCACAACGCAACAGACCAGTATCGAACTAGCGAATGGGTTTAATGCCATTTTTGACAAATACAATTCATGGAAGGAAAAAAATAGGCAGGCAACTGTCTTCATGCTGGCTGAGGAACTCGGAACGCTTCGGGAGGTACATAGAACTGCCGCAAAGGCTCTTAATGATCAATTAGAATATATGACCTGGGGCATCATACAAGCAAATACAGAAATTCTTGATCAGGTTTCCGATGCAATCCAAGCTCATACGTCATTTGGTGAGGATCTCGATAGTGAGGAAGAAGAAGAAACTGATGACTACGGGGAGGAGGCGGTTGCCAAAGAACTTAAAGTTCTGGCTAAGCGCAGGATCAAGAGTACTGTGGTCAAGTTCTCTAGGGAACTAGCTCAAGGGAAGACCAGCACCAAATCTGCGCTTTACCATACCGTTCTTGATTTAGTTCGCTCATTTTTACCAAATGAAGATGGACTGATGATCATTGGAAAAATGAGCGCTGACATTAAGATGACTAGACTTCTCACTCGGGGTTTGGAAAATTTTCTTATGCGCATACCAGCATATTATCAGCAGTTTAGAATCGATCAGCTCAAGCAAGAGCATGGCTTTTTGGAGAATCGATACGAGCGAGAAATAAGAAGACGAATAATATCGGAGCATGAGATCGACCTTGTAATATTTGTTATTTTAAAAACGGCACGTAAAATATTCGATAGAAAGCCTGCTTTGATCTGGGTAGATACTCGTATACCCCTTCTTGAGAACATAAAAAGGCGTTATGTTACTCAGATTGTAATAGACGAGGCAACGGATTTCTCAAGCATACAACTAGGCTGTATGTACTATCTATCCCATCCCCAATTTACATCTGTCGCAATTGGTGGAGATCTCATGCAGCGAGTTACTGAGTATGGATTGGAAAAGTGGGAAGAATGTGATTACGTATCAAATACTTTTGAGATTCATCATATAAATACCGTGTATCGTCAGAGTCCTAAACTTCTGTGTATAGCCAAGGAACTCTATGAAAGATCAGTCGGACAGAAGGCTCCGTTTTCATCGGCTTTCAGCACCGACGTATCCGATCCCGAGCCACTAAGATTCTGTTCTAAAGGCGATAGAGATGTGTTGGGCAATTGGATTGCAGACCGGATTGTTGAGATCTGGATGGTAAATGGGCGATTGCCATCTACTGCCATATTTGTCGCAGATGATGAACTAATAGATGTACTAGCTGATATCATATCTGAACCTTTAGAAAATCATTCAATTAGCGTCAAAGGTTGTCCGAAGGGTGAAATGATTGGCAGTGAGGACAAGGTAAGGGTGTTTAGTATAAAGTATATCAAAGGGCTAGAGTTCGAGAGCGTATTTTTTGTCGATCTGGATAAGGTTGCTGCTATCGCACCGAATTTGATTGATAAATACCTCTATGTTGGTCTTACAAGAGCTGCCTCTTTCCTGGCTGTCACATACGAAGATGAGTTCCCTGAACAAATTAAGTTCGTGGAGCACCTCTTCAAAGAAGAAGACTGGAAGGGTTACCAGAGAAAACCATCCTGAGATCTTAACGATAGGCAGCGGTGGTTGTGTCGCTTTCGCAAAGGTGCGCAATTGTATGTTTCCTATCGGACCATAGCCTGCAGACGCTCAAGTCCTGAAGAAAGTGCCCCTTGGATTGGCTTCGATCAAGACCAACATGAAAACCTTGTCCTCAAGATTTTTGCGTGCGGATCTGCGTGCGTCTCTGCCTCATTTTTGATCAATTTCGATTACCATGCATTCAGTCAAATCAATAACTTATGGGTGAAGCGTTCCTCAAAAACGGCCTGTCACGCCGGAGGCCGAGGGTTCAAGTCCCTTCCACCCCGCCAGTTAAATCGAGGGGTTAGCTCAAACAGCTAACCCCTTCTGCTTCATTAGGGTATTTGCTCCCAACATTATTCCCAACACCCAACACAGAAATACCGTTCCTGGAGGATTTCAGCGCTCTCTTACACGTCCCTGCGGCCGCATCCAGCAGCATTTCTTGCAACTCCCACCCAACACCACAGCCATCAAATAGACGCGTTCCCAACACGGGGAACCGCTCGGGAATTGCCACAACATAAGCAAAAGTTTGATGATGGAGCTTTTAGAGGCCGGGGTTTCCGAGCATTGGTGGTTGATAAGGGGCAGAGTTCAGGGAGACCCCTCGCTGGAGCATAGTTGTCTAGAATATAAAGATTGGGTGATTGAATTTCCGACACGTTTATCTGCCCTGGACGGGGCATCTACTGATTGACGACATTCTGATACGGACGTATCCCTCCTCGCAATTTGGACATGGAGGTGGAGACAAATGCAAGACGAGATCCAAAAAAAGTACCCTCCTTTTAAGGCCGAGGCACTCAGGCAGCACTTTAAGGCTGACGGCCCCGGCACTATTTATATCGGAAAGGACCTGCTCAAGGGCTTCAATGTTTGCGTGAACATCGGAGATGACGGCTACTTTCATAAATCAAGAAAAGCAACTCCATAAGATATGGGTCAAAAGGTTGAATAGGCATGGGCTTCGATGACCAATAATTCATGCTGAAGCCCACTTGTGCCAACACCGCTCAAAAAAAGTAAGTCAGGTCCGGCCAAAAGAACAGTTGAATCACCTAACCGGCTTGAGTTCTGCTTTTTGCAGTAAGTGTGTTTGTCCATAACGCGCTGGAACAAAGGAGAATAAAGCCATGGCTCATAGTAGCATAATCCTTCCGATATGCCGCACTTAGAATTCAAACTCCTGCCCTTTTTGGACGAACCCCTTGAATCCGTCTGCCTTTGGGTTCAAGGCCGGACAGGGATCATAGTGATAAAGCCACATTCTCTCTTTCAACTTGTTGGGCAATGTGCAAAGTTGGCTATAATGAGCGTGAATCAAAGAGGGTATTTTACTCGTTTCGCAATCATGGAAGATCAGGTCCACCTGTTCTGAAATCCGGACAAGCACATTGGGTTGAAACTGAGCATCAGTAGAAATGAAGGCGCTTTGCGTGCTGTTCTTTATCACGAGACCGTAGCTGTACAAGTTGTAGCGTCCCGTGCCGATGTGAGCCATTTCGACAAGGTTGAAATCAATTCCCTCCCAGCGGAAAGCCAATTCATCATCGACTGGTTGAGGGCTAAAGTAATCGTCCATCTGCATTCTTTTTCTATTGATGTGAAGAAGCCCCCCCTGCAAAGAATGGTTCCAGAGATCGCGCAGTACGTTTTCCTGCGCAAAGAGCCCTGGTTTGTGGCTCTCCATATCGAAGAAGCTAACCAATGCCGCCGCCTCCAGACCGCCGATATGATCCGCATGAAGGTGTGAAACATAGATGGCGTCGATCTCACTGGCAAAATGCCGGAAGTGGATACCCGCCTCCTGAAGAGAAAAGCGTATATCGCTCCCGCAGTCGATCAGAATCCTTTTGCCGCTCCCGGCGGTTATTAACATGTTTGAGTGGTAGTATTCTGCGCTGGTAAATGCCGACCCTACTCCAAGAAATTTAATCTTCATTATGAACCCCTATACTAAGAAATTGCCTCTCCCCAAATCGAACTGCGGGTCCGGCATCGTCCGGTCGGATTCTTTGGAACGTTCATCGCATGCAAATTGAGCGTGGTCATGGCCCTCCTCCACTGTCCATCTGTAAAATGAGCAGAAACAGCAGCATGACCAGAATCAGGATCACTTGATGGATTCGATATAAGGACTGGGGAAAACTATATTTATCAGCCAGTACCTTTAACATCAGGAGTGAACAGATCCCTCCTGCCAGTGTAATCAGAGGGAACAGGGCCTTCAGCGTCCCCAGGTTCGGCGTCAGCCAATCCGGCAATTGGATAACGCCAAAACTGAAAAGGTGTACCCCCCAGGGAAGCAGATGATGGCCTTTATAGACGAACTCATGCAGGTAGATGTTTAATAGGCCCGAAAGTGCCAGGAAAAGATAGGCATACCCCGCCACCACAAAATGCCGTTTCCATTCCATTTTGAAGGGAAACCCGGATGCAAGGAGCACCAGAGAGGCAAAGACAATTGTAATTGGCAGGTTTTGGCCCAGACCGGCTATCAGGCCGTGAGATTTGGCCGATGTGTGAAGAATGAATCTCCGGAAAATTCCCGACTCCGGAAGCTTTACCGCCAGAACGGAAGCGATCACAAGCACGGCGAACAGAGCGTCACCGGGGTCCCATTTCTCTTTTCGGAGAAGGTTCTGCCAGGGATAGTGGGCATTGAGGCGTGCCGACTGATGCTGACAGCTCTTCACGCAGGAAAGGCAGAAGATACAGTCTTTGCTGGCTGACGCTGTGGAGGGGTGTATTCCCATCGGACAGTTGCCGTGCCTGACACAATCATGGTTATGGCACTGGGTCGAACAGACATTGTTGTTGCTGCCAAGTTCGAGCAGCGAGACCGTTGCGTACTGTGCTATCATCATCCCCAGCGGACAGAAGTGTTTGCACCAGGCACGCCTGCCAAAGAGGAAGGACGTGATCGCCGCGGCCGAAAGGATCACCAGGAGAAGAATGCCCGTGGCGTGCGCCTTGTTGAACATGTCGAAGATGTGTTCGCTCTGGATGATGATGATCAAACCACCGACCCCGATCCAAAAATCGTACCTGGCCAACACGCCCGGCAAAGGCAGGGATTTTTCCCGGAACCTGCCGGCATACTCCCCGATAACCGGCAGCGGGCAATAGGCGCACCAACTCCGGCCGGCGAAGAAAATGGAAATAATGAGGAAGGGCTCCCAGATGGACCAAACGACGAGATTTGCCAGATTATTCTCTCCCGGTCCGGCGAGGGTGTAGACGACTATGAGAAGGATAAAAGGAACGGTGATGAATCGGAGCCCAACCGGGATGTGTGGTTGGTTCAGCAGTTCCCGCAAAAAAGGAATCCTGAGGAGATTGAATCTCCCCGTGGTGGAGAAAGAGGGGAGCCCCAGGAAGACTTGGCTCTCGGTGATGGTGTTTCCTTCGGTGACGACAACCGCTCGTTCAACCACCTGGCGCAGTTCGTCCACATTGAGCGGCCAGTCATGGTCTACCAGGAGATTCAGGGCTTCCTTGGAGAAGCTGGAAACCTGCTTGGTGAATTTCTTATTATACACATCGAGAAAGTGTTCCGCGATGGCCGGGATGTCCTTTTTCTTTTGCCTTATAGGTTTGAGCTCCAGCACCTCCGCGCTGACAAGCGCCAGCATCTCTGAATCAAGCTTTCCTTCTTCCTTCAATTCCCGCAGTGTTCGGGAAGCGGTCGTAATCAGCCGAACCCTGCTGGAGATCTGCTGGCTTCCCCCCCTGGGCAGAAAAGTTCCATTCCGGTAGTACTGGACGAGCAGCCGTTGCACGCGCGGAGACAGGGAATCGACATTTTCCAGGACAACGGAGCCTCCGTCGGCAAGTTCCATGTATCCGCGTCTGATGCCCATGGCATAGCTCCCCGCACCGGCACCATGGCCGAACAAAGCGGACTCCTGGGCGATCTCCATGTGAAGCGCATCCTTCTCTCCTCCCTTTCCTCTTTCTTCATCACGCTTGATGGGCGGAGGATTGGCGCAATCGAGATGATAGAGCGGCCGTATCCCGGCTGGACCATGCACGTGGATAAGACGCGCCGCGAGGTCCTTCCCGGTTCCCCTTTCGCCGAGTATGAGAACATTCCCTTCGGCGGCGGCTAGCCTTGCAATCGCGACATTGGTATCGATCGTCGCCCTTGAATCACCAAGAAAATGGTCGACGTCGGGAGTCTGCTGCCCGAAAAGACTGGCGATGATTTCTTCCCGCTCGAGAAGGGCGAACTGTTGACGCACCGAACTCCTTGTCCGCCGTTGCACCACCAGGCGGAGAAGGCTTTCATTCAGTTTCGGGTAGGTCGCTATCAGTTCCAGGAAGGCTTCCTGGCTAAGTTCGGCGAGATGAACATCCGTAACGGCCTTCACATTGGCGGAGCGCGGTTCTCCGGTCAAGAGGGCCATCTCGCCGAAAACCTCGCCATTTCCCAGGGTCGTGAGGGTATACTCGATCCCATCGTCGTTTATGAGAGTTACGGCTACCGACCCGCTGAGGATCATGAACATGGAGTATCCGGGGTCACCCCGGTACAGAATGCAGGTCCCGGCGCGAAAGCTTTTTTCCCTCAGACAGGGGATAATGCCGGCAAGAGCTCCAGGGGGGAAATCCTTGAAAATTCCTATGCACTGAAGGTCTTCAACGGCTATCACATGAGTCCCCTGTAAAACAATAGATGACCTCCTCCGGCGATCGGATGTTCCGGTTCACTTCGCCGCCTCGCTTAAAGTGCAATAAACGGGCCTGCGTTCTGCTTTTTGCGCTATAGTGTGTTTGTTCATAACACTCACAAATTATTCACATCCGCCGTTTTCCCATAATTAGTCGAAATAGACGGTTATTTCCCATGCTTCACCATCCCTGACGCTCTCTACGTTGTCGCCCGCCTTCTGGGCAAGGGCAATCATCTTTGCATTGGAATTTAAAATAACGGACATAAAGCCTCGGATGCCTTTGGCAACGGCATGTTCCTTCATTCGATTCTGCAGGGCATTGCCAAGTCCGCAACCCTGCCACTCCGGAGCGATCATGTATCCAACCTCGGCAATGTTTGTCGAGGGATCCAGAAAATAGCAGCCACTGCCTATTAATCTCTCATTCTCCCTGTCACCTTCAACGGCAATGAAAGCCGCTTCGTGCTCGAAACTGACATTGCATAGCTGCTGGGCCTGGTTGAATGTTAAAGTTTTGAGGCGCTGGAAGAATCGGGTGTAAACGTCTTCTTCGGGAAGGGCATGAAACAATCCTAGTAACGAGTCGGCATCGCTTGCCCTGGCAGGGCGGAGTCGGACGCTTTTCCCGTTTTTGAGGTGCGCAATGCGTTCCTCTTCTATGGCATATGCCTTCTGAGATTTCAATGCCTGCGAGGTGGGCAGGTAACCGAGGCGTTTGGCCTCTTCCAGCAGCCATGGGCGAAATTCAGGACTTGCTATTTCAATGAGAGACAAGGCGCGCTCGCGAATGGATTTGCCTAACAGATAAGCCATGCCGTATTCGGTCACCACATAATGGATATCGGCTCTCGAAATACCGACCCCCTCGCCAAGCAGAAGTTGCGGGCGAATCAGTGACCGTTTGCCGTCTTCGGACGTTGAGCGCAGGCATACAATGGGTTTGCCCCCCGGCGACCTGGCTGCGCCCCGCAGAAAGTCAGGCTGCGTAGAAACGCCGCCATAGAAATTGCCTTCCAACTGGTCCGTGCATATTTGTCCGGTCAGATCGACGGCAAAGGCCTGCGTCACCGATACCATACGGTTATTCCTGGCAATGATTGAGGGATCGCAGACATAATCGATCGGCCTGAACTCGAACATCGGATTGAGGTGAACATAATCGTAGAGCCGTTTTGTTCCGAGGCAATAGCTCGTTACAATCTTATCGCGATGCAGCGTCTTTTTGCGGCCGGTAATAATTCCACGCTCAACCAGGTCTAACAAACCTTCGGTGATTACGTCCGAGTGGATTCCCAGGTCGGTGCAGTCGAGCAGATAAGGCAAAGCTGCATTTGGAACGCGCCCCAAACCGATCTGCAACGTCGATCCATCGTCAATAATACCTGCTATATATGCTGCAACCTGGTGCGCCACGTCGTCAGCGGGGGGATGAACATATTCATACACAGGTGTATCATTGATTACGAGGTGATCGATAAGATCGAGGTGGATGACCGAATCGCCCAAAGTGAACGGCATATTGGGATTGACCTCGGCAATCACCTTTTTGGAAACCCGTGTGGCAATCAGGCCGATATCGACTGAGACGCCCAGACTTACGTAACCGTTGCGGTCCGGGGCCGAGACCTGGATGAGCGATACGTCGATGGGGAAGCGGCCGTTTTTTATGAGAATCGGCAACTGCGCGAGAGACATCGGTATGTACTCGGATGTCCCATCTCTAATCGCTTCTTGCTGGTCATTGCCGACAAAGAAGCACTTGTGCCTGCATTTGGTTACGGGCCGTCCGTTTTCGTGTCGAACTGCGCCGTCAGTGATAAAGGAAAGAATGGTAATATCATCCGAGGCATCTACGACTGATTCCAAGGCATGGATCAATGCTCGCGGCGTCGCGCATGCCGTTCCAACAAATACATGGCTTCCAGGTCCAATGGTGGACACGGCCTTGGTTGCGGAACATACCTTCATGGAATGACTGCCAAAATCTAATGACATAGCACTCCTCCCCTGGATATGGTCTTTGTAGTTGCGTTCGAGAGCTACGGCATTGTGGCGCGGTTCTTTTGTAGGGGAGGGCTTTATGCCCTCCCGAAGCGCCCCATTTGAACGCAACTTCGTATTAGTCGACAGGGTCTTCATTCTCCGCAGTACGAATCTCGAGTTATCCGGAGGCGCTTTGGAAAGGCTGAATGAAATTGAAAGCTCTTGTGAGTTCCAACGGGTATTTTGAGAAGCAACCTGTTCAGAGATCGATCAAGGATAGAGCCCGAATAATTATGACACGATCCGTATCCTTTTGCCGCTCCCGTCAGTTATTAGCATGTTGGAGTGGTAGTATTCTGCAGTGGTAAATTCCGATCCTGTTCCGAGAAAGCTGATCTGCATGAATTTTCCTATCGGGGCCTGGCCATCTCGATACCGGGTTCGTTAACTTCAAAAACCTCCATCTCGCTGGACACATTCTTTAATTGAAATTTTCCTCTTGAAACGACCGGGAAATAATTTCTCACCCTGTCTGCCGTTTCCCCGGAGAGCAGTATGCTTCCCCCTGCTGCAAGCGAGCCTATTCTTGCCGCAATATTGGTTGTTGAGCCACGGGCTGTGTAGGTCCAGCGCGACCCGGTGTAACTCTCGAATCGCGCGGCGCCGACCATGGCCGTGCCGGAATTGATACCCATATTGATAACCAGCTGCTGAGATGTGCCGCAGTCCCTGCTTATGCAAGTCGCCCTCTGCCTGATGGAAAGCGCAGCATTGACAGCTTCCCTGGCGTTGGTCTCCCGATCCTCATTATGAAAAATCACCATCAGACCGTCGCCGGCGGTCTCGTTTACGTCCCCGTTGTTTTCATATATGGCGTCCATAAAAACCGAGAAATACTTTTCTATGAGGTCGTTCAGCTCGGCCCCGTCGAGCCTCTCGCAAATCCTGGTATAGCCTTCCACGTCCAGAAAAAGTACGGAAAGGTCCTGGTCCCTGTTGGAGAAGATATCGGTAGTCGGTGATTCCTCTATCATCCTGCAAACAGTATGCGGTACGAACTTGCTCAAGCTGGATTTGACGCTCTCCAGAATTTCGACCTTTCTCAGCGCTGCCCTCAGCTTGCGCAGTGCATCTTCCAGTTCGATATTCTTGGCCTTCAAGTCATCATTCAGGGACCTGATCTCTTCGAATGATCGGGCGTTTTTGAGTGCCACCACGAGGTTATTGCACAGGGTCACGAGCAATTCGACATCACCCTGCGTATAGTCGTCTCCCGCAAGTTTCTGTCCAAGCCCCAGGACCCCGGAACAGTCGGGTCCCACGCAAAAAGGAATCGCAAGGGCAACCGGGAGTAAAGTGGATTCCAGGCATGAATTTGAGACATTTTCTATCGTCTCTTCACCGCTGCCCTTCCAGGTATTCCGGAGCCAATCTTCAAGAGAGGATAGTTCCGCGTCGTCAAATCCCATTATCAGGGAGTTCTGTTTTGCAGGTGAGTTAGGGTCAGCCAGGGAGATAAAGCCCTCGATCACACCGAAGTTGCCCATGGTCATCATGAGGAAAAGCTTGAGAATCTCTGCGGATTGTACGCTGCTGAAAAGATCCATACTGACGTCGTAGAGGGTTTTCATGTGGAATATCCGCCGGTCCAGCTCCGCCTGGATATTCCCGGCATCTTTCAAGGCCCCCCTGAGTTCTTCCAGTTCCTTATCGAGTCCCATCTGTCCGCCTTCAAGCAGTGAGAAAAGAGGAGTGAGCAGTGAAAAGTGAGCAGCAGTGAAAAGTGAAATTTTCCCAGCTCACTAATCATCGCTCACCGCTCAAGGTGGAGACAAGCCGTTCAATCCCTCTTCCAGGGTCTGGTAGATCCGGGCGAATCTGGTTATTCCAACCATGTTGAAGATCTTTTTGAAATGCTCTGATAACCCGGTGATGCCGACCTGCTGTTTTCTCTTCCTGGCTTCTGCCAGGAGCTGAATGAGAATCGCAATTCCGCCGCTGTTGATGTATGCGCTGCTGTCGAATACCAGCATGACATTGACCGCATTCAGATCGTTTGCCGACTGATAAGCCTCTTTCAGAAACGGTTCTGAAAAAACCGTTATATCTCCCTGGATCTCCATGATGGTGACCCCATCTTTTTCGGAGAGTTTGATTTCATTTTGCTGCGCCATATCGCTAACCTGTTTTGTTGAATTGGTAGTGGGAATTGACAGGTCATTCCGGACCGCAATCCGCATCGAACCGGCAGACGGCATCCGCATGCCCAGTAGACCTAATAAGTCATTCTGAGTACCATCCTGAGCACATGCCCCTGTCCCTCGTCCTTGTTAAATTCCACATGGTCAACCAGTTTTTTGATCAGGAAAATTCCCAAACCGCGTGGGGTCTGCAGTTGCTCTATTTTCTTCTCGATGTCCGGGTCCTCGGGCAGTTCGACAATGCCCTCTCCCTCATCTGAAATAGTGATATTGAACGAGTTGTCATCAAAAGTCATCATCAGCATCACTCTGGCATCAGTGCGCCCTTTATTGCCATGCTCCATTGCATTAAGGCACGCTTCGGAAACAGCGGTCTTCAGGTCCTCTATTCTATCTTTGGTGAATCCGATGATCCTGGCAAACGAGGCTGAGCAATCCATCGCTATTCGCTCGTAGCCGATTATGTTTGGCAGGTTGACCTCAAGCGTACGTTCATCCAGCATCCTGAGTGTATGATCCATCTGCATTGATTCTCCCTTTGCCTCTGCCGTGCCTTCTTGCTTTGAAGACATTCAATTCCTCCGAATCTAACTCGATTTCGTCCGGATGTTTTGCCCTAAAAGAGTCCCATCCCGCCCCCGGCCCCGGTACGGGACGGCTCGAGCTGCTCCAGCTTTCTTTCGATATCAGGGTCTGCGAGCATATCAGGGATTCCTTCCCCCTCATCCTCCACCGAGATTTTGAATGTGCCGCCCTCGAAGTTCATGCCCAATTATCACTCCTCTTAAATGGTTTTGGAACAACACATCTCGCGGGCGAATACAACCAGAGCATGGTTACACTATGGCAAAAGGGTTGAAGCTACAATCAAAAATATTGTGATGTCTCCGAACACGTGAGCAACGATTGGAGCAAGGAGCCCATTTGCCTGTTTTCGAAGGTAGCCCAGCATGAAACCGTATATTGACGCCAGTACCATTCCGGAAGCACCCCTTGGAAATCCATGGAAATGAGCCGCTCCAAAAGACAAGGCCTGGATAGAAATGACCGCCGCACTTGAAGTTAAATTCCGCTCCAGAGCGTCGAAAATCATCCCGCGCCAAAGGAATTCTTCACTGGTTGCATTGATGATCGACCATAAAAGTCCTGCCGCAATTAGTAAGACCGGATGCACGTTGCGTATTTTGGCCCAAATGTCCGAGATGTCCGGCTTAACTATAAAATACCACAAAACCAGCGCTAATGCCGATAGGACCGCAATGACGGCGGCGATTGCGATCTGCCTGCGCCCAAAATCTCCCTTCCTGATCCAGGTCAATGAGCCGTTCGCAACTACTGGATACCGCCCGCCGCCGGAATAACGAATAACGAGCGTCCAAACGGTCAGTCCGGCGATCAAAGCCAGTGGAGTATAGACCCACAGGCGGTTTATTATTGCAACCGTCCGGAGCAATAACCACAAAGCCGATGTCAGACCCAACAGGCATGCATCATTGAATTTAAGATAGAGTCCGGTCAGGCTGAGGGCAATTAAAATGAGAGAAGACCATGGAGGCCGAATAGCAAGAACGATGAGACACAAAAGCACAAGTACTCTATGCACCCACAAATTACTAAGTGTATCGTTACGGGCTCTCGCGATTTCCATTTCACCCCTTGTATTACAAACTTTTTAACGTGTAAAAACATGCCGGGTGAAGGCGCCTTTACGCGAGCCTCGGAACGCATGCAAGCGCGTAGCGCGCGGGCCCGCCGCCTGGTGTGTCTGTCATGAGCGTCGGGCGTGCGCGGGAGGCATTGTCTTCACACTTCATCCTGCACTGAGAGAGTGATCAGCGTAATGTCATCATGCTGGGGCGCTCCGCCGACAAAGTCATTCACTTTGGACAAAACCTCGCCCAGGAGCTGATCGGCACTCATGAAACCAGACTCTTTGACAATTTCGATGAGCCGGTCGAACCCGAAAATTTCCTGCTCACTGTTCATCGCCTCCACGATTCCGTCCGTGTAGAAGACTACCTTGTCCCCGGGCTCCAGGTCGATCCGCGTTTCCTGGTAATCACATTCTTCGATGATGCCGAGCGGGAAGGTGTCGCCTTCGGTCTCCAGTAGACTTGCTTCCCCGGTTCTTGACCTGAATATGACCGGCTGGGTCTGCCCCGCATTGGACAGGGCGAGGGTTCGGCCTCCAGGTTCGATTACGCCCAGCAACAGCGCGACAAACATGCCGCTCATTATATCTTTTTTGATGCGGCGGTTTGCGCGGACCATGATCTGGTCAACTCCCAACCCCTCCTGTTCCGAGAGTATCCGCAGAATGCTCCTGGACGCAGCGGTAACGAGCGCTCCCGACACGCTCTTTCCCGTCACGTCGCCCAGCACCAGTCCCAGCCTGCCCCCTTCCATCTCGATAAAATCGTAGAAGTCCCCGCCCACTTCCCTCGCGGAAATGCAATGGGCGGCAAGAAGGAAACCTTCGATTTCAGGGCAAGTGGCCGGGAGCATGCTCATCTGCAGATCGCGCGCGATGGCCAACTCCTCTTCCATACGCTCCTTCTCGATCACTTCTTTGACCAGAGAAGCGTTCTTTATGGCGACCACTCCCTGATTGGCCAGGGTATGCAAGAGAATGATGTCTTCCCTGCGATAAGTCTTGCCGGATTTTTTTCTTCCAAGCGGCATCATTCCAATCAATTGCTCTTCGTAGATCAACGGCAGGATCAGGGTTGCTGACATTTTCTCGAAAACCTGTTCACATTCGCTTCGTGATTCTTCATAATCGGGATCTTCCTGAACATCATAAATGGTCACTTCTCTTTTTTTCTCTGCCAACTTGGCCATCAGAGGCTCGTCGGCCGAGAATTCAGGCAGCACGCCATCGCCCCCATCTCTTTGCGAAGAAAAGTCACCGGTTATTTGCCTTGTCCTTTCCAATCCGGTTTTGGCTGAATGTTGTCCGGTTTTTCTGCTGTCTCTTTCAGTAAAAATGTCGCCCCCAGCCCTTATGCATCTAAAAATACCTTCCCCTTCGCCCCGAACGAAAATGCAGCCCGACTCGACGAACATCACATCGAGGACCGTTTCCATCATCACTTTGGAGATTTGATCCAGTCTTAAAAGTGAACGCATGCTTTCACTGATCTTTTGCACCGTTTCCCGATAGTCGTACTCCAATCGATAGAAAAGTTTATCTATGTATCTTTGCATCCTGTTCCGTATAGGATTGAAAAAAAAGATTACAGCCAGAACAAAACTAAGCGGAAATAGTGGCGATTGAGCTATTGCCAGATGGCCGAAAAGCAGATTGGTAATGAAAACGAAAAGTGCGTATGACCCTGCTACTGCTCCCGTTGTGATCACATATCCATAGGTCCGCTTGATTATGGTGTCGAAACCAAAAAGATCGTGTTTGACAATCGAGTAACCGACAGAAATGGGAAAAGCTATAAAGAATATCGCATTATAGTCGGAAGTGGGAAGGATTCTTATGTTGGATACCGCCCCAAGTACAAAGTTCACAAGGGGCGGGAGCGTGCAAACTCCAAACCCGATCAGCATGACCTTCGAGCGCAGCCTTACGATTTGTGAAGGAGACTTGAATCCACCTTTCAGGCAGCATGCAAGAAAGAACAGCACGCCTGCGGCCATGTACAGTGCTATAGCCGTCATACACCAATGGGGCGCCCGGATCAGAGTGTCGGCCTTGGAGAGAATGTATGTAAACAGGACGGCTGAAATAACATATGGAACAAGCTGGACCTTGGGATATCTCCTGAGCAGCGTGGTCTCTTCGGGAAAGCCGAGCGCCAGGTGAAAAAAACCGGCAGGAGTGAAAGCAAATGAAAATATGTGCATGAACTCCAGACATTTGGGAATCAGCAGTTGAGGCGGCCTGTAAAGGAAAAGGGTGAGGATGCCGGTGGTGCACATAAAGAGCAGGAAAATCCAACTGACCCTGTGATAGGGTTTCATCAGGAAAACCAGTATCCCTACCGCCATGACGAACATACCAAGCAAACTGGACGGCAGGTTCTTTCCAAGTACGAACCGATAACCTCGCGGCGTTGTCCAAATTGTGATTTCAACCTCGTTTCCGCCTCTTTTAACCAGATAGGTATTGCTGCCTCCTATCTTTTGATTTCGCGCCTCCTGGAATTCATCGTAACTGGAAAAGGTCCTGCCGTTCACCTCTAAAATATAGTCTCCATCCTGAATTCCACCGGCATGGCCCGGTTCCGTAATGTTCGCAACTACTCTGTAGCCGCTGACGAAAAGATACCCGAAACCGAAATCCGGATATTCACTCGATTTGAGAATGTTGTACACACTCAAAGCCGCCGTCGTTGCAGAGACAAGCACAACGCAGGCAAATGCCGCCATGGCCAGCGTTTTTCGGCTATCTTTCAGTCCCATCAAAATACACCGCCGTGTGGCGAAGCCTGAATCCGGCCACGCCTCAGGGAGGCAAGGAACAGCGCCGCCGAGCAAATCAGGCTCGCCGCTGCCGGCCAGTCCCCACATCGAGTATAAATAGTTAGGGAATCAAGACAGGTGATTCGCGCACTCACTATGCCGGTCACAAAAATGTCCCTGCCTTCCGCATCTCTGACCCGGTCGACCACGCGGCCACAGGGATCGATTACACAGGAGATGCCGGTATTAGCACAGCGCACCATGAACCTTCGGTTCTCCACCGCGCGAAAAACGCTCATTGAAAGAAAGTGATAGGGCACGGGAGTTTTTCCGAACCAGGCTTCGTTGGTGCTGTTCACTATAAATTGTCCCCCAGCCTTGACAAAGCCCCTGATGAGGTCCGGAAAAACATTTTCCCAGCAGATGGGCGCTCCAAATCGGAAATCAGGTGTTGAAAGGAGCGTTGTTTCCTTCCCTGAAATGGACAGGGCCGGGGTCGGCACGCCTATATATGACCATGGAATAACATTTTCCAGCGGCAGATACTCACCAAAGGGCAAGAGGCGTATTTTGTCGTACTTGAGCTCTTTTCCAAACCCGGTATCGGGGCGAATCAGGACCATGGAATTAACTCCGGATTGCGAAGCAGTGTCGCCCCTCTGAAACTTGGGTGTTCCCGAGGTGCCTATCAGAAGATTGGTCCTCACTTCTTTCGCCAGACTTTTGACCACCCTATAGAGACCCGGGTTTGATTCCAAATAGCTCGGCGTGGCGCTTTCCGGCCACACGATCAGGTCGGGCTTTCCGCTGGCGGCCTCGTGCGTAAGCCTGTCGTATGTATCCATGATGGAACGGGAATATTTCTGGTCCCATTTTCTGTTCTGCTCGATATTCCCCTGCAATGCCGCCACTCCAATCGATCTTCCGGCCCACCTGTCAACCATGCTCAGATACCCGTAAACCAGGGTCGCCGCAACTGTCGCCGATGCCAGGAACACCAGCCCCCGCCTTTCCAAGGCGCTCATAGCGAGTTGAAATGAGCTTCCATTCTTTCCGGAGCCCAAAAAGGGAAATAGAAGGGCGAATAGTGCGCAATTAACCAAAACTATCAGGAAGCTTACCCCGTATGCTCCGGTGACCGATGACACCTGGATGACCGGTGTAACCTGGTATTGGGAATGCGCCAGAAGCGCCCACGGGAACGCAAGAAAGAACATGTTCGACCGCAGGAATTCCAGGGCCACCCAAAAGAAAGGGGCCGCCAGAAGCGCAACAAACAGACCAAAGCGGCGGCTGATTCGACTGAAGCAAAGTCCGAAGGCTCCAACGTAGGCTGCACTATATCCAACGTAGACCACATAATACGCTGCCAGGATGGCATGTTGCCAGTTGTTGTCAAAGTGGATGTCGAAAATCCAATGGTAGTTGAAAACCCCTAAAATAAAAACAATGCCTGTCCAGAGGGCCAGCAAAAAAGATTGGCCCGATCTCTTCCCTTCAATTGCCCGGAGGAGGGGAATGAGGGCAAACCAGCTCAACAACGGCAGATTGTATGGTGGGAAACCGGCAAACAGAAGCACGCCGCTGAGTGCTGCCGCCATGGCCGGACCGAGCGCATGCGCCAGGCCGCCAAGCTTCGCCGGCGCCACGGCGTGCAGCCGGCTTTTTAAAAGGCTGTCTGAATCTATTGCCTTCATCTTAATGGCTTTACCGCAAATGTTACCCGAAAACAACGGCCGGAAAACAGTGGCCGGAAAAAGCTTTTCAAACCACTGCAGACCGGCCGTTGGCGACTCATTCTACTTAGCCGGAACTTGAACTGCTAAGACGAATTTAAAGCCCAACCAGGCGCCATCTGTCGTTGCAACTAAGTTCGAGAAATTCTTTAAAACAAACGTCGAGCCGGCAGGGAAACCAAGCGTTTGGAGAAAGGTTGGATAGGTAGCATTCAGGTTTTCAATCAGGTTGGCCTGGAGGCTGCCCGGGGCTGGCGGTGGGGGGCCGCCCGGCCAATAGGCTGGGGGATCGCTGCCCAAGTTGCCGGAAATTTCGCCGTCAAAGCCATAGACGTTTTTCCCCTCTACGACCCGCAGGAACCAGTACACCGGCACATCCTTAGTTTGATTAGGATAAGGAAGAGGAGGTGTAAAATAGAGAGAAGCTGTGCCCTTCACTTCCGTTCCAGTCGCTTTTTTGTCGGGATAGATGAACTCATCCCCGCTGGTCCCCGAAGCGCCTGCATAGGCTGCCCCGTGAACGCAAAAAACAGCCACGGCCATAATGGAAAGGACTAACAAAATCGATTTCTTCTTCATTTTTTCTCCTCCTTTAAACTTACTTTAAGTAAATGGTGTTCTCATCATGCCGGAAACAATCGCGATGCCTTCCCGATTGCCCTCCCCGCGTCTTTAGGACGCGCTGGAAGGCGCGGTTGTTTCTTCAATGGCAGGCCCGCTCTCCTGATGCCTGCAGACCCTGCCGCCTCAAAAAAAGACCCGGCGGCCCCAATCCAATGTGTTGGGATTTCACCTGTTAAACCCCTCGCCAATTCACCTGCACTTCCTGTCCGGCGCCCATCCGGAAACCCCGGATGGAAACTGTTTAAGGCCTGAGCGCCGGGCTGTCCGTTGTCGCATACCTGTCGCCCAGATACCAGGTTATGGTCCCACTCTTTGTCGTATAGTACACATACTGCATCATCTCCGTGGGGGAGGTCCCGGCTGCGTAATGATAGCCGTAGGTTGCATTGTAAGATGCCGTGAGTTCCATCTGGTGCCCTGCCTCATGGGCTATTATGCTCTGGAAATAGATGTTCTGTAGATTTGTCATAAATGTCGAATTTGTCGGGGCACCGCATTGCGTACTCTTATTACTCGTGGTTAAAGGGCTCGCTGTTGTGGAATAGCAAACCTTGGTGATCCCGGAAGCGGTGGATGTTTGTGTGAACCATTGCTGGAGACGCAACGAGTATATTGTCGAATCATCGTAGCCGTTCGGCGTGCCCCAGGTGGTAAGGCCCAGTAGATTGCCCGAGCTCAGGGTTGAGACATTGTCCTCGGTGAACCTGAGCGCGTGTTGGGTCATGCTGGCGTCGCTGTACACGGTCCTTCCGCTGACAGTCGCGGTTTGATCGGGAACCGTAGTATTTTGTGTGAGATAATGAACTCCCCAGGTCGGCTCGGATGCCTCCATGAACGCCAGCGGGTCTTTTGGAAAAAGACTGCCGGTTGGGGCGCTCAGGATGATCGCGAAAACATCCTTTGTCGTGTAACTGAGGCAAGTGTTTCTAACCGACCCCGTCCCGCATGGCGGATAAAAAGTGCCGTTCACGGTCAGGCCTGCCTGCTCAACCGAATCGGGTAATCCGTCGCTGTCGGTGTCCGTCTCCGCTTGAGCCAGAGCCGGGACTATGGCCAGGCAAAACACGGCAAGCCACAACAGCACAGCCAAACCACTTCTTGTCCTGCTTTCACCTCTTTTTTTCATCGTCTACTCCTTTCGCTATTGGCATCTTCAGCTTCTAAATCCGTTATTATTCAATCCATAAATGGTTGTTTCGCAGTAGGCCCCCGAGGCCGAGGGATCGGTCATTTTGGTGGATGCCTTGTTGACCACCTGGCTGAGGGCCGTGGAAGAGGAACTGCTGCTGTAGTTGCCGTCCCCTCCGTAGGTGGCGGTGATGGACTGTGTCCCTACGCCAAGTGAGGAAGTGGTCAAGGATGCTGTGCCGCTGCTAAGGGTCCCGGTGCCGATGGAGGTTGCACCATTGTAGAAGGTAACCGTACCGCTCGGAGCGGCGCTGCCGGGGCCGGTTACGGCAGCCGTGAATGTCACGGATTGGCCGTAGGTTGAGGGGTTTAGACTGGATTTGACAGTTCCCGTCGTGCTCGTTC
>JBKQTS010000114.1:0-8574 GCA_052143075.1 Syntrophobacteraceae bacterium | reverse complement strand
CCCTCCCACCATCCGCGAAATCTGATTCCGTTTTCAAAGAGCGAAAATGTAGTGCCAAGAAAGTCAAGTACCTATCTATGTTATTGTAATTACAAAATAAGTTTTTTGGCACTGTAGAAGTTGAGCTACAGCTTCCCGTTTGAACTCCTCAGTGTAGGATTTTCTAGTCGTGGACATTTTCGCACCTCCGTATGATTGTTCATAACAAGGTGCTTAACTCCCTGTCCAGTTTTTCGGGGAAAGAACAGTCGATCATTGGTTCATTGGTTAGGAGTACGAGATTGGCATCACGGAGCGGATACTTGAGCGGCTTGTCCGCCCCCTTCAGAAATAAAAATCACTATAATCACTGCGTTATTAAAATCAATCTTTTGGACCGGAATAATGCACCAACTTCAGCACCATACATCCCAACAGCATTTTCGGGCTGGGTTTTTGCGCGAAAAAAACTTCAGTTGCGCGGCTGAGACTAGAAAAGGTATACAATATTGAATGGCCCGCAGGTAAACCTCGCAAATATTTGCCGTGATTCTCCCTGAGGTTTGAGGAACGCAACGAGCAGCCGTCCCTTATCCTCGAAGTACACCCTGTCTAAAAATCGAATGCTGTCGCTTGAAGCTTTCAAAGCATTAGCTTACTGAGTTTTCACGTTCGCAGTGAACATCCGTCTGAACTCTTCCGACTTAAAGCGTTCTTTGATAAGATAATCTTCCAGCTCCAGGCTTCGCATGAGCTCCTTGATATCGCACTTGAACAACTTGCGGATGCCGAGCAGAGTTGAAGATAGGTGAGCCTCGTTTCCTGACACGAACTGCATTGTTTCTTCTTCCAACCTCGACACAGGAACGATCAGATCTACCAACCCCAACTGTAAGGCGTCTTCGGCGGAAAAGCTCTTCCACTGCAGCACTTCTGTGGCTTTCCGAATCCCGAGCAGGCGCGGCAAGAAATACCCGCTTCCTTTTGTGATCAGTCCGATGTCCAGGTTAAGGTTTTCAAATACAGTGTCTTCTGCAACAATGCGGTAGTCATAAGCCAATCCAATATCCAAATAGAACAGGGAGACCGTCCCTTGCCCAGCGAAAACAGTCATGCAATCGACCTTCGATAATGAAAGAATGTATCTGTTGACCACGTTCAGAAATCGGTCCAGATTTTTCTGATCGCCTGAAAGTATTCTCGATAGAAAGTGGTTGTGCTCAATGTATAGGCTCCGCTCAGAACGAGCAAACATAACCAGAGCCTTGTATGCCTTACTTGAGAGCACTGAATCCATATAATCATACAAAGAGAAAATGTCTCCGATGTCCTGAGTCAAATGGGAGATATGCTGTTTCTCTCGAATCACCAGGATTTCATTATCAAGGAAAGAAGAAAACTGCTCATTGTCCGTAGTTAGTATCTTTTGAGCATTCATTGCTTACTCCCGTATTCTCGATATATTTTGAAAACACATGGATCATAAGCGTTGCTCCCGGGGAGCTAAAGAAATCTACTGTGAAGCGCAGGCAGGCAGCCACTGATCCGGCGGGAATCGATCAGGCGCCCTATAATAGATAGTCGAAATCTCGCCGGCCGATCTTCCTCTCGAAGCAGACTGACTTGAAATCACGCCGATATCAGGTTTTCCAGTACCGAGGGTCCGCTGGTGAGTCTGAATCTCTGTTTTCACCGACCTCGCCTGATTGCCAGCGGCTCCCGATAAGGAAGTTTGATATTACCACACTTCGTCTTCACAGAGAAAAAAAATTCCTTTATCAATGGCCCTGTTTCGGTGGATGGCAGACAAACATCGGCAACTCGGCCTTTGTCCCATCCTGATTGGCTAAATCTCGCAACCTTTCTCTGCATTTTCCTGCGCGGCATCAAGGCACGCCTGCAGCATAGCCGCCTTCTCTCTGATGATGGAGGTCACGAACACTTTGCCCCCAAAGCCACGGAATGCTTCGAGTACTTTATCGGGCTGGACCTCATCCAATAATGCAAACAAGGCCGATGTTCCGGGCTTGAAGTTCGCTGACAGCTTCTTTATAAAATCGTCATCTATCCCGGCATCTTCGGGTGCTGCGGATAGTGCGCCCGTAACTGCGCCCAGAACAGATCCAAGCACCGGCAACTCCAATAGCGCCCTTGCCAGCCCGGTTATGCTCTGCGAAGCTGCTCCCTTTTGGGCCGTTTGATGAGTGTGATAATGCTTGACAATTCCGTCCGCTTTCTTGACCACGACTACTGTTTCCTCAAAGCCAATGTAGCCCTGAAGCTGCAATTTCATCAGGTTTGAGCAGGCCTCCTCAGCCTTCAGTCGATCGTCGAACAGGACTACGGTGAGCGTGCTCTCAAATTTTTCTTTAAACTCTGAGATTAAAAGCTCCGGGCCGATCCAGTCCTCAAAGCTATCGGCGATTGTCTCCACGGCTCCAAGAGTATCGATCTCGAGAACCTTTCCATCCCGGGTGTCCAGCGCCACGAAAGTGTCAATTGTTTCATAGGTCCTATTGAGCACTATGCTCTTAACGCCTGAATAGCCTATCACGACTTGTCCAATGGGAAAATGAGGTATTCTGGCGCGAAAAGCCTCTGTCGTTCCGATGACAAAAGCGTCGTTCCCCAGTCCGGCAATCCGGCTCTTATCGCTGATAGGGTCGTCGGGCAATTTCTTACCGTATTTCTCCATGAAGTGGACATATTCTTTAGGAAGTTTGACTCCAAGTGACTTTGCCAAATCTTCCGGAAATCGGCGCATTGTCTTCCTCCTGATTGACAGATAGGAGCAACGGGTACAAATGCGAACATGCAGGGCATTTGCGGCAGTTATACCTCTATCAGGCTGGGTGACAACTGTTCCCATAAAGTCACATTACTCTCGTTCCATTTGACAAGTTCAGCTGTTCCGTCCTGTGAGACTACTATCGCCGCAACGTCATGCAATGCATTGCACAAATTGTAAGCCGAATGATGGCGGGCGCCAACGCAGTCGGTCTGCTCCTTCTGAATCTCTATTCCTTCGGGGTCCAAGGCTTGGGCTACCGAATCAACACGCTCCAGTTTGCCGGATATTTCAGCTCCAAATCCTATCGCTTCCAATCGGCGTGTCATCACCACGGCGCCGTCCACCTGCGTCATGTCGGCAACCAGATGGGCCCACTCAAACAGTGACTCATCCAGCCGGGAAAGAGTTTGATTTTTGCTGGCCAGGTATTCTGTCCAGCCGACTTCTCGTTCCGGGTTTTCAAGCGAGCCGTAAAATTCCGCCAGCGCATCGGCTATTTTGACGATAACGGTTCGAAATCGTCTGCATGGTTCTTCGTCAGCGAATCTATACTTAAATTTTATGTATGGATTCTCCGACAAAAACTGCTCTTTAAGCTCGTCGGGGATGAAAATCAAAGTGCCGCCATGTCTGTAAGAGCGAATCCTGCCTATAATTCTCCTCAAGACCTGTTGTTTTAATGTCCCAAAGAATTCGGGATCGACAACCGCCCATGGCTTTGCCGCATGCGTTCCAATCCTCCTGTGCAACGCGAGTTCCTCATCGACTATGGAACCGAACGCAGAACGCATCCACTCCGAATCAAAAACGGCGGTAGACGGGCAAACAATGTTCCCTGAATTGAGTGTGCAGATCTCTTGGGAACCGTTGTTCACGGTTATACGCCCCGGATTTGTAACGTTTATTACGAGAGAGTCGGGAAGCGGTTGGAAACGCTTCCCGCCCCCATTAAGGCTTTGGGCCCACCGCGGTCCGGAATGCACAATCCCCCAGATCGATAATCCGCCCTTCCCGTCATGCCATAATCCTGTCAGGGAACCGAAGAAATCCACCGATGGCGAGAGCTTTCGCAGTTCACGCTCGGTAAATGGCAGCTTGTCTCTGAATAACAGCCTCTGAAGTCCGGCCGGAGGCACGTGATCGGGTGGAAATCGGTCGGGGGACAGAAAGATTAGCCTGAACCTGACGGGCCGCTCCTCTTCTCGAAGCAAACTGGCCTGGTAGCACACCGAGATAATATGTTCCAACACCGACAGGCTGGGGAGTGAGCCTGAATCTGTATGGCCGGCGTCGACAGCTTGCCAGCGCTCCCGGACGAACAAAGCAAGATCTCTCGGGTATGCTCTTAATCGGTATTCAGAAACCACAGTGGTCTCCTTTCGGAATTTTAGGAAAAAGGCGGCGCAGGATTCATGCCGGCAGCCATCTTGAGGTCTCGTCGCCTGGCTGGTTCCCTGGTATCGGAGCGCAACCCCATCTCCTTCTAAAATTCTACCCATCGCCTGAAGTTTTCCAGAAGCCCCCGCCGCTCTTCACAGGCGAAGAAATCGTTTACCGAAACAGGGCACGGCTCATGGATAGCCACGCCCCAACCCATTAACTCCATGAGATTCATATACGCTTCCATTTTACTCTCCTTTTGCGCCCGGGGTCCATCCAGTGTTTCCGTTCTATTTAGAGACGCAAAATCTACCGACTTAATGGGTCCAAATTCGGTCTCTTATAAACCTACCTCCGAGTATTAAGCTCTTTCTTGTTTATCCAAATCGAATGGTTTACCAGTCCAAAATCTTCGAGCGCCGCACTTAATAGCTTGCCTAAAATGCTTCCGGTCCCGGGGTCGGACTTCCAATGAAGGAGAATGCAGATATCGGTCGCATACTTTGCATTGCAAAATACGGTCATTTTCAAGAGTTTCTCGCCATCAATGGATAGATACATTTGCCTGCAGATCTCCAAGACTTTTTCTGCTTCGACAAGCCCAGCCGCCCGGGTGCTTATCATCTCAAGCCAATTCATGATCTACTCCTTTCCATCCCATTCCTGGGTTCCTTTTACTGATGAGGCGGTCCGCATCGTATCCTTTTTGTGGGCTGAGAAAGGGCGCCCCGGAAGTGGGGCGGGCCGACGCGCGCATCCTCTATCGACGGGTATAGCCATATTCGTGCCACCCAAATCTGTATTGGATCATAGGTGTATTTGAAAAACAGCATGCGGAAAATCCACGAAAGTTGGTAAGTTTTTGTTAAACATCGTGTATAATTGTTAAATAGCACAAGGACCTGTGACGGCAGGACGGAGGAGAACGGCATGGAGTTTGACAAAAATGAGTTTTTTCGGCAGGCCACGCTGCGAATCTGCAGCAGTCTCGATATAGAAAAAGCTTTGTTCAACTGCCTGCAGTATATCCAAACGTACATACCTGCCTCCAAGGTGGGTCTCGGCTTCTTCGAAACAAGCACCGGGAATCTCATGAGGCAGTTATTCGTTGATAGTCTTGGAAATAAACAATCCTTGCCTCCTGTTGCGATGTCAAGGGAAGCCATCCAGGAAATTAAATCGCGTATGGAAGCCGGTGGCATCAGGGTCGACTACCAGTTGGAAAACCACCCTGTGGTGAAGGCCCTTCACCCTTATATTCGTCTTGCAGACTACTCCGCTCTTGCCATGGACCTCAGCATCGAAGGCAAACACATGGGTGCTTTTACAGTGTTTGCGGAAGGAAAAGTGAGATTCACTCAAGAGCATATGACCCTTGTTTCGCTTTTGAGGGAACCGCTTTCAATCGCTATGTCCAATGCCCTTCGCTACCAGGAAGTCGTAAAGCTCAAAGACATCCTGGATGCTGAAAATCGGGAGTTGAGCCGGGAACTGCGAAGTTTCTCGGTCTCCGAAATTATCGGCGCCGAATATGGCCTAAAAAACGTAATGGAGATGGTGCGGCAGGTAGCTCCTCTCAATAGTCCGGTTATTCTCCTTGGAGAGACCGGCGTCGGCAAAGAAGTAGTCGCGAATGCCATTCATTACAGCTCATCAAGAAGAAGTGCGCCGCTGGTTAAGGTGAACTGCGGCGCCATCCCGGACAGCCTTGTTGACAGCGAGCTCTTCGGGCATGAAAAAGGCTCGTTTACAGGGGCCATCGCCCAGAAAAAAGGTCGCTTCGAGCGCGCCGATACGGGAACCATTTTCCTCGATGAAATTGCCGAATTGCCGCCTCAGGCTCAGGTTAGACTCCTTCGCGTGCTTCAGGAAAAGGAGATCGAACGCGTGGGCGGGACAAAAACTATTCCAGTGGACGTCCGAATCATTGCCGCAACGCACAGGGATATGATGGAGTCGATCCGAACAGGAGTGTTTCGGGAGGATCTGTGGTTCCGGCTCAATGTATTCCCAATCACACTTCCGCCGTTAAGGTACCGCAAGGAGGATATTCCAGCCCTGGTTAATCACTTTTTAGAAAAGAAAGCAAAAGAGCTCAAAATCTACCCTCTACCCACCGTTTCTATCGAAGAAGTCGAACGCCTGAAGGCCTACCAATGGCCTGGAAATATACGGGAGCTCGAGAACCTGATCGAACGCGAGCTTATTCATATACGAGGCAAAGGGAAAAATGAGCGGCTGAGGTTTGAACATCTGGAAATTTTGGAGAAGACCAAAGTGCCGGCTTTAGAGCCGGATAGGGCGGGTGATTTGCCCACCCTGGATGAAACCATGTCCCGGCAAATTCGTCAGGCACTTCAGAAATCCAATGGAAAGATAAGCGGCCTCGGAGGTGCAGCCCAACTCCTTGGAATCAATCCCAATACACTGAGAAGCCGAATGAGAAAGCTGGGTATTTCCTTCAAATACTCTTGATCCTCGAACTCCGGCATTGTCTGCAGCTATTTTTAACTGAAAAGTGGTCATCTGAAGGATTCGATTACCTCTTTTGATGAGGAATGCGAATCACCTTCTCCCTCATAATTTTAGGCCTCGATCATCGCTCTGCTAAAGCCCGGGCTGCCCATCGGCTAAAGTCTCCATTAACTTAATCCTAAATATCAAATGCGGCCAATCATTTTTTTTCAGTTTGCCTGGGGTCAGGCATGCTTTATGCTCTAGAAATTGGTGACTCTTTCGCGAGAAGCTCAGTGGTGATACCGAAGCGGGAAGGAGACCGAAATGAGAGTAAAAGACAAAATCCACAAATTGAAGATATTACGGGTCAAGGCGGCAAAGACGATGCACGCAGACCTTCAGCATGAATTTAATGCCATGCACGTCTACTGTCACTTGCGTGGATTTATTGGGGACAGGCATGCGCTGGCTTTTGCTCGCAAATGGGAAAGGAACATAATTTATTCCCATATTATTTACAGAAATATTAACAGCTCCAGCAACACCTGATGATGATGTGTTATGGGCAAGGAGCGTGAACTTTTGTTGGGCCTGAAATGGTGGCTGCTTCAACGACTTGTTGCACAAGCGGTAATTAATCTGTAATGTTTGAAATTGTTCGTTCCAGATCCGAAACATAAAGACTACGCTCCGCAAGAGGAGGAAACTACTCGTGAATCCGACTTTGGTCGCTTTAGTTGTATTTGTTTTCGTGTTCGGCGGCACGCTGCTTGGAATGTATCTCCGCATTGTTATACCCGAACATCATCTTAGCGAGGACTCTAAAGATGTCATAAAGCTTGGGATGGGGCTAATCGCGACGATTGCTGCTCTCGTTCTCGGGCTCGTGATCGCTTCAGCCAGGACCTCGCACGACGAGCAGGATGCAGCGATTAAGCACATTGCCGCCAAAATCATGCTGCTCGACCGGCAGTTGGCACTGTATGGGCCAGAGACGAAAGAGAGCCGTGATTTGCTTCGACATATCATTGCCAAAAAGATCGATGAGCTCTGGCCAAAAGAGCGCTCCCAACCTTCAAGGTCGGACACGTCTGAGGCGCTTCGCGAAGCTGGGAACGAGAGTCTCGAATACAGGATTAGGCAACTCGCGCCACAGAACGTCATTCAGCAAGGGCTACAGTCCCGAGCGCTAGAGATTGGCAATGACATCTCAGAAACGCGCTGGATCGTGTCGGGTGCTACGGGCGGATCTGTCCCGCTGCCGTTCCTCGTTGTCGTGGTGTTATGGCTCACATTCATCTTCGGGTGTTTCGGCATTTTCGCTCCGCGTAACTCAACGGTCATCGCAGTCCTGTTCGTCTGTGCGCTGTCGGTTGCTTGCGCAATCTTCCTAATTTTGGAGTTGGACCAGCCGTTCAGGGGAGTGATGAAAATTTCCAGCACTCCGTTGCGCGAGACGCTCTCCCATCTCTGTCAGTAGACCCTTTAAGCCAAGAGCGAATGAGGATTTGCTGTCAAGTCTATGTATTAACCAGACGCGCGGGCCAGGTATTGGCACTGTCCATACTTTTTACCCTGAAGTTAAGACACCTCTCCTATACTGATCTCACAAAGGCACAATCAGCCTTTCCATGTCCGTCACATTTGTGAACCTTTTGCAGAACTCACTCGACCGGACATGTTCAGGCCACTGAAATGATGCTTCCTCCCTAAATATATGAATACGCAGAGATAATAATCCAATCCACCATCTACTTTCAGCCGCCTAGTCGAGACTCAGATCGGCATCGACACATCACTCGGCAAAGGGAGATAGAGCTATGATAATGCCAAACATACCGGCAAAGGTGAAGTGTCCACAGTGTGGGAGCGAGAATGTGAAATCAAAGTTATCGTTTACCACCTTCATGGCATGGCTGGGCAGGATTCTTGGAGTCCGGATAGTGAAGATTTTTGAGATGAAGTGT
>JBKQTS010000113.1:0-3295 GCA_052143075.1 Syntrophobacteraceae bacterium | reverse complement strand
GTGATAAACTTTCCCATGATCTGCCTCCTTGGTTGTGGCGCTGGTTTGGGTTTGTTTCCGTTTCCAGATTAACCCACGTTTGCAAGGGGCAGATCATTTTTCTTATCCGTCATCCATTATGGCTACTCCCCTGTCCCAGTTGAGTTAATTCGTAGGATTGGTGGAGCGAAGCGAAGCGCAACCCGTCACATTCATCTTGAACGCAGCTTCGTATCAAACTCCGGGCTCTTCATGTTCTTCGTAGGGAACGCTTACCAGTTCCTCTGTTTGCTTTTATCCGGCATACGCTTTCCAGCTCAAAGCAACCTGAAAGTCTTGAGCCATTGAGGATGAGCGTCAAGGGCCGACTCGATGGCTGCCTGCGACCCCAGCACTTTCACGATTCCGTCCCTGTTCACCTTCTCGAGGATGTCGGCAAAGGCCCTGAAATCTTTTGCTGTAGTGCCCAGGATCTGGTCGCGCATCTTCTGGCGGTCTTCTTCGGAGTCGCCGGTCAAATGGCGCAGCATCGAGACGTAGCCTCTCATATCCGGCAGCATGTAGGAATCGAGGTCTCCAATGGCCCCGATAATCGCCTTGCGGACCTCATCGTCGGAAAGGTCCGCACTGCGAAGAAATTGAGCCGTACCGTCGAAGTTCTCGATGGTTTTGAGCAGGTTCGGATCGCGGTAGGAAATAAAGGTGAAGACCCCGGATATACGGTCGAAGAGGCAGAACCCGCCGTAGGCGCCTCCTTGCACCCTCACCCTTTCCCAGAGCCAGGAAGTGCGAAGATACCCGGTTATGACCTTGCTCGATCCATGCGCTTCATATCCCTCCCGGTACAGGTCTGCGCCTTTTCCCACGTAGTTTACCTGCGAGGGAATCATTATTCCTTCGAATTGCGGGAAAAGCCGGGGTTGCCATGTCTCTATCGCTAACACCCGGTCCGGGATGCCACCGAGAAAGCGGCGCACTCGAGGCTCGATCAAGGGAAGGTCTTTCCTGTCGACGGTCAAATTGAAAGCCATTGCCGAACGGTTAGTAAGCAGCCTGCGGACCTCTTCCAGATCTGAAACCACTTTGCCCCAGTTTTCGTCAATTTCCCCGGCAAGCTGTCCCAGGAAAAGAAAATAACTTATTCCGTCGGTCAGCTCCCTTACCCAGTCAGCCTGGTTGAAATGAGCGCGTATACGCTGATTTACCACCTGGTGGCCGCTGGGGACAATTTTTCTTTCCTGCCTGGCCTTTTCCGCCAGCACGATTTGCCGGAACCGCTCCCTGTCATCCAGTTTCACGGCGCCCAGCACTTCTGCAAGGATATCCGTAAGCTCCCCTATCTGCGGACTCATACTTTTGCCCCGCAGGAAAAGCCACGCAGCAGGGACGCTGTCTCCAAACACGGCTGAAGTGAACACCTCGGGGCGGATGCCTCCGGTCTTCCGGCTGATTTTTTGCGATAGTGATACGAAATCCTGAAAACCGGTCCCCATCTCAAGCAGAGCCCGGCCGAAAAGAGGCGCATATGGCAAATACTGCTGGGGGAGAACCTGAAGATTGAACCCCACGTCCAGGTAGGTTATGCCGCTTGTAAAAAGATCGTGGTAAAATCCGGCCACACCGTCCGCAGGCACAGGTTCCATAGGAGTTATTCTGTTTCGCCTGTCCAGGTCGGAAACCCTGAGGACCGGAATGGTGGCCAGGGCTTCCGGTGAATCCGGAGTCGATTGAATCCTTTGCAGCATTTTGGCGTTTTCGATTACACGGCCGATTTCATCAACCGAAAACGAACGTTTGATTCCCTCAAACTTTTTGGCTTCCTCTTCAGTTTCCTTTTTGGCAAGTTCAGGCTCGGGCCGCAGCACAACAACCGTCCGATGCGGGTTTTCAAGAAGGTGCCGGCGGATGAGGCCCTCCAGAAAACCTGCCGATTTCAGATTCTCCTTTACCTGGTCAAGAGGCGATTCGAAAGCCGCCAGGGAGGTCGGGTCGGCTCCATAGAGCCATGTGGAAAGTGCGCGCAGCATAACGGCCAGCCCCTGGGGGAAGTTGCCGTAATTGTTTTCGCGAAGCCTGAATTCAATAGTATTAACCCCCGCTTCGATGGTTGCGGGGTCGATGCCGGCCACGGCCAGATCTGACAGAGTCTTGAAGATGAGATTTTCAACTTTGTCGGCATCCTCGGTGCGGATTCCTTTGAGACCAATAGAGAAATATAGCTGGCGCAGCTCGGTCTCAAGGCCCCCTCCGGCAATATCTTCGCCCAGCCCGGATTCTATAAGCGCCTTCTTCAACGGGGAACCCGGCATGCCGATAAGAACGTATTCCAGGATTTGAAAGGCAAGACTCAACCTGGCATCGGTCACCTCCGGAAGAAGCCAGTTCACGGTTACCATGCCCTTGAGTCCTCCCGTGACAGCCTCGCCGGAACCAGCGGCAAACGAGCGAACAATCCGAGAGGGCTTGTCTTTTAGCGCCTGAATCGGCACATCTGATTCGGGCTCGGAACGGCCGAAATCCTTGAGGTATCCCTGAATTATTTCCAGCCTTCGGTCCGGATCGTCATTGCCGTAAAAATAAATCCTGGCGTTGGAAGGATGGTAAAACTTATCGTGGAATGACTTGAACTGTTCAAAAGTAAGGCTGGGGATTACCCCGGGGTCGCCGCCCGAATCAAGCCCATAAGTGGTGTCCGGAAAAAGGGACTGCTGCGAAATCTCCGAGAGCATGCTGTCGGGCGAGGAATAAACCCCTTTCATTTCGTTGTAAACCACCCCCTTGATCGTAAGTGGGGCATCAGGGTCACTTAGCTCGTAATGCCATCCTTCCTGCTGGAGAACAAATGGCGTCAGGCGCGGGTAGAAAACCGCGTCCAGATAGACGTCAATCAGGTTGTGGAAATCCCGGGCGTTCTGGCTGGCGACCGGATAGCAGGTTTTGTCAGGGTAGGTGAAGGCATTGAGAAAAGTCTTAAGTGAACCTTTTATGAGCTCAACGAAAGGTTCCTTAACCGGGTACTTTCTCGAACCGCAAAGGACCGAGTGTTCAAGAATATGAGCTACTCCGCTGGAGTCGGACGGTGGAGTGCGGAAGCAGATGCCGAAAACCTTGTTATCATCCTCGTTTATAATCGAAAGGAGCTCTGCGCCGGTTTGGATGTGCCTGTAAAACCTTACCAGGCCCTTGAGTTCTCGAATTTCCCTCTCGAAAATCAGTTCAAATTTGTCTTTTGCGCAGACTGCGGCGCCGACACCGCTTCCACAGATGGCTATCCCTCGTTCCACCTTTCCTGCGACCACGGCTCGGGCAAGAGGGA
>JBKQTS010000112.1:0-124360 GCA_052143075.1 Syntrophobacteraceae bacterium | reverse complement strand
GGTTGGCGGTTAATCTCGCTCAAACGATGGTTGACCACGGTGGATCGCCGATCAATTACGTCAAAGTGACGGGCTTCATCAAGTCCGGCGAAATGATCCACGGCGTCATTGCCAGGGATATGGAAAGCGGCAGGGAGTACGAAATCAACGGCCGGGTGGTGGTAAATGCCACCGGCGTTTTTACGGACACGCTGCTCAAATTGGAGAACCCCGAGGCAAAGGGGATCATTTCTCCCAGCCAGGGCGTGCACTTGATCCTGGATAAGGAATTCCTGCCCGGTGAAGATGCCATCATGGTCCCTCAGACAGCGGACGGCCGGGTGCTGTTTGCTGTTCCCTGGCATGACAAAGTGGTTGTGGGCACCACCGACACCCCCGTTGCGGAGGTTAGCCTGGAACCGCGCGCCCTCGATGAAGAAATTGAATTCATCCTCTATCATGCGGCCCTGTACATGACTAAAGATCCGACACGTAAGGATGTCAAAAGTGTCTTCGCCGGTCTGAGGCCATTGGTCAACGTCGGCGAAAGCAAGAGCACTGCGGCGATTTCGCGCGATCATTATCTGGTGGTGTCCGAGACGGGTTTGGTGACCATCGCCGGCGGCAAATGGACCACCTATCGTAAGATGGCCGAAGATACCGTGAACCATGCGTTGCTTGTTGCCGGCCTTGATGACCGTGAATGCGTGACCAGGAAGTTGAGGGTCCATGGCTGGTTGAAAAACTATGACAGGCGGGACCCTCTGCACTATTACGGCTCCGATGCCGTTTTCATTAAAAAACTTGTAAATGCCGATCCCGAGCTTGGCCGCAAATTGCACCAGGATCTCCACTACATCAAAGCTGAAGTCCCATGGGCTGTCCGCGAAGAGATGGCTCGCACGGTTGAAGACTTTTTGGCTCGCCGAAGCCGGGCACTTTTCCTTGATGCCCGGGCAAGTATTGAAATGGCTGCCGAAGTGGCCCGCTTAATGGCTGCCGAACTGAACTATGATGACTCCTGGCAGAAAGCGCAAGTTGATGACTATACCAAACTTGCCTCGGGTTACCTGCTGGCATAGCGGATCTTTACCCCGCCGCAAAACCGAAAGCATGCAGCGGATGAAAATGCGCCATGCGCCATTTTCAGGGTCGTCAAAGGAGGGAAGACATGTCGAAGTTTATCATGGCCATAGACCAGGGCACAACCAGTTCAAGAACGGTTCTCTACGATGAGACCGGAGAGACAATTGCTTCGGCCGGCGAAGAATTCCCCTGTCAATACCCAAAACCCGGGTGGGTAGAGCAGGACCCTGAAGATATTTGGAGGACCCAAAATAACACCATGGAAGCTGCATTGGCCAAGGCTAACCTCAAATTGGCCGACGTCAGCGCCATTGGAATCACCAACCAGAGAGAGACCACCGTTGCTTGGAATAGGAAGACAGGTGAGCCGGTCGGCAAGGCGATAGTCTGGCAATGCAGAAGGACGGCGGAGTATTGCGATCAGTTGAAAGCGGAAGGCTATGACAAAGTCATAAAAGAGAAAACCGGACTTGTCACCGATGCCTACTTCTCCGGTCCGAAGATGCGGTGGATTCTGATGTCGGAACCAAAAGCCGGAGAATTGGCCGCTAAAGGAGATCTGCTGTTTGGAACCGTTGACTCCTGGCTGATCTGGAAGCTCACAAAGGGAAAGGTGCATGCAACGGACGTGAGCAATGCAAGCCGAACTATGGTTTACAACATTAAGGAAATGAAATGGGATAAGGAAATTCTGGCGAAGCTTGAAATTCCTGAAGAGACCCTTCCCGAAGTAAAGCCGTCAAGCGGTATCGTAGGGGTGACCGACACGTCCATCTTCGGTCACGAGGTACCCATAGCCGGCATTGCGGGGGATCAACAGGCTGCCTTGTTTGGTCAGGCATGCTTTGAACCGGGCATGGTCAAGAACACATACGGGACCGGCTGTTTTATGTTGAAGAACACCGGCTGCGAACCCATCGATTCCAAACACGGTCTGCTGACCACCGTCGCCTGGCAGCTTGGAGACAAAGTCACTTATGCCCTGGAGGGAGCGGTCTTCATTGCGGGAGCCTTGATGCAATGGATGCGGGACGGGCTGCAACTGTTCACAAAGGTGAAAGAAATCGAGGCAATGGCGACCGCAGTTGAATCGACCGATGGTGTTTATATCGTGCCTGCTTTTGTCGGTTTAGGCGCCCCGCATTGGGACCCCTATGCCAGAGGCGCCATATTGGGACTCACAAGAGGCACTACCAAAAATCATCTGGTCCGGGCCGGTCTGCAAGCCATGGCCTATCAGTCGAACGATGTTCTTCAAGCGATGCAGAAGGACTCGGGCATCAAAACAAAAATCCTGCGTGTGGATGGCGGGGCAAGCGCCAGCAACTATCTGTGCCAGTTTCAGGCTGATATCCTGGGCGTCACGGTGAGCCGTCCCAAAAATATAGAGACCACCGCTTTAGGAGCTGCTTTTCTCGCCGGACTGGCAGCGGGAGTGTGGAAGGATCAAGCCACCCTGCAAGCCATCTGGCAAGAGAATCGACGGTTTCATCCGGAGCAAACCCCGGAAAAAGTCGGTCGGTGTTTGAGTGGTTGGCACAAAGCCGTCGAGAGGTCAAAGCGTTGGATAGATAATTGATCAATCCCTTAATCCCCCAATTTAACAGGGACATATATGCGGACTTATTTTTTCGGAGATCTTCACGGTAATGTCGATGCGCTTGATGTTTGCCTTAGATGCCTGGAAGGGCAAAGGGCCGATGAAGTCTATTGCCTTGGAGACCTGGCGGGCTGGCTTCCATTCGGGGACCGGACTTTTGTGAGGCTGCGTTCGATGGGTTTGCCTACGGTGGCCGGCAATCACGACCTGTTGATAGCGGGCGCGATTACCGATTTTGCCGGCCAACTCGACCGGATGCAGGCGACGGCCTACAACGCCGGGCTGCTGTTTGCCGAGGAAGGGGCCATCGAATATATCCTCGGCCTCCCGCTCTCGATCGAGAAGGAAGATTTCACCATCGTTCATCATTCCCCTTTCGACCTTCCTTCGAGCGGTTCAGCTCCGACTATCGAATGCTTCGGTTACCTGGACCCTGCGGCCCTGCGGCATGCTATTCCTTCATGGCGCAACTATCCCAAACGGCTGATCTTCAGCGGACACGACCATATCCCTGCGATTTATGAACTGCCGGAGTGCGAAGAGGTTAAAGTACACAGGCCGGGGCCAAAGGAAGACCTGACGCTGCATCTGAATGAGAACTCCCGCTACTGGATCAAGGCGGGAAGTGTCGGGGGGCCTTACCGGGACGGAATTCCCGTTGCTAATTCTGTCCTCTATGACTCCGCAGAGCAAACGATCACGATGTTGCGCATCCCTTACGATACCAATCCGTTGTCTGTAGCGCTCTCATCGCATCGGTTCCACCGCAATCTGCCCACGATAAAGAAATATATCGAGGTTCTCAACCTGGGGCACGGCACGTAGCCGCTATATCGCGCACGGCCTGGCCGGCTGATTTGAAGGTGTGCTCGAACCAGGTGCGCAGGTATCCGTCATCGGCTACAAGGCAGGGCGGATCTCCGGGTCTGATAGGCTTTTCTTCGACGTTGACCCGAAGCGCCAGTTCCTGTTCGACTATTGCGAGCAGTTCGCGGACCGATGTTCCCGCTCCGGTCCCCACGTTGGAAACCAGCCGCTCCCGGGCGAAGAGTTCAGTTATTGCCCTTATGTGCGCTTGCCCAAGGTCCATCACGTGCACGTAATCGCGCACGGCCGTTCCGTCCGGCGTGGCGTGATTCGTTCCAAAAAGACAAAACGAGCCGCCTGACATGGCTGCTTTTACCAGATTGGGCAAGACGTGGGTTTCAGGTTCGTGTCTTTCGAAAATCTCCCCCTCAGGATCGTTTCCTATGACGTTAAAGTAGCGCAGCATAGCGTATCGCAGTCCAAACACAGGGGCCACCGCCGATATCACCTGCTCGCACATCAGTTTGGACAGACCGTAGGGGTTGGTTGGCGCCTGAGGATGGTCTTCGCGGATGGTCGGTGTTTCAGCGTTGCCATATGTTGCACATGAGCTCGAAAATACCAGGGTCTTCGTGCCGGCCCGCTTCATTGCCTTGAGAAGCGATATCGTACCGTTTACATTGTTGTCGAAATAGACTTCGGGTAACCGGGTGGACTCTTCAACGTAGGCCTTCGCGGCGAAATGAATGACCGCTTCGATCTTGAAGCCCGTCAGAGCGCGAAAAAGGGCCTCCTCATCGCGGATGTCCCCGAAGGCGAATGGCCCGAACTTCACCCATTCCGCCCAGCCGTTTGACAGATTGTCGAACACTACCGGGACGTGCCCTGTCTTTTTCAAAAGTTTCGACGTGTGAGAACCGATGTATCCCGCTCCCCCGGTAACCAGAATATTCATAAGACCTCCCAACTTAGATGCCGGTTTCCTTGCCCCCAAAGCCGCTGTCTGTGACTTTTGCGAGACCTATATACACCTAAATCGAGCGATTAGCCAATAGCCCGTAACCTGCCCTCACGATGAACCTGTCCTGGCGAAGTCCCCAAAATAAATCATCTCACCATCGGAGCGCCGCCTCCACGGCGGCGTTCTTCGCATCTGAATTACGCTATTTGAGTTTTTGTGACTATAATAATAGAATAAGATGCCGGACAGAAAATGCATCCGAAAAGACCGGCAATTCTTGCAGGTATGGAGGACGATTGGCTGAAACACAATATGTAAAAGTGCATACCCTTTCAAATCGATTCGAAGCCGATGTTATTGCCGGCGCTTTAAGGCAGGAAGGAATACCGGTGCTTGTGAGGTCGTTCGAGGAAACGCCCTATACAGGCCTTTTCGTTCCCCAGAAAGGTTGGGGGCGAATCATGGTCCCGAAAGAAATGGCCGATGTGGCTCGCGAAATCATATCAGGTCTGACCGAAAAAGCAGAAGAAGTCGACGACCTGCCGTTTAACGGCGACTGGCAGATTGAACCCCGATTGTGGGTCGCTTTGAGGCAGGCCGACCCTCGGGAAGTCACAGGAAGAACCCTTGTAGAATACGACCTCGAAGAAAGCGTCTATGTCATTCCGTTTCTGAACACGGCAGTTCTGTGTTATCCGGAAACTGAGGAAATCGAAGTACTCGGGCGCCTGGGAGATTTCTCAAAGGATTTTAAGCTAAACCTTGTGATCCTTCATTATCTTCTGTACGCCCGCAATAAACCTCTGGCCAATAAATGGGTGAGCGAAAAAGACCTTCCCGGGGGGGGCCTTTTTTTTACAGCGTCGCACACGCTTCCAATGGAATCGCTCACCGGTGCATTCGATGCCCGCTCGAGCCTTCTGGATGCCGCGGCGCGAAGCATAGGCGGCGAAAAGGTCGATATGGGGGGTCTGTCTTACCGGTTCAGGATTTTGCCCCGAATTCCGTTCCTGATGATTTTTTGGGTGAGCGATGAAGAATTCGAACCTTCCTCCCATATTCTGTTCGACGAAACGATCATCGCCCATCTCAGCTCACTCGACCTTGTCTGGGGACTTGTCAACGTCTTTGCCGACGTCTTGCTCGATTCCGCTGCCTACGTTCCAGAAAGTATTTAAGAAGGATAACATCTTTTGGAGTGGACAAAAGCTTATGAACATGGACCGTGCCATATTCGATCTCAAGGTTAGTGTTGAAGCGACCTCGCTCTACATACTCCTTTGCGCGCTCATGGACGGCGGGCAGGCGCCCACCCTGGAAAATGCCCGCCTGAAATGGACCGGAACCGGGGAATCATTGTTAACAGCCGCCCTGGAGCTTATCAGACGGTGTGTTATCACCGGCGCCGACACAATCCCCGAAGACATGCACCTGCATCCCAACACCCGTGACAGATGGTGCTAGTGAAGTTTCCGGACTCTTCGGCATCAAAATTTTTCAGCGTTAAAGAATCCTTTTCCGCCTTGGCTGGGCTTGGGAACCGATCTTCGAGTTTTTCAAACGCATCGACGATCTACTCCCAAGCCCCAATGAGCCCACAACTTCCTTGCGTTTTCTTCGTTTGACAGACTTGTTAACAACAGTAAACGGGGCCCTGGTCTTCTCTTTCTCCTCTTTAAGCTTCAATCCTGAAAAAGATTGTCCACACTAATAGCTTACTCAGCAATATAAAAAATCCGCTCCCTTTCGCCACGGTCGCAATTTCTCATAAAATTCCGATGGCTTACATAATGGTCGCCAAGACTTGGATGTAACCTTTGTGAAACCTTTTTCTGATACAAGAACTGCTACACTGTGAAGGAAGGACGGAAAATGAGAAGCGAGCATAGAGGGGTATGGCAGGCAAGGAGTACCAGAGAATGGTTTTGGGTGGAAAAAAAGGGAGAAAGATTCTTTTCTTCTTGCTGGATCACATGTGCAGATGCTGTTCGGATAATTGAAGGCAAAAAGCCCATACCGGAAGCCTGCGTTGAGTTGAACGATATTAACTGCTTCGAACCGGTTTCTGAGGGGGTTATTGAACTGCTGAAAAGAGCAGTCGATAAACTTTAGCAAGATTCTGCGGAATGACGGCGAAATATTGCGTCCTTTTCTGCGAGTTCGCAAATCCGGCCGCTTAGAAATAAAGCGTCACCCTGCCCAATATAGAGCGAGTGGGATAAATAGCATGCTTTGTCTTATTCAATCCTTCTGCATCTGTGCTTGAGCTTTGCGAACGCATTCAGGGCATATACCATGACTGAAGGAGGCTTCAGAATGGTCGTGAATATATTCTTCGATCTGCTGCCAATAGCCTTGATCGTCACGTATCTTTTTGCACCAAGCACAAATATGGAACAATCCTCGCCACGTCTTGACTTTCGCAAGCGCTTCCTGGAGTTCGGCGATAAGCTTCTCTCGCTCTTTGCGCACCCGCGCTTGCGTTGTGATGTCTCTTGCAATAGTCGATGTGCCAATAATCGCACCGGTGTTATTCCTGACAGGAGATATAGTTAAAGAAACACAGATGTCGTTGCCGTCCTTCCTGCGATATGTGGTTTCGTGGCTGGAAATACGTTCACCACGACCAATTCTTTCAAGTAAGTCTGGTATTTCATCAAAGTGTTCGGGCGGTATATGTAAGGATATGGATTGCTGTCCGACTGCTTCTGCGGCGGTATAACCGTAAAGGACCTCGGCAGCCATATTCCAGCACGTGATTACGCCATCCAGTGTCTTGGATATTATTGCGTCATCCGAGCCTTCCACAATGGCCGCCATTTGTCTGTCGGTCTCCTCGGCTTTGCGGCTCACATCGATTTCGATCTGAAGATTCATATTTGCTTGCCGCACTGCCAAGGTGCTTTCCGGAATAACGTCTTCCAGATTATCACCCGAACTTTGACCGGCTTGTGAAATGTGCTGGCATCTATCGTCGCCCTTAGAACCCATTTTTGTGCCCCCTCCAAGTTTGCCGCGTCGATAATAAAGTGAGGGATGCCGCGATATCCGTGATAGATATCGCTTGCCTCAGGAAAGGCTCAAAAGCTGGTGAGACTCTCTTCACTAATGGGTTCAAAAGCACTGATGCTGATCATCTCCCGTTCCACTTTTGGCGGAGGATCTTCTCCTCGAATTATCCTGTCGGCATCCTCGGGTCCTATGGACTTTGAGCGACATGTAATATTTGCTTCGGTTCTTTTCCAGATAGAGCCAGTTTCCGCCCGGGATAAACCTCCATATTCCTCCCTGTGCCTTACCCATGGGAAATCCTCCGTTTTTGCTGCAGGCGCACGAGTGTCGGACCGAGTCCGTACAGAATACATACACTGACAACTATGCAGAATGGCATGAGTCTTCATAGTTGTCAGTGCGTTCATATCATTGAAAAGGTTTCAAAATGGTTACAACTCAGCGGTTAAGACCGGGCATGAGAAAGCCCCTCTTTTCCTTCTGCATGGCCAAATCCTTTGATCTGACGGGTCAGGCAAGGTAGATTATTTTTAAATTCCTGTTTGCCGCGCGGCTTTCATTCATTCCTCTTACGAAAGGGTCGAAGAGGACTTCAAGGTGCGCAACCTGGAATGAGGATCTGCCTTGTAACGCCGGATGGCTGATTGAGAAATTCAGGAATATCTTTGAAGAAGGGCCTTCACTGCCGGACAAAATGATCGCGATACAGGATAGCGTTTTGCCGGATCTGGACATCGATAAGAAAAAATTCTTGAGTCTCTCATAAGACTCTATTCAAACTCTATTCAAACCCGGATAACCTTTTTCTAAACTTTTACGGAACCCGTCTCAGTCCTCAAAATTAAGAATTCAGGAATCGAGGAATTAGTCTATCAATCCCTCTCAGCTCTCGACGATCCGTTCATATATTGAGGTTGTCAGTTTATCCGGCTCCACACCCAGTTCCCTGTCAAGAGCCCGCCTGCATTCATTATATACCCGGATGGCCTCGGTCCTCATTCCAAGGTTCGAATAAGTCAGCATGAGCTTCTGGTAAGCTTCCTCCAATGTCGGATCGGTCTTCACGACCAATTTATAAAGATCGATGGATCTGCGCGAACTGCCTTGATTCTCGTAATATGCGGCCGTGCGCCGTAAAATATCTATATACAGGGCGCGGATCTCCTCCCTCTTCAGTATCGTCCAGGGGGTATATAATTCATCTTCGAGATAGTCTCCCTTATACAGTTCGATTGCGGCATTGCCATAAACAATGGAACTCCTGATGTCTCCTGCCCGCTCTGCTCTCCTTGCCCGTTTGTAGAAGGAGAGGAATTCATCGATGTCCAGCCGAACCAGGCCACGATTTAGAGAAGTCATATTCCCTTTGAACCATATATAGGGGGACCTTGTTCCTGTCAGGTTTCCGAGTGTTTTTCTGAGTCGATGCAGCACGACTTTAAAATTTTTTTTGCCGTCGTCCGGGGGGGTATCGGGCCACAGATCTTCAATAAGCAAATCTTTTGGCACCTTTTCGGCTCCCCGGGTGATAAGAGCTTTAAGGAGCAACTGTGGTAGGTTTGTACTCCATTCTTTTTCTGTTACTAGGGCTTCACCCCGCATAAGCTGAAATTTTCCGAGCACATTAATCTGGACTTGGGGAACACCGGCTGCCTTCTCGCTAATCGATTCGGTGGGTTCAGGCAAAGGGATCTCATCAACCGAGGCCGTAATGAGTTTAGAGAAGATAGCTAATTTGCGGCTTTTTTCAGCAAGGGTGCGCATGAACCTGTTTTCCGAATCAAGGAGCCTCTGAGAGAGACTGCGCGCGATGGCCAAGGCTAGTCCCGGGCGACCGAGCATGAGCAATTCGAAATCATCCCTGGCAATTTCAATCAGCCGTACCCTGGTTTTCGCCCGCACAGTTGCTGAACGCACCCCCTCGGGATTCAGGAAACTCATTTCACCGATTGGTTCACCGGTATGGCAAACACTCAAGACGATCTCGTCCGGGGTGCCAAAAGCTTTGATTATTTCCAGCTCTCCTTCCACAATAAGATAGAGCCGGTTACCCGGCGCTCCCTCTTTGAAAAGGATCGTGTTGGCAGGCAACTCCAGTTGCCTCGCAATTTGAGCCAGGAACCGGATATCTCTCTGTGACAGAGAACTGAAAAGGGGGATTTGTTTCAGCAGTTCATTCATCTTTAAACCTTAAGTAAACATTCATGCAATCGTAAAAAGGATTATGCACACTAACAGGTTGCTTTGCAATTTGGAAAAGGCGCTCCCTCTCGACGCCGTTGCATTTTCGGGCAAAATTGCGAGGCTTTATGCTCCGGTCGCCATGACTTGGGGTGAGACTGCTGAAACAGTTCGGGTCCGGGATGGCGACCTGGTGATAAATATAGTAACCTTTGGTATAGATCAAACGTTTGGACGACGAAGACATTTTACTGCCGGAAACGATTGCGGAACGGCTGAGGAAAAAGACAAAGTCAAAACGGACCCGCCCGAAAAAAATGATCGAAAGCGACATGCCGATGTCTGAAGATGTTCTGGAGGCTTCTGACGGGTCTGGAAAGATAGTCTTTACTGTGAAGATCTCAAGCGGCGGATTTATGAGAATCGCCTGGCCTTATAATAAAAGCTCCCGGGATGGACTCGAACCGCCGAATCGGGGCCGGGGCAGGTATGAATGCGCGGACCGTCGCTGATGGCCCGGGTCTGGCGCATAACCGGCGACTATCTCGGAAGCACCCTTGCCTCGGGCTGCCTCGCGGTCTCCGCCCTTAGGTATTCGGCGGCAAGCTCGGCGTAGCGCGAGCAACCCTCCTGAATCATCATGCGTTCCGAATCTGTGGCCTTCCTTTTTATCCTGGCGGGGGCGCCCATTACGAAGGATTCGGGCGGGACCTCAAAGCCGGGTGGAAGCAGGGACCCCGCCGCAATAAACGAGCCTTTCCCAACTTTGCAGCCATCCAGTAAAACCGACCCAATTCCAATAAAGCATTCGTCTTCGATCATGCAGCCGTGAAGCATTGTATTGTGCGCGATTAACACGCGGTCTCCAATGTGCATCGGAAACCCGGGCCCGGTTACATGGAGGGTGCAGTTGTCCTGAACGTTCGTAAACGAGCCTATACGTATGTAGTGAACGTCGCCGCGAACCACGGTATTGAACCAGATGCTGCTGCGCTCCCCGATGACAACGTCTCCTATAACGCAGGCGCCGGGGGCTATGAAAACGTCTGCGGCAATCCGGGGCAAAATGTCTCGATAGGCAAGTGTGCTGATCGTTTTATTCATCTTTTCAGTTTTTTCCGCTTAAGTTGTTTGAGGTCCAGGATCTCGGCTATGACAGATGCAGTATATTTTACGAATTCCTGGAATTGCTCTGGACCGAGCCTGCCCCTTGCCGGACTGGGAACTGAATCGGGAAGGCTGAGAGAGAAGGGGGCGTTTTGCAGCTCACGTTTCGGGGACACCTCAAATTCAGGCGCGAAGGTGTCGAAGAAATATTTATCCTGAAAGACAGCAAACTTGAGCGCATGGGCAGTCGCGTCCAGGATGGCCGTGCGGTCCTTATCGATCTTGTTTTCAGCCACCGCCTTTCGAACCCCCGCAAGGCATTCCCCGCCCTGTGTGCAGGCGATATGGCCGTTGCGGTTGGCAAACAGCATCGAATCCATGATTTCCTGCTCGGATATCTGAACGATTCGAACCGATCCTTCACCGGCGATCTTACGGTACTGCCCGACCAGCCTTATCACGCGCGGCATGGAAACGGGATTGCCGATCATGGCCGCCTGGGCGGCGCTTGGCCGCACGGTAACGGGGCGAAACTGCCTCTTGCCCTCTTCAGGTTCGAGATAATAGAGGTAAACCGGGTTCGCATGCTCTGACTGAACCCCGATTACCGCTGGCAAAGAATCGATGATGCGCAGATCGTACATCTTGAGAAAACCGGCCATTACCGCCGTTATGTTCCCGGCGTTTCCGATCGGCACCACGACCGCCAGTCCGCCCACCTCGTAATCGAACGCCTGGGCGATCTCGTAGCTGTAGGATTCCTGTCCGAGGATGCGCCATGCGTTTTTGGAATTCATGAGCGCAACGGAGAAGTTCTCCGAGAGGTATTCGACAACTTTCATGCAGTCGTCGAAAACGCCTGGAATCTCTATGACTTTTGCTCCGCTTCCAAGTGGCTGCCCCAGTTGCTGCGGCGTCACTTTCCCTTGGGGTAGAAGAACAGCAGATTTTACATCTCGGGACAGATACGATGCGTAAAGGGCCGCAGATGCCGAAGTATCCCCGGTTGATGCGCAGATTGCCAATACGTCGCGAATGCCCCGCTTGTTTACGAGATAATTTAGATAGCTGAAGGCGCTGGCCATCCCGCGGTCCTTGAAGGAAGCACTCGGGTTTTGGCCGTCATTTTTGAAGCAAAACCTGATTCCTGCCCAGTCGCTCATCGTTTGATTAGCTGAAACGACAGGCGTGTGCCCTTCACCCAAAAAAACGATGTCTTCCAGAGGGATTATCGATCCGATGAGTTCATGGAAGCGATATATCCCACTGAGCGCCGGAATATTCAACATTTTTCTGTAATCGAAAATCCTGCGCCATTTGGCGCCCGGCAGCTCTTTGAGGCGCTCCCATTGCCTGTCTTCCAGAAGCAGTACTGAATCGCATTTCGGGCAGGTGTAGAGAAGTTCCTCGATGCCGAACCAACTCTCGCACCCCAGGCAGCGGTAAAGGTATTCGCCGTCAATTTCAGGAATAACGTAAGGCTGCATTTCCGAAGGGAACTGATCTATCTGCATGCAAACTCCTCGCGCATCAAAAATGTTCCAGAACCGGAGCTTTTATCTGCATGGCGATTAATGCACCGGGCAGGGGCCGAAGTTACAAGTATTAAATATTACAAAGAAATAATCAAGCAGTTACGAAAAATCATAGATTCCGGTTAACGCTGCCACTGAGTTTTTGCACTAAAGTGTGGCATGAAAGATACACCATAGGCTGCCATGTATTATTTTTGCCACACATAAAGTCTGTATTCAAGACTTGTTATTTTGGGCCGGTCCATGTAAAAGTACGCCCCAGGTAGTTTACGGGGCACCGGACTGCCAATATATAGTTTGGCACGAAAGATGCTCAGGAGGCGGCGGGGAGGATTAAAGGGGCGTGACATATTTAAAACAGCACACGATTGCCCAGTCCGTATGGTGTAGCGGGGTGGGCTTGCATTGCGGACTGAAAGTGGCGCTGGTGTTGAAACCCGCTGCTGCTGGCCATGGTATTCGGTTCCTGCGAACTGACATACCCGACAGTCCCTCGATTTGCGCTCATTACAACAACGTAGTCAATACACTCCAGGCAACCACGATTGGTTCCGCAGGGATAGCCGTTTCCACCGTCGAACACCTCATGGCCGCCCTGTATGGATGCGGCGTGGATAATGTTCTCGTGGAAGTGAGCGGCCCCGAGGCGCCCATTTTCGACGGGAGCGCGGCGCCCTACGTGAATCTGATCCGAAAAGCCTCTATCCAGGAACAGGACGAAGTCAGGAACTTCCTCACGATCCGCAAACCTTTAACCGTCGCAAATGGCGATTCGTTCATCATGGCAACTCCGTCGGACCAGTTCCAGGTGCGCTACGAGATCGATTATCCTCATCCGCGTGTGGGAAAACAGGAATACTCCTGGGCGCTCAAAAATGGAAGTTTCGGCAGGGAAATAGCCAAAGCCCGAACGTTTGGGTTTCTTAAAGATGTTCGAAAGCTTCAGAAAATGGGCTTAATCCAGGGTGGCTCTCTCGCCAACGCCGTGGTCTTCGACGACTGTGAACTGCTCAACGTGGACGGTTTTCGCTACTCGGATGAATGCGTGCGCCACAAAATTCTTGACTTCATAGGTGACTTGGCGCTGACCGGCCTGCCGGTGTTGGGAAGGTTCGAGATCCGCAAAGCCGGACATGCGCTCCACAGCCGTTTTTTAAATGAGCTGATGGATGGAAAAGGTTACGCCATTCCAACCTCGGTTCCAACGCCGCCCGCATATTTTGCGGCCAGGGCTTCTGCGCTCGCCTGATGATTCCCGCTTTTTGCCAAGATTCATTCCTGCAGCGCGTTCCGGGGATATCCTCGCGCTGAGCCATTACCCGAAATATTTGAAAGAGGATGGAATCCGATAAAAAAATTTCCTGGCGCCTGCGGGTCTGCTCTGTTGACAGATTCTTTTCTGCATATGGATTAACGGTGTTAGGCTGGAAAAATCCGCTGTCAAACTCATCCCTCTTTGCCCAAAACAGTTGCAGTGATTCAAAGCCGCACGGGCGATACATATTTCCCGCTGGACAGGGGATTTGTGCATTTTTGCTTGACAGAAGGTCGAACTTGTACTAATTCTCGCATTGTTCGTTTACCTCCTAAGTGTTGCCCTCCCCTGGGGTTTGGGGGACTCCGGGGGAGGAAGCACCTTCAACACGCGCCCTGCGTTTTTCCACTCTTCCAAACTAACGAATCAGCCTTGCAAACCCGCCGTGCACCTCTCTGTGGCCGGCTATAGATGAATGTGCGCTGCAGGATACGATTCGGCGTTTTTCTCCCCTACGGGCGAAGGACCGGAGGCGAGCCATGTGTGCGATAATCTCTAAGTTTCGATTTCGCCGGGTTTACCGGTGGTATCCGCCGTTGTATCAGCCTCAATGGGGCCGGCCTTGACGGCATCAAGCAGGGCCAACGCGGCTGCGGCCTTTTCCGGATTCGTCTTCTGGTAATAGCCAAGGACTTTATGGGAAATTTCCTGATGATTGAATGGCTTGACGATATATCCCTGAACACCTAGCTCCAGGCAATCCAGGACAGCGCTTCTATCGGACAGAGACGATGCCATTATTATCGCAGTGTGGGCACTTTGCATCGTTTCCCTTATGACCTTCAGTATCGCATACCCGCTTGTCCCGGGAAGCATTATGTCCAGAATCAGAATATCCGGCTTCCATTCCTGATAAACTTCCAGAACGTCATTGCCATTTACGAGGAAACGGTTGTCAAACACCTCTTCCTTTAAACCGATCTTGTAGATCAATGAAACAGACTTGTCGTCCTCTGCGATCAGTGTCTTGATCTTATCGAACGCTGTGGACTGCAGCATGTCTCACCTCTTGTAATGGACCGATCAATAGCAACGGCATCCGGCTCTTCGGAAATTTGCGGTTCGATCGTCTGAGCACCCAGATTTTGAAAAATAGCCCAATCCGTTCTGGAAATCATCAAGAATCGTTGTCATTCTGTTTCCTGGGAATCAAAAAACGGAAGCTCGCCCCTTTCCCCTCACCTTCACTTTCAACCCATATTCTGCCACCGTGCAGTTCCACTAGCTTTTGCGTCAGGTAAAGACCTGCTTGAATCCTTTGGCAGGAATGGATGGAAGGCTTGTCCGACTGTTCGAAAGGTCTGAGGACGCTTTCCAAATCCGCCCCCTTAATTCCCAAGCCGGTATCCTCTACGGAAATACAAATATTTTCCTGCGTCATTTCCGCTCTCAACCGCACCTCACCACCATCGGGGGTGAATTTGAGCGCACCGGTGAGAAGGTTAAAAAGAATCTGCTTGAGCTTGGTCTCATCAGCCTCAATAGTTTCATCAACCTGGTTTATCTCTGTGTTCACTTTGATCCCGTGCTTAATGGCTTTCTCTTTGACAAGGACCAGGCAACGCGAGAACAGATCGTTCAGGTTCACCAGGGAGGGCTCCAGCTTCAACTTATCGCCTTCAACCCGGGAGAGATCCAGGATATCGTTTATTAATTCAAGCAGATTGTGTGCACTCGTAGCCACATCGCCCAGATACTCTTCCTGTAAGGGAGTGAGATCGCCGAATTGTCTGTCGAGGATCATTTCGGTGACGCCGATGATAGCGTTGAATGGAGTGCGGAGTTCATGGCCAATATTTGCCATGATGTTGTTTTTGGCGGCATCCTTAATTACCCTGCATTCCTCCTTCAAGGCTTCGATCTCTCTGTCGGCGGCAGCAAGCTTCTCTTCGATTCGTTTCTGCGCGGATATATCGACAAAATACTCCAAAGAATATCGATGTCCTCCAAGCGTGACTGGAGCCGTTGACCTGAGAACGGGGAGACGCTGGCCCCAAGTTGTAATCAGAACACTCTGCGTACCGTCATCCGATTTTTCAAAATCGGCTGTCGTACACCCGGTTGAAGCCAGGTGAATGTAGTTATCATAACTTTGGCCCACAATTTCACTTTTCTGAGCTCCGATCGCCTTCGTAGCGATGTTATTCAGGTCGGCGATTGTATGGTCTTGAACATCCACTAGAACTATGATTCCCGGAAAGGCATCAAACAGTGCGCGCTCGAAATGCTCTTTCCCCTGTGCTCCATTGGGTTCGTCCGAATTGCCGGTTTTGATTTTTCGGATGATGTCCTTTGCGAAAAGCCGCAATTTGTTTCCCTCCGAGTAAAGAGTGCAAACCTTCCTGTAGTTTGTAAATCCGGGAACCCGGTCCCCCAGGGGGGCTGAGTTCGCGGAACAAAAGCCGAACCGGCCCTCCGGCTGCCTTGCGATCGGCTTTTGTGCGCAGACTTTAATCCTGATTTTATTCGAATATGTCGGCTGTTTAGTCGGATGGGATAAGTGAAAAATGGACTCGCCATGGCAGAAAACGAATCTTCCGGTTGCCATGCGGGGATGCAATCGTCTTATCTCCATGAGAGAGAGAAGGGGAGTTCATTTCTGGAAGCCCACCGGGCCTCTCGCCCGACTGGGGGCCAAGGAGATGCAAAGGCTCTTCGCAGGATTAGAGCACTCCCCCCACAACCATTGCCGAGCCCTCATCAGCTCGCCGATTATCTTCGGAAATTTGTCGGTGGCATTCCAAAACCGGACGACGGCTCCCGGCCCACGACGCATTCTCGACGCTCTCCCAGCTCTGTCCATGACCAGAGGGGGGGTTGACGGTGGGGGGCCTGGATAATTTTTTAATGTTGGGACTGCTTTTTGCCGATTTTTCTTTCGGAATTTGATTGGATTCAACAAATTCGGTTCTCTCTATCTATGCAGCATGCTCCAAGAAATGAATTGGGCTCTGTTTCCTTGCGAATACGTCACTCAGTAGCTGATTTTAACTGGCAGGCACATATGAATAACTTGCATAATTTATCACTGATACTCATCGAAACCTTGAAAGATTTCCATATAAACAAACAGCCACTTACTGTTGATTCTCTAAGCAAGGCTCTATTTGCTAAAGAGGAACTATCTACTATATTATCTAGCCATGATTCGAATAATTCGTCAAATTCCAATTGCATCCCTATAAAGTGTATAAATGAAGATTGTGGCGTGTCGGAGAAATGTCATTTACATGTTACGCAAGTTCGCAGTAGATTTCTAGAATTCCTTGATATATGCTATATATTACTTGATGGTGATTCTGATTATCAAAATTTTAATAGAATACAACAATCGATAAATGATAGCAATTCTTTAGATATATTAATATCACATGGTGTAGATCTCTTACATCTCCTTAATGATCTTATTGAGCGTACTGCAAAGAAGATCAACTATACAAATGATTTTTTGACTGAATTAGGCAAAGACTTAACACAAATCGAAAAACAATTATTATCATGCCATACATATAATAAGGAAATGAACTCAATAAATAATGAATTTGGCGATGGACTTCTTTTGCACGCAAAGGAGATGAATCAGATATTTGGTACCAACAAAGGTTTGGGGGAAGTTCGCCACTTCATCCTCTCAAAGCTATCTATAATAGCTGAATCAATAGAAATAAAGAGACATGAGGATGAATCAAAGCTTCAGGCTGCGGAGGAAAGAATAAATGAGTTGCAAAATTGTCTTAAAAAGAACTGTGACGAGATTCTCCAGGTGAGGGAGCATGCATGTGCGTTGGAAAAGGAGGTTTTGCTCGACCAATTAATGGGGATTTCCAATCGCCGCGCGTATGAGTTGCAGATTCGTGAAAGCTTTAGGCGCTACCATCGCCATGAAGAGTCTTTCGGCCTCATTTTCATGGATGTGGATAATTTCAAGACCGTAAATGACACGTATGGCCATCAGGCCGGGGACAGGTGTTTGCAGGAGATTGCAAAAGCTACATCATTCTGCCTGCGTAAAACTGACTTTTTAGCGCGCTACGGAGGAGATGAAATAATAGCCATTCTGCCTGGGACTGTTGCCGCTGATGCAAAAAAGATTGCAGAAAAAATTCGAAAGTGCATTGAGAAAACCGTTTTCTGGCACAATCAGGTGCATTTCTCCGTCACCGTTAGCATTGGGGCAGTCGCTGTGACGCCAACCGATGCTGGACCTGACTCTCTTTTTTCCAGGGTTGACAGCGCAATCTATGAAGCCAAAAAGTGCGGTCGAAACAGAATCCGAGTAGCCTGAAGATTTCGGGGCGCCCATTCGGGCCGGCTTTTTGGCGAATCGACCCTTTGATCAGTTATCCAAACTTCGCTCACCTCAACACATAATGTGAGGAGTTCCAAATCATGAACAGTGCGACGGACGGCGCCCTGGTCGTTGAATATGAGAACGTGGTCCACGCCCCGTATACCGACAGCCTGACCGGTCTTTTCAATCACGGCTATTTTCTGGTTGCTCTCGAACATGAGATCAAAAGATATGAACGACATGGCAGCCCTTTCACGCTCGGTTTGGTGGACATCGACTGGTTTTCGAATTTTAATAAAAAATTCGGCTCCTTTGACGGAGACCGCATGTTGAAAAATATTGCACACACGATCGCCTCTACCATTCGCGACGTGGATATCGCGGCGCGATATCAGGGCGATGTCTTCGCTGTGATACTGGTTATGGCGGAATCGGAGGAAGCTTTAATAGCGGGCGAAAGACTGTGCAAGGCAGTAGAAAAAATGAGCGGGCCCAAAGTGACCCTTAGTGTCGGTTTGGCTTCATGCTGTGAAGGGGTGACCACGTTAGGCCTTATCTCCAGGTCCCGGGAAGCTCTGGCACGGGCGAAGGCTAGAGGTAAAAACCGTTTATGTCTCTATGAGGAGCAACAGTCCATACACCGGGAGGCTCATCCCAGAGTTCTGGTTGTCGATGATGAACCGGTTAACCAAAAACTCATGGAGGCTCTGCTCCTGACCCTCAATTATGAGGTGCTCAAGGCTTCTAACGGGGAGGAGGCGCTGCACGTCGTCCACAAAATCGACCCGGATTTAATTCTATTGGATGCCATGATGCCAGGCATGGATGGCTTTGAGGTCTGCCGAAGATTGAAGGCGCACCACTCGACGCGACTTATTCCAATTATCATGCTAACGGCTTTGAACGCTGCAGATGCAAAGCTGCGGGGGATCGAAGCCGGAGCTGATGATTTTATCACAAAGCCGCCAAACCGTGCTGAACTCTTGGCCCGAACCAAGTCATTGTTAAATGCGAAGTTCTTGAATGACAATTTGGCGAGCATCGAAAACGTTCTCATCTCTTTGGCCAATGCTATCGAAGCACGAGATGCCGGCACGCAGGGTCACGTCCAGCGGGTCGCGAACCTTGCACACGATCTCGGCTCAAGGATGGGGCTGTCAAAAGCCGATCAAAAAGCTCTGAGGCTCGGTGGTATTTTACATGATATAGGCAAGATTCATATACCCGATGACATCTTGAACAAACCTGGACCACTCACGGCCGAGGAAAGAAAGATCATGGAAGCACATGCGGAAGAGAGCTATAAAATATGTCTTCCATTAAAGAAGAGCTTGGGGGCGGCGCTTGAGGCAATCTACTATCACCATGAGAAACTGGACGGCTCAGGTTATCCTGAAGGTCTGAAAAGCGTTGAAATACCCATGGTTGCCAGGATTATGGCTGTGGTGGACATCTATGATGCCCTCGTTAGTGATAGGCCTTACCGAAAGGCTATATCCCCCGAACAGAGTATGAGGATCTTAAACCAGATGGCAGCAGATGGGAAACTTGATGCTGACATCGTGGGGCATCTAACTGCAATTATTGTGGGATAATGAGACCCGGAACAGGGAGCAAAAGCCTCTCGCGCCCCGTTTTGACTTTCACGCGAGTTTCAGTTTTTCGAGGTATTTTTCGTAAAAGTCGTCCTTTGGGCGGGCAACCTCGGCTGGGAAAGTCTTTTCCAGAGCGAGCGATATCTGCGTTGTACTTCGAAACCGCCTCATCGGGTCCCATGCCAGGCAATTCATTATAAGCTCGTTCAGGGTTTCTGGGATTTCGGGCCTCCACACCCTGGGCGGCGAAGGGTACTGTTCGCAATGCTGGATTTCATATTCGCCGAAAGAAGACGCCTTGAACGCTTGGGTCCCTGTCAGCATTTCATAGAAGAGCGCTCCGAAAAGATAGATATCGGTAAAAGCGGGAGGTCTTTTGCGCGCAAGGTAGGTCCTGAACTGTTCAGGAGCTCTGTAGGAAAGATAGGGGAGCGGAAGCTCTCTTAAGTTAGTCCTGACCGGGCTGGCCTTAGCTATCTCTTGCCACAGGCCTCCGTTATACAGCTTGAGATAAGGTTTGTCTCTGCGCAAAAGGACACGCGAGGGACGCAGGTCGAGATGGAACATGTTCTCTATTCTGCCGTTTGCCGCCATATGAAGATGCAGATCTCCCAAGCCTTCCAGTACCTGATAGCCTAACCTCACGGCAAGAGAAATCGGCATGTTCACTCCCGATGCCAGTAGGTCGCTCAAAGAAAGCGGCAGATGTTCCCGCACCGTGAACAAGTGTCCGTCTATGTTGGCGAGATCGTAGACCCTGACCAGATGGCGGGAATTGATCGATATCTGCCGCTGTGCCCACAAGGCAAGCTTTTCGGCTGAAAGAGCATTCCTCAGTTTCCCGCCCAAGGTCTGGCCCGCATATTTTTTCCAGCTGCCCTGTTCTTCCAGTTCCACAACCAGAGAGCTGGATCCGATGTGTAGCAGGTCGGTCACACGATAAGAACGAGCGGCACCGGTGAGAGTCTTGCCAGTGCAGTCTGTCCAGGATGTGACCGTCTGGCCGATGATGGGATCAACCGAATAGGAGCCGAGCGCCAGGACAGATGGATTGACAAATTCGGATTTTTCCTGCTGGTCTTCCGGCTCGGTCTTTGTATTCCCCTTTGCTATGGACTCTGTACGGGCATGCTTTTTTTTCTGAGCTTGAGAGCACTTTGTTATCTTTATCAGTACAGCTTTTTTCAGCTCTTCAGAAACGCTTTCATCCGAATAGACATACTCATAGAAGCGGAATGCGTCCTCCCATCTGCCCAGGTTCAAGGCGCAGTCCCCGCAGTACTCCCATGAGTTGAGGCGCTCGAACCCGAGCCCGGCCGCCATACTGAGCTCCTGAATGGCTTCCTCCCAGAACTGCCCGTCCATGAGCGCCAGGCCGTAGTCGTAGAACTGGGCGGGATCGGTTGCCTGAACCCCTTCTTCGTGTGGAACGCACTCGATGCTCGAATATTCATTCAGGCTGACGAGAATTGACTCGGCGCGAGAGCGTATCTCTTCTCTTGCCACCTGAGGGAAATCGTCTTCTTGTATTTCAGCCAGTATCCCTTTGATGACTTCGGCAGTCCCATCTGCCAGACCGTGTTCAATGCAGAGACGGGCTTCCGACAGGCGGCTGAGGAATTTTTGAACTAGCTCTCCAGGCGCCATTGATTATCTCCGGCAACACTCATCGGTCTTCGATCCTTTGCTTGAAAGCGGGTCCGGGATGGGAAACGGGCTGCTTGGATCAAAAACGGGCATCCGAATGTGCGATTTGCTTTCAAACGGGCCGAGAGACCCCTCAGTTGGTGGCCCGATGTCAATTTCAGCATCGGATATGAAGTTGACGATTTCGCCAAATATGATCCTATGGGCTTGTCCATCGCTTGCCAGCACCGCCATTGGTCCGCTCGTTTCCACCAGGTCCGGTGAATGGGGCTCCAACGGTTCGAACCTGTAAGATTTGAGTTCTTTTGCCGGCAGTTGTGTCCACTCTCCTAAGACCCCACTCTTAACCCAACGGAAAGCAGGCGTGAAATCGGCAAGAGTCGCATAGCCACGCTTCAAAATTTTGAGGCCTTTCTTTCCATGTGAGCGGGCCACCCTTAGTACGCAGCAAGCGGGCAAAGCGAACCATTTCCCGTTTGATGCTATCAGGTATAGATCTTCACGCCGAACCGGCGCGGGCTCGTGGGCTGGATCGGTATTTTCGCATCCTGCAGCGGTTTCATCCACAGGTTCCGAACCCTTGGGTCTTTGCGCCTTCATCGCGCCTCTTGTTTCGCGCAAAATATCAGCCTGGTCTAAAAGTGCGCTTGCGATCTCGTTCAGTCTCCCTGCTATGTGAACCAGAGCCGGCGTTCTCCGAAGCATCTTCTCGATTTGTCGTAGACGGGCAAGCTCCGTATCGATGATCTCAAGGTTTCTCGAAAGCGAGCGGCAGATTTTATCAATTAAATTGCGGATTTCCTCAAGCGGACTTTTGGGCGTCGTCGATAAAATCGGGGTGGGCAGCACTTCACAAGGTGGTTGGAGCTTGTCGCTGGCAGAGGGCGGTATTGCCTCCGGCAGGATTTCTTCCACCTTGGGCCGCCTTGCCTCGGCTTTGACTGCGAGTGCTCTTCGGCGTAGATCCTGAAAACGTTGGATAATGTCTCTGAGCCTTTGCTTTTCTTGGGGTCCCGTCTCGCCCTCCATGAGAAGCAAATGCGCAAGCAGTCCCTGAGAATCGCGGATCAGTCGAACCAGTTTGCTGTTTACTGCATGGGGTCTGTCCACAAGCCGTTTGAGAATGACATCCATAATCCTTAGAACAGACATCGCATCCGAAGACCTGGAGGCAAAGGGTTCGAGCTGGTTAATGGCAGCAATGAATTTTTCTATGTTTTCCCGGGATAATTCCCAGTCGAGGCTCAGGTATGCGGCGTTGAATGTTTCGATTAACCTGGACAATTCATGGAGATGATATTTATGAGAGTCGAACGTATCGTCTGGTGGCGCTTCAACATATTTCGCACGCAATGTAGCTGCCACAATAGATTTTGGAGATGGGCCACCTCTATTTTGCGCAATTGGTCGGCTTTGGGCATCTGAGCCAAGGGCTCTGCTCTGCATAATTTGCTGCTGCTCCTGGTTGCCGGTCTGAACAAATCCTTTGTTTTGCTCAGACTTGCCTGCAGGGACAAAAAGGCAGTCTATTTCTTTGTCTATTCCAGCCTGCAGAGCGCCTAAATCTAGGTCGGCTTCCGGCTCCGCTGCAGATTTGCCCTTTTCACTCTTCGGCTCGAATTGAGGAGTATCATGGGTTTCGACAAGTGTTTCGGCCCCCCCCGCTCTTTGCACCATGGGAACGAACTGGGAGTCTATTTCTTTGTCTATTCCAGCCTGCAGGGCGCCTAAATCACGGTCGGCCTGCGGTTCCGCTGCAGATTTACCCTTTTCACTCTTCGTCTCGTATTGAGAAGTATCATGGGTTTCGACAAGTGTTTCGGCCCCCCCCGCTCTTTGCACCATGGGAACGAACTGGGAGTCAATTTCTTTGTCTATTCCAGCCTGCAGGGCGCCGAAATCGAGGCTGGCCTCCGGCTCCGGTGCAGATTTACCCTTTTCACTCTTCGGCTCGTATTGAGGGGGATCATGGGCTTCCACAAGTGTTTCGGCCCCCACCGCCCTTTGCGCCAGGGGAACGAACTGAGCGTCTATTTCCCGGTCGATTTCCAGTTCGAGCGCCTGGAAATCAATTCCCGTCCCGGCTTCTCTGTGACGCGTTTCTTTATCAACCATGAGCTTTCCTTTTGAACCAGGTTGTTTTGAGAATATAAGGCAGCGGGAAGCGTTCCATCGATCTCAGCAGGAAATTCGGCCGCCGATCTTCTGGATTACGCTTCTTACCGTCCGTTTGCTTATCTCGCGCAAAGTCTCGTAAACGCCTATTCCCAAGGTTGCGCTGGCTTCGAAAAACGGTACGTTCAGTTCCTCGTTCAAATCACATTCAAGCTCCGCGACAGGCAACAGCGGGATATTAGATTCGATCAGGTCACGTTTGTTATATTGCAGCACGAGAGGCACTTGTCCAACCGAGAGTCCCTGGTCGCTCAGGTTTTGAATAAGGTTCTCCAGGCTTTCGATATTCTTGCTTTTTTGCACCTTGAGAGAGTCAGCCACGAAAACCACTCCGTCAACTCCCCTGAGGACAAGTTTTCTCGTGGTGTTGTACATGACTTGACCGGGAACGGTGTAGAGCTGGATGCGAATAGTCATGTTAAGGACCTTGCCGATATTTAGAGGCAGAAAGTCGAAAAACAGGGTCCTGTCTCCCTTTGTATCGATGGTCACCATTTTACCGCAAACCTGTCTGGACATGGATTCATGCACATGAAGCAGATTCGTGGTCTTGCCTCCTCGGCCGGGACCGTAGTAGACTATCTTGGCCTGGATTTCGTTTTTGCTTAGATCTATGAAGGCCACGGACTTTTTCCTTCAGGCTCCCCGAATATTGCGCCCATTTCATTTATTGCGCTTCCTAGCTTGAGCCGGATCAGACCCAGTGAAACATTATCATTGAACAGGGTTATAATGAGATAATCTTTGGCCAGGCGGCTAAAATGCACATTGCGTTTGCCTCCCTTGTGGTACATCAGAGCGAAGTCCTGCTCGCCGATCAGCCTGGCTACCTCGGCGGTTGCCGCGAAATTGGCTGCTGAAACCGCCGCCAAAGAGAACACGTCCTCCATTTCTAACGAACCGCACTCCATGATTAAATTCCCCGATAGATCGGCTAAAAGGACGTGCTCGGCGCCAGAATCAAGAAGTTGGTCCGAGATAATCTCCTCGAGTTTTACAATGTCTTTTTTTGTCAGTATCAGATTCATTAGTGCACGTTCTCCAGATGGTGAAACCGCGCCCTCTAAGCCAATATGCAAGAACCATGCGGGCGATTTGATAACGCTACTTGATACCGGCTAGCTCGTTATGAAGCGGATGGTCGCTGTCCAGGTTCACAAACTTGAGCGGCGCTACGAGCGCTTGGCCGTTCGTGGATATGGAACACAAAATTTCCCCGTCGCCTTCGGGATGAAATACGTCGGTAATCTCGATACTCTCAGAACTACTGATGCTTTTGCCCTCCTTTGCGAAGAACTGGACAAGGTCCACCGACGCCTGCGCTTCGAAGGGCATGTGTTTCTTAATCCTGCGAACCAGTCCGGAGTATCTGCCGGAGAACTTTCTTTCGTCCTGGAGCCGGTGCCACTGGAGCAAAAGGTGCTCTACCGGCTTGCCGATAGAGGCCGGGCCTGATGGGATGAAGGGACGAGTGATAAAACGGCCTTTTCCCCATCCGAGTATCTTCATGAAAGCCTCTTCGCCCTCGATGCCGCTCGTATGGGCATGCAGAACACGGCCGGAGCCGATGTGAATGCTGCCCTCGTTGCCTGCCGAATAGACTTCTATATTCAGATTCGAGCGCGAAAGGCACCCCATCTGAAGCAGGTCCGGCAGCCTGATTGCTGTAATGGTGCCGTGAAAATCCCCATTTTCGTCTTCCCACTCCGGGTCGCGGCTGCTGCCCTCCAGCACGGCTTCTGTTAAGTCCACACCGTCTAGATTTGTCATTTTGAGATTCACATTTGTAATTCTAGCCTTTGTCAGGTTGCTTCCTTCCAGATTGGCGCCTTCGAGGTCGGCACCCTCCAGATCGCTCTCCTCGAGATCGGCCCGCATGAGGGTTGCGCCTACCAGGTTGGCCTCCTTCAGGTTTGCTCCGCGAAGATTAGCCATGTTCAGGTTGGCCACATTTGCCTTCACTTTGAACAGGTTAGCGCCTTCGAAATTGGCGCCGACTAGGTTTGCCGAATGCATGTTTGCCATTTCCAGATTTGCCCCTCTGAGATTGGCGCGCTTCAGATTGGCGTCGGAGAGATCAGCCCCACGCAGGTCGGCATCGGCAAGCCATCCAGCACCCGAAAGGTCCACGGAACACAGATTCACCCCCCGCAGGTAAGCGGGGCCTCTTCCGGCAATCACGGCCATTAAAAGCTGTTCTCTATTTAGCTCAGACACGGCAAAGTTCTCCTGCGCTTTTCTGGTTTAAACTTCAAACAGCAATCCTCAGGCCAATTCAATTCAGGCTCTGGCAGGCAAAGGAGGGCTGCCCAATTGCCTTCCATTGTTACTATTATTCGGCTTTGAGGGAGAAAAGGATAAAGACAATCATAGTTAATTATTTATCCGACTCGTCTTCGACGACTGACACGAAATACTAAATGGGAATTGATTTACGTTGGGAATGCAACGCACTGAACTGGATCCGGGCATGGACTGATAACCCACCAACATTCAAACCTGTTCAAATAGCCTGTCCCGCACCCTGAGTCCTTCATGATCGAATATGGGATGGAACTTGTGTGGGATTTTCCTGAGAAGGCACGCGCTTTTTCAGAATTCACCGTTGAGGTCGAAAAGAATTCTTTCGTTTGATCGGTGTTGATCCGATTTATACTATGATGTCGTCAAGAAATGCCGATTCTGAATTTTTGATTGAGGGAGGATTAAATGGAGAGGCGAAAAAACAGACGAGTGCCTTTTCAAGTCATAGCGACCGTGCAGACCGGCCAAATCAGCGCTAATGGAATGGTCGATAACCTGAGCATGAAAGGTATGTTTTTTACCACCAGGGAGACCCTTCCCGGCGGCAGCCCTCTGGAAATCTCAATAAGCCTGTCCGGATCGACTTCCTTACTTTCAATCAAGCTGAAGGGCAGGGTGGTCCGGCAGACCGAAGCGGGGATTGCAATCGAATTCCAGGAAATGGATTTGGACTCCTTTACTCACCTTCGAAACATCATCGCACAAAACACCGATGACGCCGACGCTGCCTACGAAGAGTATTGCCGGTCCATCATGTCGCAATAGCACCCATGTGGACCTGCGGCCCTGCGTGGATAGTCATCTTGGCGCCATATCGGCAAGCCGTGTAATTTCATTTGCCTTTCCGTGATTTACCTGTTCCATAATTGATGTTGCGGATACATTTTTCCGGCATGAAAGTTAGGCTCCGCGAGGTCGGTCCAACCGCCCCCGGGGACTTGAACGACTGCGGCCTTTACAATAATGCTGAGGCTGAATGATTCTGTTGATTAATCCTCCACTGGTTAAGCCTTCCGAGCCGCCGCCAGGTATTGCGCGGCTCTACGGGACCCTGGGCGCAGCGGGGGTGAAATGCGCGGTAATCGACGCAAACATCGAAGGGATACTGCATCTTTTCGCAAAGAGTCCGCCTGATTCCGACAGGTGGACAAGGCGGGCCGTTCGAAACCGGGCGCGTAATCTCGAACTTGTCCGGAGCGCGCCGGGTTACCTCGACCTTCAGCGTTACAAGCGTTCGGTTTTCGATTTAAACCGGCTTATCGGCAAGTCTGCGCAAAGCGGCGGTCCAGTACGGCTCAGCCTGTCTGACTATCAGCATTCCGAGCTTTCAGCGGTCCGCGCCAGGGACCTGTTAAGGGCGGCGGAAAACCATCGGGACAATCCGTTTCACGAATATTTCTCAAAGCGAATTTCTCATGCCCTGGAGTTTCACTCGCCCGATGTGGTTGGCGTTTCGCTGAACTACCTAAGCCAGGCGCTGACCGCATTTGCCATTATCGGTTTTATCAGGACTCGATGCGAACGTGTTCGGATCGTATTGGGAGGCAGCCTGGTTACCTCGTGGGTTTGCAGGCCGGGCTGGACCAATCCCTTCTCGGGGCTTGTAGACCGGATTGTAAGCGGCCCCGGGGAACAGGCGCTGCTTGATTTTGCCGGGATCAATGCAATCGTGCGCAGGCGCCGGTTCTCCTATGATCCGTTCCCGAGTGGGGATTACTTTGCACCCGGCCCGATTCTGCCCTATAGCGCATCTTCCGGATGCTATTGGAATCGTTGCGCATTCTGTCCGGAAAAAGCGGAAGGAAATCGCTACGAGCCGGTTTCACCCGAAGAAGCGGTCCGTGAAGCGAGCGAATTATGCTCAGGGTCTCAGCCGGCGCTCCTTCATTTTCTCGACAGCGCAATGAGTCCGGCCCTTTTGAGCAAACTTGCGGCAAATCCGCCGGGCGCCCCCTGGTACGGGTTCGTGCGAGTGACCCGAAGGCTTGCGGATGAGGATTTTTGCCGGGCGCTCAAACTGAGCGGGTGCGTCATGCTCAAGCTTGGTCTCGAGTCCGGAGATCAGGGCGTCATCGACTCCGAGGGCAAAGGAATCGACCTTGCTGTTGCGTCCAGGGCCCTTGCCTCGCTCAAAAAGGCAGGCATAGGCGCCTACGTATATCTTCTTTTCGGGACCCCCTCGGAATCCGAATATGAAGCCCGCAAAACGCTCGATTTTACGGTCCGCCACGAACGGTTTATCGATTTTCTGAATCTTGCCGTCTTCAATATGCCGCTTAACAGTCCCGACGCAGAAAGGTTCGCAACTTCTCCCCACTACGAAGGGGACCTGTCTCTCTATACCGGCTTTTCTCACCCGAAGGAATGGGACAGGCCGAAGGTCAGACGGTTTCTGGAGACCGAATTTAAAAGGCAGCCCGCAATAGCGCGTATTCTGTCCAATGAGCCGCCTTTTTTCACATCGAACCACGCGCCGTTTTTTGTGAGGACGCTGTTTTGAACAAGGTCTCGGTGCGCCCGGAAATCCCCCTCTTGAAGGCCGTCATATTTCTGAACGGCCGGTCGGACCGGCCGGTTGTTAAGACAGAGCCGGGTCCGATGTGGAACGCCGGGGCGGGCCTAGCGGCCACCGGCCAGAACCATAATAGTCGAGGCGCCGTGCGCCAGCACGGCGCCATCCTGCGTGAGCAGTTGTGCCCGGGAGGAAATGATCTGCCGCCCCCGGGACACCACACTCGCCTCGGCGCGCACGCGGCCGGTGTCCTGCGTAATTGACCGCGAGAAGTTTCCTTTGGTCTCGATAGTGGTATAGCCCGACCCTGGCGGCAGCACCGAGTGGCAGGCGCATGCGGCCGCGCTGTCGATCAGCGTGAGCGCCCATCCGCCGTGGACCGTGCCCATCGGGTTGAGCAGGTGCGGACCGGGGTCGCCCTCGAATGCGGCGAAGCCATCTCCGACCTCGACTAGCCAGAACGACAGGGTCTTCGAAATCGGAGCCTGCGGCAACCGGCCGTCTATGATTGCCTGCAGCATTTCCCTGCCACTCATGCCGGCGGCTACCCTGGTGTTGGCCAAGCCATAGTCGTAGGTTGTCATGTGTGCGTCACTCCCTTTCGTTACGTAAAGTTGGCGCCGCGTTCGGTGAGCAACTGCCTCAAAATCGATCTGTGGCATCGATTCTCGTCTTCGCAGTAGCACCCAAGCGAAAAATCCGTCCTGTGTGACAGCGCGGCCAAAAGGTCGAGGATCTTTCCAGCGTCGGATTCATTCATTTCGGATCGAAATTTACGCTCAAAGACAGACCACGATTTTTCATCTTGCGCCGACCGGCCTTCTTTCATGAGTTCTTGGCTGGGCGAAAGATTGGGCAGCCAAACATCGTAAAAATCTCTCTTGGCGTATTCCGACTTCGGAACTCCTCTTGGCGGTCTGCGAACCGTTCCCAGACGCAAACCCTCATCGGCTTTTCTCTGTGAACCAAGTCTTACGATAGTTATTGGCATTGGGCCGCTCCTGTAACCCTCACCGCTGGTCTCCATCCGGCAAAGAGCATTCTTATAACAAACATGATAACCTCGCTTTCAGGGAAGCTTTGCTCCTAGAACTTCAATGGGCTCGATTACGGGTGGCTTCGCGAACAATTCGGGTGCTTGCGCCATGAGCGCCTTGGCGATTGGACCGTTAAGATGAGCTTGACGTCCGCTTTCGTCAGTAAACGCGTCGAATACTCCAAAGGTCGTCGGACCTAATCGTAACGTGAACCATACTGGTGTTGTCGCTTCCTGATTGGCCATCGCAAGTCCTGCTTCCAGGAACTTCGCGACCTCGTTTTCTTTCCCCTCTTTGGCTTCTAAACGTGCGAACAATGCTACTCTAACCATCTGCTTTCTCCTTTCGTTGATGAATTAAGTTGTCACTAAGATAGCCGCCTCGGATTGAATAAGCTATTGGCAGGATCGCCAATTTTGATATCATAATTGCCATGAAGATTACCGTTCTTGCTCTGGATGGAGTTTTTGACACGGGTTTGGCAGTAGTGCTCGATGCTTTCGAGACGGCGAACGAACTTGCGGAAATGTCCGGCATGGCTTCGCCGCGATTCGAGGTCAAGATCGTGGGAGTGCGCAAGTCGGTCAAAACATCGCAAGGTCTGACAGTTCCCGTTGCTCCTGCCCCAAAGAGGATCGTTCCTGACTGGGTCGTAATTCCCGCAATCGGATTCAAGATGCCGGACCCACTGCAGGCAGCTCTTGCGAGGCCCGATGTTGGCGACGCAGTCGAGACGCTTCGTTCGTGGGCGGATCGAGGCGCAATCACGGCGGCTGCCTGTATCGGGACATTTGTCCTGGCTGAATCGGGATTACTCGATTACCGGGACGCGACCACGACCTGGTGGCTCTCTCAATTATTTCGACAGAGATATCCGAAGGTGCGTCTCGATCAATCGCGCATGGTTGTAAAATCCGGGAAGTTCGTTACGGCTGGAGCGGCCCTGAGTCACATGGACCTTGCCTTGTGGCTCATCAGGCAAAAAAGCCCAAGGCTTGCCGCGTTGACCGCAAAGTATCTGGTTGTAGACTCACGGCCGTCACAGTCTGCCTATATCCTTGCCGATCATCTCGCCCACTCTGATCCACTGGTCGAGCTGTTCGAGCGGTGGGCGCGAGGCAGGCTTATGGATGGGTTTTCTCTCGACGATGCCGCAGCAGCTACCGCATCGAGTAAGAGGACTCTGGCTCGCCGCATTCGAGCCGTGTTGGGAAAGTCGCCTTTGTCCTATTTCCAGGAGCTGCGTGTGGAGCGCGCGGTGCATCTGCTGAAGACCACTGATGAGAGCATCGAAGAGATCGCCGCGCAAGTCGGATATGCCGATGGCGTAACTCTCAGGACTCTTCTGCGGCGTAGCCTTGGGCAAGGGGTCAAGGAAATCAGAAGGAGTACCGCCTGACTGGTCCGCCGCCTCTGCTCGGCGGCTTTAGCCAGGCGTGCGAGGCACGAGGGTGTAAAGTGTACGGATTCGGGTGAAGCCAGATATCTCACTTTCAATGAACACGGCATCGAGGTTGCGGCGGCGGAAAATCATAATATCCAACGCTCAAATAACGTTGCTTGAGGGAAAATCGATTTGTTTCTTTTTCATCTTTTCGATCAGCGTTGTCCGGTTGAGCCCGAGCAGCTTGGCGGCCTTGTTCTTGACCCCGCCGGCCCTTTGCAGCGCGTCGACGATCAGCCGGTTTTCCAGGGTGTCGAGCGTTTCCTTGAGGTTTATCCCATCCTGCCCCAGTTCAATAGGTTGTTTTGTCTCGGTGTGCTGCTGCGGGGCCGCCTGCATTCTTGCCGGCAAATCCTGAAGTTGTATTTCATCTGTGTCGGTAAGGATCACAAGGCGTTCGATGACATTTTCAAGCTCCCGTACATTGCCGGGCCATTCGTATTGCTCCAGGCTTTCGACGGCGACTTCGGACATCTGCTTCTGGGGAATATTCTTCTTCAGACAGTGCTGTTTGAGAAAGTGTTGGATCAGAAGCGCAATATCGCCTGTTCGTTCTCTCAGCGGAGGGACATGGATGGGGATCACGTTCAGCCGGTAGAACAGATCCTCACGGAATTGGCTTTCAGCGACCGCGCGTTCCAGGTCCTTGTTGGTTGCGGCCAAAATGCGGACGTCGACTTCGACCGTTCTGGATCCGCCAACCCTCTGAAATTTGGTCTCCTGAAGGAAGCGAAGAAGTTTGACCTGGAGCTTCGGGCTCATCTCCCCGATTTCATCTAAAAAGATCGTACCCTTGTTGGCCAGTTCGAACCGGCCCCGCCTCTCCTTGAAAGCACCCGTGAACGCACCTTTCTCGTGGCCGAAAAGCTCGCTTTCCAGAAGCTCTTCCGGAATGGCCCCGCAGTTGATCGGTACGAAAGGCATCTCCCTGCGTGGGCTCTGGTAATGAATGGCGTTTGCGATAAGTTCTTTTCCCGTGCCGCTTTCCCCGGTTACGAGCACTGTTGAATCCGTCTTTGCAACCCGCTTTATTATGCGATAGAGATGATGGATCGCCGAGCTTTGGCCAATGAGTCTGTCTGGCCTATGTTGTTCCTGGATTTGAGAGCGCAGGGCAACGTTCTCTTCCTTGAGGTCTTTATGCTCGATGGCCCTTTTCAACGTCAGGACAATCTCGTCCAGATTCGCAGGCTTTGAGAGGTAATCGTAGGCGCCCCGCTTTATTGCTTCGACAGCAGTTTCTATAGTTCCGAACCCGGTAAGGACGATCACCGGCGTTTCCGGATAATGCTTGACAAAGTGAGCCAGGACTTCCATCCCGCCCATGCCGGGCATCGAAAGATCGGTGAGCACCAGTTTGAAGCTGCTCTTACCTGCTGCCTCGATGGCCTCTTTGCCGCCGGATACTACCTCCACCTCGTATCCTTCGGCTTCCATACGCTCAACGACCAGTTCCAGCGTAAGAGGTTCGTCGTCGGCAATAAGAATTCTGGGCTTGAGTCCCATTAATTTACCCGGTTTATGGTCTGACGATACGATACCGGAAGTTGCATACCTGTCTCGACGCTCCGCGAGGTTCGCTCACAGGACTTCTAATCCACGGGCTCCGGGGGGCGCTCGATCTGCATACGCTCTGCGCAAAGTTTCAAACAGGCCTGGCAGTCTGATGTGCGGAGGCCTTTCTTGCAGAAGCGGGCGAATGCGTCGAACCAGTCAGTACCCGTTCTGGGGCAGATGCTCATGAATTCGAGGAATCGCACCAGGCGCTCGATAGCAGCCGGGTCGATGGCATGTTCAACTCGGCACGCGTTGGCTTCGGCATCTTCCGCACCCAGTTGCAGCGTATTCATGAAAAACTCTTTAAGCGCTACATGACGGCGGATCACCTCCCGCGCTACTTCGCGCCCGGAAGGTGTAAGAGTGATAAAACTGTAAGGGCTGTAATTGATAAGACTCCGTCCCGCCAGGGCCTTGAGCGCGCCTGTCACTGATGCGCGCTGTACGTTCATCTGATCTGCGATATCCTTTGCCCTTGCAACACGGTTGGACTGCTCGAGATGGAAGATCACCTCGAGATAGTCTTCCAGGCTGGCGGACAGCCCTTCGGCGTTCTCGCCACAGAGCATTTTATCCTCTCCACTCAATCCAAGGTCCTCAAATCACGGCAACTCTTACAAGATTACTTCATTCTTGCTCTTTACGTCAAGCGAATCGAAGAGTTGCCGGAGGGTCTGATTTTCCATCCGGAAAGTGCCCTTTTCCGCCCTGGCTGTGTCAATCTTCGGGTTTTCTTGTGCGGCGTACCTATGTACGCCTCCGCACAAACCCTTGATTTCCTTGCACCTTTCGGTGCGGCGCTGGGCAATCCGGAAATGGCGGGGCACCAAACTGTACGCGCCATGGCGAAAAATGCCTTCTTTCCGAACGGAAACCTCGCGGGGCGTGGAATTTGTCCGGGGTTTCGGGATGGATACTATTTATAGTCTGTCTTAGAAGGGTAAACGGGCTTTTGACTTATCGGGCGCAAACTGTTAAGGATTACGCTGACTGCGCCCCAGGGCGCATTAATTGGTCTCTATCAGGAAACACCGGTGCGAATTCCACGCCTCGCGAGGTTTGTGTTCTGATTTTTTGACATAAAAGAAAGGCATTTTTCCTCCCGGATGGAAAAGAGCTTGCCCTCTTCGGAAACTCAGGACAAATTCGCCCGTCGAAGGGAGATACTCCCCCCCTCCTAAAGGGCAGGGGGGATTTTAGCGCAGAGGCGGTACCACCGCCCAAATTGTGAAAGGGAACATGAATGGAAGACAACCCCAGCGCTTCGGGAAAAGGGGTGTTTAATCCCCTCCAACCTGTGTATGAACTGATCCAGGGAGCCGATCCTGGCCTGGTTTGCATAAAATACGGCATCAGCAGAACGCAGCTCGACAAAATGACGAGCGCCTATCAGGCTTCGCGGCGCGAGGCTGCGGTGGCCGGCTGCTTTACTGCATCCAAAACCAATCGAAATGACCCGTGTCCATGTGGTTCCGGGAAAAAATATAAGAAGTGCTGCCTGCCCGGGCATGAAGAAGCCCGCAGGCTGATGCCCAAAGAACAGTTGAAGCAAATGGAAGAGAGGGCCAAGGCCCGCGAAAAGGTCGAAAAGGAAGTCCGCAAGGGCTTTGAGCTTATTTTTTCGCTTGAATACGAACGGGCGGACCAGTATGCAAGAAAACAAATTGAGACTTTCCCGGAAGACGACAGATTTTATGATATTCTGTTAAGCGCTTGCTTTGCCCTCGGCGATTATGACGCCGCATTCCAGATCGCGCGAAAAAGATGGCAGACTGCAGTCGAGGAAAAGCTCTTCTTTCAGGAAAACGGCTACCACAAGCGTGAAGGGGTAGACAGGGACCGGCACGTTCACTTTTATTCTCCCTCCACATGGCTTGAAAAATTCTGGATCGCCCAACGCGCGCGCACCTGGCGGGAACAGTACGGCGTGGCGCCGCTGCCAAGTTGCGCGCTTGCAAAATCGCCGCGCGCAGAAAACAGCGCCTCGCCACCGCGCGCAGAAAAAAGCGACTCGCCTCTGGCCAAAATAGTTGAAAAGCTGCAGGCGGCAAACGATCTCAAGCGCTTTCCGGCAAAGCAGGAAGAAGGATTCGAAGCAAGAAAACTGGCGTTTGCCCCCGTCATCGATACGCTTCAGGCGGAAGGTCCCGCAGCGATTCCATTCCTTCTGCCGACTACCTATAACTTTACCTGGGCCAGCTTGTTTGTCCCGGGACTGCTCCATGCCTGGGGCACCCAAGAATGCATCCGCATTCTGGCGGAGCTTTCCATGTTCCGTTATCCCTATTTTTCTCAAAAATGCCTCGCCTTCCTGGAACAGACCGGCGAGCGGGCGGTACCGGTCATTTCGCTTGTCATGGAGGAAAACCCGGCTTTCGATGAACTCAAAGCCGGGCTGCTGAACGTCCTCGGAAACGTAGCGTGCAGGGAATCGTTCGAAATCCTGGCGAAATTTACAGAGCACGAAAACCGGTACATCGTCGCCTGGGCCTGCGAAGCCCTCGGAAGGCACAAAGACTCCGAGGCCCTTCCTTTCTTGGAGAGAGCCAAACAACGGATGGGCCCCTTGAGCCAGATCGCCGGGGCCATTAAGGAAATAGCGGAGTTTACGAGGTAGGAGATTATGTCGTCCGATCGAAAGACGGGTCGAATGGGACTACCTTAGAGAGTATCGAGTTGACAGTTTTACCGATTCTCCCGGGAAATGGGGAGACATGCCCAAAAAGCATGGCGCAAGGATATTTGCCGGATCAGTTATATGACACCGTTCAAGTAAACTGACAATTTCCCCTATCTTGGGAGCAGATAAACTACGATTTTGAAATTGATCACTAACCAAACCGGCATCACCAAACCACAGGCAACCATGTTCTTCGCTAAAAAAACCGGCGTTTCTCCGACCCTCACTCTGGGCGTTCCGGCAATACGGGCACGCCGCACCTTCTTGCAGCCGTTGAAAGAATTCGATCCATAGTCGCCAGAGGGAGCCCTGCGCGTTGGGCAAGCTCAAGATAGGACGCGTCATAGGCGGAGAGGTCATACTCCCTGGCGAGAAGTCGCGATGCGTTCAGTGTGCGCAAATCCGCAAACTCAACCTGGATGGGCAATGACATGACCAACTCGACTGCCCTCGAAGCATCTGCGGGCGCAATGCGTCCTCGACGCTCTGCCATGACAAGCACATTAGCCATTTCGGCAATCCATAAGGGAGGTACAACGGCTTCCTCGTCGGCCAGGCGATGAAGAATTTTTTCGGCCGCCTCACTGCTCTCATCGCTGAGGAACCATGCAGCAGATACCGAACAATCGAGGACGAAGCGGCTCAATGACGCCTCCCGTCCTCGAGCATCGATTTGACCGTATCAGGACCTGATTTTGTCCTACGGCGAATTGCCCTCAGTTCTGCGGCAACCTTCGAAGGGTCGACGGTGCGCCGGGGAAAAGGGGCGGTTAACTCAGCAACCGGCACGCCGTGTTTTGTTATAATGACTCTTTCTCCTTTGCAGACAAGATCAAGGAGTTTTGAGAGTTGCGTTTTAGCTTCAAATGCGCCTACTGTGAGGGTCATAAATCTCTCCATCATGCTAACTAGTTTCCGTCCGGAAAGGGCCCTTTTCCGCCCTGGCGGCGTCAATCTTTGGGGTTTCTTGTGCGGCGTACATAGGTACGCCTCCGCGCAACCCCTCGATTTCCTGCACCTTTCGGTGCGGCGCTGGGCAATCCGGAAGTGGCGGGGCACCAAACTGTACGCGCCAGTACGAAAAATGCCTCCTTTCCGACTCGGAAACTGATAGTGTCGCATCCGGGGTTTCCGGATGGACACTAACTAGTTTAAGACTAGTTTAATTTTTCCTGCATGTCAAGACCTGAATTTTTTTCTGTGGCGGCCTCAAAGGAAAGCACCCAAAGGCAAGCAACTGTCGGCAATCGGAATATTGGGTCGAGAGCGTTAGATGACCAGGCAGAAAAAACTCAAAACTGTATCAACATGAATTATTTCATATCTTTTCGCTCAGTCCGAGCTCTGGACTGATCAGACGGCAATCACAAAAAAAGTCCGCTTTCCGCCCGCCATCTCCGCCTCCCGTCAACCGTTTAGAGCAATTTCGGCAATATTTCTCCCGATTTGCCGGAGATCGAGATATTATAAACATCCGAGTAGGGGGTTGGTTCCAGGTTGATTTCGGCGACGGCGGCCCCGTTTCGTTTTGCCTGCACTCCCATTGAGGCCGCAGGTTGGACGGTCCCGGAGGTCCCTATTACTATCATGAGATCGCAACTGCCGATCGCCTTATAAGCTGCATCGAGCACCTGTGGTTCCAGCATCTCGCCAAACCAGACCACGTGAGGCCGCAGAAGAGAGCCGCACGCTTCGCAGGCCGGCAGTTCGGGCAGCGGTATCCTGCGGTCCTCGATGACCGTTTCGCAGCCGGTGCAGCGCACCTTCCATAAATTGCCGTGCAGTTCGATAAGATTCCGGCTCCCGGCCTTCTCATGCAGCCCGTCGATGTTTTGCGTTATAAGTGTAAAACGCGGGACCCGGTGCTCTATTTCGGCCAAAGCAAAATGGCCCGGATTCGGGCTGAGCGGGGCGACCAGTTCTCTTCGCCAGTTGTAGAATTCCCATACCAGTTTCGGGTCCCGGGAGAAAGCTTCCGGGGTGGCCAGGTCAATCGCCCGGAACTGCTTCCAGAGACCGCCCTCCCCGCGAAAGGTCGGAACGCCCGATTCGGCTGAAATCCCTGCCCCGGTCAATACCGCTACATACCTTGCCCGCCATAGCTTTTCTCTAAGGTCCTTTATGCCGGTCTCGGTTTTCTGTTCGGCCATATTCTGCTCCCGCGACATTTATCGGATGGAATTCGAGTTCGAGGCGGGCGGTGGAACCCGCCCCGCGAAGCGTCGAAATTGGCCTTAGGCAATGGCAAAGATAGGACCACGACGCTATCCCTGATCTGTCCATGACCAGAGGCGGTACCCATTGTACGCCTGCACGCAACCTCACGATTCCTTGCACCTTTCGGTGCGGCGCTGGGCAATCCGGAAATGGCGGGGCGCCAAACTGTACGCGCCACCTTTCGGTGCGGCGCTGGGCAATCCGGAAATGTCGGGGCACCAAACTGTACGCGCCAGGACGAAAAATGCCTTTCTTTTGGGTCAAAAAATCCGAACAGAAACCTCGCGGGGCGTGAAATTTCTCCCGGTGTTTCCGGATGGAGACCAGGCGAGTGACAAGTGACGGGCAGGACTGACAAGGGGCCGCGCGGCGCCCCTCACTTGTTAATTGCAGCAACTACTCCGGGGTCTCCCGTACGGAGCAAGTCGTCGAAGTAATCGATGGTCTTTCTCAATCCCTCTCGCAATGGGATTTTAGGCTCCCACCCGAGTTTTTCATGCGCTATAGATATGTCCGGTTTTCGCATCACGGGATCGTCCTGCGGGAGTGGTTTTCGGTCCAGTTCGGATTTTGACGCGGTCATCTCGATCACCATATCCGCAAGCTCGAGGATGGTGAACTCCACGGGATTTCCGAGATTCACCGGGCCTGTAAAGCCTTTGGAAGTGTTCATCAGCCTGATGAAGCCTTCTATCAGGTCGTCAACATAGCAGAAGGAGCGGGTCTGCTTGCCATCCCCGTAAATAGTTATAGGCTGCCCCGTCAGTGCCTGCACGATAAAGTTGGATACCACCCGGCCGTCGTTGGGGTGCATTCTCGGGCCATAGGTGTTGAAGATTCTGGCCACCTTGATGTCCAGCTTGTGCTGCCGGTAATAGTCGAAGAAAAGGGTCTCCGCGCACCGCTTGCCCTCATCGTAGCAGGACCGCGGCCCAATAGGGTTCACGTTTCCCCAGTAGGTCTCCTTTTGCGGATGCTCGAAGGGGTTGCCGTAAACCTCGGATGTGGAAGCCTGCATAATCCTGATCTTGAGACGCTTCGCCAGTCCAAGCATGTTGATTGACCCGTGCACGTTGACTTTCATGGTCTGGACAGGATCGTTTTGATAATGGATAGGAGAAGCAGGGCACGCCAGATTGTAAATCTCGTCAACCTCGATATACAAAGGATAGGTTATATCGTGTCTCAGGAGTTCGAAATAAGGGTTGCTCAAAAGACTTACGATGTTCCTTTTGCTGCCCGTGTAAAGATTGTCAATGCAAAGTACGTCCTGCTGATCCTTGAGAAGCCGTTCGCAAAGATGAGACCCCAGAAATCCGGCCCCGCCAGTTACTGCACATCTTTTTCGAAGATGCATGATTGTCGTCCTTCAACAATTTGTAAGATAGATTGAAGTTTCAGAAACCGGTAATTATTCCGGGGTCATTGGCCAACAGCCGCCGCCATTATATATATTTGCCGTGCGTTGACAATCTTTTCCAGGTTGCGGCTGCCATTCTCTACGCTCCGCGAGAAACGCTCGGTATTGAGCAATCTCACGAGCTTCTAAATTTGCTCCTCAACGCTTTTTCGAATTTTTCCTTCTGCTTCTGGAAATAACTTTGCTGAGGCCCGCCCACGGAGATCGCTTCGTTGATCGCTGAGAGCGCGTCTGCGTATCGTCCGTTTATATAATACGCCTCCGCGAGTGTATCGAGAATATCCGGCGCCGGGCTCAGGGCGACTGCTTTCAACGCCAGATCGAGGGCGTCCTGTGGGTTGCGGAAAGGGAAAGGGCCGGTCGCATAAAGCCATGCGAGATTGTTCAAAACGGATGCGTTTTCCGGGTCGTGCATGAGGGCCGCCCTGAGGACAGATTCGGCCTCAGAGTATCTGCCTTTCTCGTAAAGAAGCCCCCCGTAACGGGCAAGGTATTCCACATTGCCGGGTTCCTTGGAAATGCCAAGCTCCAGTAATCGAAGCTCGTACTCCGAGCGCAGGTCACTGGCAAACCCTGTTTCGTTAGCCCACCAATTAACGAACAGAAGGGCCGATACCGCCGCCACGAATATGAGGGCCGAACCGTAGAGCTTCCGGTTTTGTCTGCGAATGAGCCCCGGGTTTTTGAACGCCTCGGCAAGGCACTCTATTCTCTGCCTTATACTGTAATGATGCCAGCTAGGAAGGTCTTCTATCCCGCCGCTGCGGAACGCGATTTTTTTAAGCGATGAAATCAGAGGCTGGGGGTCCCCCACAAGCTCCATGGCGTACAAGTCTGCCTGCCGCTCGCTGTTTCTTAGAAAATATCCGAAGATGAATCGAAAAAAGAAGACCATGAGCACGATTAGCGATAGGGCGGAAAGCAGAGAAACCAGAGATGGGGCGAAATCCGCGAGAGCGGCATACCAGTTGAATATGGTCCTGTTTGACAGGGCGAGCCAGGATAAAGTATCGCCCAGATCAGAGATCGACAGAATGAACAGGATCAACAGCAGCACAAACAGCAGCAGGTGTTTTTTGCGGACGTGTCCCATCTCATGGGCTACGACAGCTTTGAGTTCGGCTATGTCGAGGGTCTTTAACAAACCGGATGTGATGAGAATGTAGCGAAGACCCGGAAGGATGCCTACCACCCCGGCGGTAAGCATCTGTGTCCCGAAAACGGACCAGAGAAGAAGTCCGCCCGTCCTGAAGTCATGATCGTTGCAAAATCTTTCCAACTCAGCCTTTACATGATCTTCCGGGAGCGGCTTGCAGCCCCACATTCGGATGATCAGCCATGGCCCGAACAGTACGAATCCGACAAGCGTGAGTGCTATGAGAAGTATCTGCGCAAAATCCGAGGTCATGAAAGAGGGCGTTTTTATGAACTGGAGCAGGTCGGTCACGGTCGAAATGAGAAACCAGGGAACCAGTATGACCGAGGTAAAGGAGAATTGTCCATGTATGAAATCTGTCCGGGAAACCTTCACACCAAACACGATCTGATGGACAGGCTGGCTCCAAAACCAGATCACTGCCAGGTGGACCAGGAAGAATGCCAGGCCGGCAATGCCCGATATGGTTGTGAACTTGTCATATCCGGGGATTACGCTGAGGTAGGCGCCCAGGTTGAAAACATAAAGATATAGGGCGAGAAATCCAATGGCTGTAACAGACAAAAGCGCCTGAGAGCGGTAAAGGGCGCGGGTAAGAACGGAGAGAGGGATACCTCGATCAGCCGCTTTCAGGAGCTTCTCAAAAGTCCGGCGGCAGTAGAACACAAAAATGCAGAACAGGGCTGTAATATAGAGCGCATCTGACCAGGAAACGGCAGGAGGCTTGCCTGTCTGGCGCTGGACGCTGAAGAGCAGCAAAACGATAATGAAATAGATAAGCTGATTGTACATTCGGAAGAAGTTTTAAGTTTTAAGTTCAGTAGCTGCAATGGCCGGCAAGTTGATGCTATCCTCCCGCTCCACAACATTATTGTCTGAGTATTGTCAGCATTTTGAACGCTTCTCCTCGAAGCAGTATTTTCGCACCTCATCGCCGAATTTAACCGGGTAGTTCCCGTCAAAGCACGCGAGGCAGAACGGATGATTGTCCACCGTGGCCCCGGCCGCCTCCAGCAGCCCTTCTATGCTCAGGTAATTGAGCGAATCCAGGCCGATAAAGTTTCGGATCTCATCAATGGAGTGGGAGGCTGCGATAAGCTCACCCTTGGTTGAAAAGTCGATCCCGTAGGGGCAGGGGAAACGGTGCGGGGGGCAACTGACCAGCATGTGCACCTCTTTTGCGCCGGCTTGGCGCAGCGAATCGATCCTGGTCCTGGTCGTAGTTCCACGAATTATTGAGTCCTCAGCCAGCAGTACACTCTTGCCCCTGAGCAGTTCCCGCACGGGATTCAATTTGACCCGGACACTGAAATCGCGCATTGCCTGGCTGGGTTGAATGAAGGTGCGTCCCACGTAATGGTTTCGTATGACTCCCATTTCCAGGGGGATATTCTTCTCCTGTGCCAGTCCCAGGGCGGCGTAGTTTCCCGAATCGGGGAAGGGCATCAGCAGGTCGGCGAAAAGCGAGGGGTTCTCCTTGGCCATGATGGTCCCCAGCCTTTTTCTAAACATATAAACGTTCTGGTTGAAAATATTGCTGTCCGGCCTGGCGAAATAGATGAATTCGAATATACAATGAGAGGAACGCCGTCTGGAGAAAGGAAAAAGTGAGCGCAGCCCGTCCTCGTCTATGATTAGGATTTCGCCGGGTTCCAGGTCGCGGATGTAGGTTGCTTCGATAAGGTCGAAGGCACAGGTTTCAGAAGCCAGCACATAGGCGCCGTTCATCTCACCCAGACAAAGAGGCCTGAAACCGTTGGGGTCACGCGCGCCGATCAGCGTGTCCTTTGTGCACATTACCAGCGAATAGGCGCCCTTTACCCTGTTCAACGCTTCTACTATGGCCTCCTCGAGACCGTACACCAGGTTTTTGGCCAGCAGGTGCATGAATATCTCGGTATCCATCGTGGAACGGAAAATCGCTCCCTGTCTCTCGAGCTCCTGCCGCAGTTCGATCGCGTTTACCAAATTGCCGTTGTGTCCGATCGCATAATGGTTGTTTCCATGGAAAACCACGAAAGGCTGTGCGTTTGCAAGAAGGGACGACCCGGTGGTTGAGTAGCGCACATGCCCGATGGCAAGGTAGCCCTTGAGGGCTTTAAGAGTTTCTTCACTGAATATGTCATTGACCAGTCCCATGTTCTTATGGTCTGTGATCTGCCTGCCGTCTCCGACTGCTATTCCGGCGCTTTCCTGCCCCCGATGCTGAAGAGCGTAGAGGCCGAAATAAGTCAATTTGGCGCAGTCCTCATGGCCGAAAATCCCAAAGATGCCGCACTCTTCTTTCTTATTCGGAGTAAAAGGGGCCAAAATCTTCGGGCCTGTGGGAACTGTGATTTTGCGATCAGGCACTAGCCTAGTTTCCATCACGTTGTATCCCCTGGTGGTATTCCTGAAGTGTTTTCACATCCCAGTCGCCTTTTTGCAAAGCCAGTACGGCTTCTGCAATGGCTTGTGCTCCGGCAATGGTGGTGGCGTAAGGAATATTGTAGATCAGCGTGGTGCGCCTTATTTCATATGAATCGGAAGTTGTCTTCTTGCCGAGGCTTGTATTAACAACCAATTGTATCTCACCGCTCTTGATCTTGTCCACAACGTGAGGGCGGCCTTCATTCAATTTGTACACGCGATCTGCGGGTATCCCGCTCTGTTCGAGGTACCCGGCGGTCCCTGCGGTCGCGATAAGTTTGAAACCCAACTGAAGAAATCTTTTAGCCACTGGCAGCGCCTTGACTTTGTCTCCGTCGTGAACGCTTATGAAAACCGTACCGCCTTTCGGCAGTTCGTATCCGGCTGCGGCTTGGGCTTTTGCGAAGGCAATCCCGAAGCTTTCGCCGATTCCCATGACCTCTCCGGTTGACTTCATTTCGGGTCCAAGCAGGGTGTCCACCTTCGGAAAGCGTGAAAACGGGAAAACGGCCTCTTTAACCGATATGTGCCGAGGCTCGATCTCCCTTTCAAACCCAAGTTGCTTCAGACTTTTGCCCAGCATGACCTTGGTGGCGAGCTTGGCCAGCGGACGCCCGATTGCCTTGCTGACGAAGGGGACCGTCCGGGACGCCCTCGGATTCACCTCGAGAATGAAAACCTCCCCATTCTGGATTGCAAACTGAATGTTCATAAGCCCTATCACGCCAAGCTCTTCGGCCAGGAGCCTTGTCTGTCTTCTGATCTCCTCCTGTATCTCCTTTGAGACGCTGATGGGTGGAAGCACGCACGCAGAGTCTCCGGAATGAATCCCCGCCTGCTCGATGTGCTCCATTATCCCGCCGATAACCGTGACCCGGCCGTCGCTGATGGCGTCGACATCGATTTCGATTGCGTCCTCGAGAAATTTGTCAATCAGAATCGGATGGCCTGGTGAAACAAGCACTGCCGTTTGCATGAACTCTTCGAGCCGGCTCTTATCATAGACTATTTCCATGGCCCGTCCGCCGAGCACATAAGAGGGGCGGACAACCACCGGAAAACCTATCTGATCGGCAGCTTCGAAGGCTTCCTGAATGGTGAACGCGGTTGCGTTTTCCGGTTGTTTTAGACAGAGTTTGTGAAGAAGCTGCTGGAACCGCTTTCGATCCTCGGCCCTGTCGATTGCGTCAGGGGATGTGCCAAGAATTTGGGCGCCGGCTTTTTCGAGCGGGACCGCAAGATTCAGAGGGGTCTGGCCCCCAAACTGCACGATAACTCCCTTGGGTTTTTCACTTTCCAGAATGTGGAGAACGTCCTCGCGGGTCAGCGGCTCGAAATAGAGTTTGTCGGATGTATCATAGTCAGTCGACACTGTCTCCGGGTTCGAGTTCACCATTATGGATTCGTGGTTTTCTTCCCGGAGCGAAAACGAGGCGTGAACACAGCAGTAGTCAAACTCGATGCCCTGACCTATCCTGTTGGGACCTCCCCCGAGGATCACCACTTTAGGTCTGTTCGAAGGCCTCGCTTCATCTTCCGTCTCGTAGGTCGAGTAATAGTAGGGAGTGTAGGCTTCAAATTCAGCGGCACATGTGTCAACCAGTTTGTAAACCGGCCTGATGCCATGCCCCAGGCGCTTCTGGCGCACGGTTTCCTCCTCAGTGCAGGTAAGCTGCGCCAGCCTCCGGTCGGAAAATCCCCAGGCCTTCGCGAATCGAAGCTGTTCCGCATTTTCGAGAAAAGCCGATCGGGAGGCGGATTGGGCGATTGCCTCCTCGACTTCGAGAATTTCTCTGATGTGCTTCAAAAACCATGGATCAATATAAGTGAGCCTGTAGATCTCCTCTACCGATATTCCCAGCTTCAGGGCTTCGCCGATTTGAAAGAGTCTTTGAGAATTGGGCCTCGCAAGGCTTAGCTTCAACTGTTCGATGTATTCCGAATCCATATCGGCGGGCGGATCGCAAAATCCGAAACATCCGATTTCAAGCGAGCGAACAGCCTTCTGAAGCGCTTCCTTGAACGTGCGCCCGATGGCCATCGTTTCCCCCACCGACTTCATCGAAGTGGAAAGTATGTCGTCGGTGCGGGGAAATTTTTCAAAGGTGAAGCGGGGGACCTTCACCACGCAGTAATCAATTGTAGGCTCAAAGGAAGCTTTGGTCTCGCGAGTGATATCGTTTGCGATCTCATCGAGCGAATAGCCCACGGCGAGTTTTGCGGCAATCTTGGCGATAGGGAACCCGGTGGCCTTCGAGGCGAGCGCGGAGGAGCGTGAAACGCGCGGATTCATCTCGATTACGACCATATCGCCGTTTTTGGGATTGATCGCAAACTGGACGTTGGAGCCGCCGGTTTCGACCCCTATCTCCCGGAGAATGGCGATGGATGCGTCGCGCATCATCTGGTATTCGCGGTCGGTGAGGGTTTGGGCGGGAGCCACCGTAATGGAATCTCCCGTATGTACGCCCATAGCGTCCATGTTTTCGATCGAGCAGATGATGACCACATTGTCCATGTAGTCGCGCATCACCTCGAGTTCGAATTCCTTCCATCCGAGAACCGATTCCTCGAGCATTACCGAGCGGATCATGCTCGCATCCAAACCCATCTGGGTCTGTTGGAGAAGCTCTTCCCGGTTGTAGGCGACCCCTCCTCCGGTCCCGCCCAGGGTGAAAGAAGGCCGCACGATCAGCGGATAGCCGATTGTCTGGGCAAAGCTTTCCGCGTCGGCAAGATTGTCTACGACAAGGCTTTCCGGTACCCTCAGATTTATGTTTGCCATGGCGTCCCGGAAAAGCCGGCGGTCCTCGGCCTTTTTGATGACCGAGGCGTTAGCGCCTATCATCTCGACGCCAAATTCTTCCAGAATGCCCATTTCGGCGACTTTTACAGCCACGTTGAGGGCTGTCTGGCCTCCGAGCGTGGGAAGCAGAGCATCGGGGTGCTCGCGCCTTATGATCTTTGCAACCGTCTCGGGAGTTATCGGCTCCACATAGGTGTAGTGCGCCATTTCCGGGTCGGTCATGATCGTCGCCGGGTTGCTGTTTAACAGGACTATTTCATAGCCGTCTTCACGCAACGCCTTGCAGGCCTGGGTCCCGGAGTAGTCGAACTCGCACGCCTGGCTTATGATTATCGGCCCGGAGCCGATTAGCAGTATTTTCTTTATGTCTGTGCGTTTGGGCATGAATTCGTTTTCCTTGAACCCTGCTTATCAATGGCGTCCGCTACGCGGCTGCTTCAACAGTGGTGCATTCTTTTCGATCATTTGCAAGAACCGGTTGAAAAGGTATGAGGCGTCATGCGGGCCGGGAGAGGCTTCCGGATGGTACTGGACACAGAAGGCAGGAATCTCCAGGTGCTCCATCCCTTCCAGCGTGTTGTCATTCAGGTTTATATGCGTAAGCCGAACAGGCATGTGCGAAAGCGAATCCGGATCTACGCAGTAGCCGTGATTCTGTGAAGTGATCTCTATTCTGCCTGTTGTGAGGTCCTTTACCGGCTGATTTGCCCCTCGGTGTCCGAACTTGAGTTTGAATGTACTGCCCCCGAGCGCAAGTCCCATCATCTGGTGTCCGAGGCAGATGCCGAATATCGGTTTCTTCCCGAACAGGTCTCGAACGGTTTGGATAACATAATGCACGGCGGCCGGGTCGCCGGGTCCGTTTGAGAGAAAAATGCCGTCGGGATCGCAGGAAAGAATCTCAGCGGCGCTGGCATGAGCGGGGAAAACCAGCACCTGGCATCCCGCATTCTCCAGTTTGCGAAGAATATTATATTTTATCCCGCAGTCAAGGGCAGCCACCCGGAATCCGGCAACGTTCGGCAGCCATTGCGCAGAAGCTATTTCATGCCTGTCGCCGTCCCGCCACCTATAGGGTTTTTGGCACGTTACGTATTTTACCAGATCGATCCCGTTCAGCCCCGGATATGCGAGAACCTGGTCCATCAGTTCGCGCAGGTTGTCGGTGTCGGTCGCGATGATTCCGCGCATCGCCCCTCCAACCCGGATATGCCTGGTAAGTGCGCGCGTATCTATGCCCTCGATTCCGATCTTCCCATGTTCGGCCAGGAAATCGGCCAGGGAGCGGTTGCTTCGCCAGTTGCTGGCAAAATCCTGGTACTCCTTGACGATAAATGCTTCTACATGTATAGCCGCCGATTCCATGTCCTCCGGGTTGATTCCGTAAGTGCCGGTCAGAGGATAGGTCATCGCTACGATCTGACCTTTGTAAGATGGATCGGTCAGCACTTCCTGATATCCGGTCATGCTGGTGTTGAAGACCACCTCTCCCAGCGTTCGGCCTTGGCCGCAGAACGTGTATCCTCGAAAAACGGTCCCGTCTTCGAGCAAAAGAATTGCCTTGGGACGATTCCACGGAAGGTTCATAATTAAAGTTCCTTAAATTAACTGTGACAAACTTCGTCAACTCGCAAAAAATCCAGCTTCAGTCAACGTCGGGAATTTACCGTGAGTGCAGGAAAACCCTGAAAGACGATTAATTGTAACGGGTAAGTCCCGAATAGCAAACCTTTATAATGATTCCGAAGAGTTTGCCTTACATCGGGGTCTCATAAGCTTTTGCCCGCCTTCAGCCATCAAAAAAAATCGAGCCCCAAGCTGCAAACCGGCTTCGGACGCGATCCGGAAAAACATGTTTGCAAAAACCCACGACTATGTTTAAGGGGAATTCCTAGCGTGAGCCATACTATGATAAACTCACAATCGGATGCAATAGAGACTTTAACCAAAGGGTTATAGGCGGTTTCATGAGCGAGATTGAATATGTCCGCAAGTGCTCTCAATACTTGAATATTCTTCTGCGGAACAACCCTGATTTCGAGCAATGGCTTTTGAGCGAGGGTAACCTCAAACGCAAATATCCTCTCACTGAACTCTATTCCGCTCTCGGGCGCGACGCTGAAAGGGCGCAGTCCTTCAACGACCTGCTCCGGATATTTCGCCGCTTTAAGCAGATTCATTTTTTGAGAATAGGCTCAAGAGACTTTCTCCACTATGCGGAGTTGCCCGAGACCACCGGACAGTTGAGCGATCTGGCCTCAGTGGCCCTCCAGGTTGGATTGGACTATCTTTCAGCGCATCCTGACTGGTGGGCCTGGAATGAAGAGCTGGATGTCTGGCGGCGGCTTGGGGGAAGAATCCCGCTCGTAGCGTTGGGGTTGGGGAAGCTGGGCGGCCACGAGCTAAACTATGTATCCGACGTAGACCTGATCTTTTTAAACCCGGATAGTAACGAGAATGACGAAAATTTCATCATGCTGCTCAGCCGTCTCACTCATCGGCTATCAAGGCTGCTGTCCGACCGGTTTGAGGGGGACCGTGTCTTTCAGGTGGATTTCCGCCTGCGACCCCAGGGGAAGCAGGGAATATTGGTACCCTCGATAACCGGCGCGCTCGAGCATTATCTTCTTCGAGGTCAGGCCTGGGAACGCCAGATGCTTCTCAAGTGCCGGCCCGTCGCCGGGGAGCGTTCCGAAGGGATCGCTTTTGTTCGCGAGCTTCGCCCCTTTGTGTTCCGCAGGTTCCTGGATTTCCAGGCCCTTGCCGAGCTAAGAGAGATGAGAAACCGGATTCTTACCGAAGCGGTGCGGTTTCGGCCGGGCGCAAGGCGCTTCGATGTAAAGCTGGGCATCGGCGGGATTCGCGAGGTTGAGTTCCTCGTTCAATCTATGCAGCTCATATACGGCGGACGGCATCCTGAACTTGACGAACCAAACACTCTAAAGTGCCTGGTAAAGCTGTCCGGCCTTGGTCTTCTGCCGCAAGGTACCGCGGACGAGCTAAAGGGTTCCTACACTTTCCTGCGCAATGTCGAACATTATATCCAACTCGACCAGAACAGGCAGACACAAAGTTTGCCGCACTCGGAAAAAGAAAGAACGCGCCTGGTATTCGCAATGGGCTTCGGGGACGACGAGATCGCATTTCTAAAAGCATTGGAGATGCACTGCTCCATCGTTCACTCCAGATTTCAAGAGCTTTTTCAGGAAAAGCCCGAAGAGGCAGACGATCCGGGAAGAGAAAAGCCCCGACACGACTTGACAGGAGGATGGGGCGGCTCGCCTTTTTTGGCGCGCGGCGATTCTGCGAGCGCGCAACTTGGCAGCGGCACCTTGCCGCTTTCGGCGCGCGGTGATTTTGCAGGCGCGCAACCCGGCCGCGGCGCCTCACCGCCCTCCGAACTGTTCGAGAAGCTTCAGGAAACTCTGAAGGCCTATCCGGGTTCCGTTAAATCCGAAATCCTTTTTGGAGCACTGGGAAAATTCTCCGGCGTTTGTGACCGGGAACTTTTGGAAAAAATCCTTGTAAGGCTGGATACCTACTTTGAGAGGGTCGCTCGAAGAACCGGGTTGATAAAGTTGTTTGGAGAAGTTAAGCCCTGGGTTGCGCCTTTTTGCCAGGCGATAGCATCAAGTGAGCTTGTGGCGGATCTTCTTTCGCATAATCCCGCCTTGGTTGAAGGCCATGCCGTAAGGTCCGGGATTTTCAGTCCGGCCCGGCAATGGGAGGCAACCAGTCTCGGGCTGGTGGAAAGGGCCGAAGAGTATGGAGAAAAGCTGGAATGGATAAGGAGGCTGAAAAACGAACGAATCATCCAACTCGCGCTGGCCGACCTTGGCGGCCGGATCGATTTCGCGGCCATGGAAGAGGAGCAAACCAGTCTTGCCGATTTTGTCATTGGTAACACACTGGCAGCGGTGAGGCAAAATCTTGGACTGCCGGCCGATCTGCCCCTCTCGGTGCTCGGGATGGGAAAGCTGGGCAGCGTGGAAATGAGTTATCTTTCGGATCTCGATCTCGTCTTTGTTTACGCCCCGAGAGCGCATGATACGGCTAATCGGATTCCCGGAGATGTGATCGGGCTCATTCAGCGCTTTATTAACATGCTCTCTACGCCGCTCCAGGAAGGCCCAGGCTACCCGATGGACGTACGATTGAGACCCACGGGGACTCATGGTCCGCTTGTCGTAACGCCGGAATCCTGGCTCGAATATTACGAGTCCCAGGCCGATATATGGGAAATCCAGGCGCTTCTCAGGATACGGCACATAGCAGGGGACCCGAAGCTTGGACGCTGGATTGAATATAAGGCAGGAGAAATCTGCTGCAGGAAAAGATCCCCGGAATCGGTGTGGCCGAGGCTGTGCCACTTGCGCAACCGGATGGAGACGGAGCGCGCCGCAGAAACAGAAAAGGAAATCGATCTGAAGCTGGGAAGGGGCGGCTTGGCAGACATAGAGTTTATGGTACAGGGCCAACTGCTGGTCGGAGGGCTGAGCGCCTGGCACAAATGCACTCAACCCCAACTTGCCGATTACAACCTCGTGAATGGCGGCCGGTCCGCGGCATGCCGGTCTGTCAGGCGGGCGGTTCACGAACTTTTGAAAGACCTGCCGCAAACGGCGTCCAGCTCTAAGGAGATAAGCGCGACATTCGACGCACTCCGCGCGCTGGACCACAGGGTCAGACTGCATACAAATTCCAGTAGCGCTAAACTCGATGAGCGGTGCTTTGAGGCAATGATTTTGTTGGGGCTTTGGCCCCCTCATTCTGACGGAAACTCGATTGAAACCTGGCAGGATGTCTTGCGCTTGAGAAGAGAGGTGAGGGGCGCTTTTAGAAGGTTGTGCGGGTAATGGCTGGCTGAAGATCTACGGGGCGTATGCAGAACAGATACGATACCCCCTATTCGCGCTATTTTTTCCAAGTTGTTTTATTCCACCACGACCGGTTATTGTAACAGAGGGAGGAAGGCGTCGAACGACCGCCAATGGTAAGTATTTGTTTTATCATAGGAAATTACCAATAGTGAGGAAATTCATGCCCGATAGGGCTCAATCAGGGTTGTTTGTCCCGGCCGATTCGAGCCGTGGATGGTGTACATTTTCGCGGTGCTGGCGACACTGGCGACATTGTTTGTTCGCCTGGAAATGAAGGTGGCATTCGGTGAACGGCCGTTGCTGATCCTGTTTCAGCTCCCGATCATCTTTTCCGCTTCTTTGCACCAATGCGGCCCACGCGATGCGTGCCAATGGCGGCGTCCTGAGTGTTGCGTTACAGGACGCCGAAACCGATGCCGACTTTCTTTTGAGGCGCCTCGATGGCGGGAAGGGCCTTACGTGTGTCTTACGGTAAGCGATACCGGCCACGGCATGGAGAAGGGGGCTCTGGAACGGATTTTCGATCCGTTTTTCACGACTAAAGGACCTCGAGAAGGCACCGGACTGGGCCTTTCAGTAGTGGAGGGAATAGTCAAGGGTCTCGGTGGGGAGATCACCGTCCATAGCGAACCGGGGCTTGGTACTTCCTTTAATGTTTTTTTGCCGACGGCTGAAGAGCAGTTGCTGCCGGAAAGCAAAGTGGCGGAGGCACTTCCGACCGGTAATGAACGAATACTTTTCATTGACGATGAGAAGGCGTTAGCTGATATGGGTGGAAAAATGCTGGAATCCCTCGGTTACCTTGTTACCGCCAAGACGGACAGCATCGAAGCGCTGGAGACGTTCCGCAGCAAGCCCGAAGAATATGACCTGGTTATTACCGACATGACGATGCCGGGCCTCACCGGCAGAGAACTTGCCAAAGAACTCATGGCCATCCGCCCGGATGTGCCGATAATCCTGTGTACCGGATTCAGCAGCCAGATTAATGAGACGCTGGCTGTGGAAGCAGGTCTTCGCGAGTTGGTCATGAAGCCTTATAATATTGCCACCATGGCCCAGGTAATCCGCAGGTGCTGGCGCAGCGATGATCTTGTATCCAGAATGACTCATTCGTTGTTGCGGCGGAGCGCCGCGTGCTCAGGCAGTGGCAACCGTAAATATTCTGGCCCCGTCGGCCAGGCTTCCTTCAAGTCCAAGAATAAACCCGTTGTCGTCCTCGACACTGATCTCCCCGGCCAGTGCAGCATTATATAGACTTTGATCATACGCTATGAGGGCATGCTTAACCTTCATACCCCGGTAGATGTTGATTTTTCGGTCGTTTACATAAACGTCAATATTCTCATTCACGTCAGGTTGCCCTGGCTCAAGGTCAGTTTATGAAAGTGATTCTGTTCCGTACCTGTACATTTATCGGCGAATCCTTGCGTATGTAGTCGGCCACGGCGTCCCTTTGCGGTGTTCCGACAGAGACATTTCGGCCTTGTTTAAAAATGTTGAACTGGTTGCCTCCTGCGGCAAGAAAATCATTTGTCACAACTCTGTAGGTTGCCCCGGCCGCCAATGGCTTGCCCTCCACCTCTACCGAGGTCACCTTCGCTCCCGCGGGCTTGGACAGATCATAAACGATTTGTATCCCTGAAACCTGGAGCATATGTTCCGATAAAACGCTCTTCTCCAAAAGCTCCCTGATCTGCTCTCCTGTCAGATCCATCAATATCAGGTTATCGTCAAACGGCAGGGCCGTGAATACCGCCTCCAGCGTTATCGGTCCCTTCATTATATCGGCCCGGATGCCGCCTCCGTTCTGGAAGGCGATCTGAGCGCCGGAGGTGTCGCGCATGGCGTCTGTAACGACGTCGCCAAGGTCGCTTTCCCTCGTAGAGTCCCTGGTAAGATCGGCTGCCGCCGTGCCGATCACTTTTGAAAACTCGGTCCTTACCTGTGCTTCATACTTATCGACAATCCGGGCGACATTTGGATCGAGCTGAGCGCCCGATGCGGGTGAAACCAGCCGGAGTTCGTCCTTGCGTGTATAGCTGAGGATCTTTTTGTTCGCCTGGTCAAAAGTGATGTTCATGACCCCGAGATAGATCCCGTTCGAGCCTGCCTGCACTATTACCGTGCCCGATTCGATCACCGGGTCCTTTATGGCCGTATGGCTATGCCCTCCCACTATGATGTCGATTCCCCTGACTTTCCTTGCCAGTTCCCGGTCTGAGTCCAGCCCGTCATGGGTGAGCGCAATGACGATTGAGGCCCCTTGCGCCCGGACCCGCCTGATTATAGCGGGCAGGACCTTCTCAGGGTGAACGAATGTGAGACCGGTAAGATTGCCGGGCTTTGAGGTGTAGTAGGTGTCGGGGGTGGTGATGCCTATTACTGCGACTCGAACACCTTTCCTTTTCAGGATTACATAAGGTTTCACTCCCTGGATATGTTGGCCGCCGCGCTTGAAGACGTTTGCCGAAAGCACCGGAAAAGACGCCGACGAAATAATTGAATTGAGGACGTCCTGTCCCCAGTCGAATTCATGATTTCCGAGAGCCATGGCATCGTAGTGCAGATAATTCATGATCTCGATTACCGGCTTTCCGTGGAACAGGTTTGATACCGGAGTTCCCTGGAACATATCCCCCGCCGATAGAAGGATTGTTCCAGCCGGATTTGAAGCCCTTTCTCGTTCAATCATTTTGGCCAGATACTCGGCCCCGCCAACCGGCCGCTCGGGATCAGCGCTCTTGTCCTGGTACGGAATGATATGTCCGTGGGTGTCATTTACGTGCAGAATGGTGAGATTTATTTCTGCCTGCCGAGCCAGGGCAGAGGATGAGAGCAGGAGCATCATCGGCAGTGACAGGATTAAAATCCGAAAAAGGAGGCCCATCGTTGAAGAGGTCAGAATTCTGTTGATATTTGGCGGAAATCGCATCGGCTTCCTTTCAGAAAGAATTTGGAAATCTCCATTCGTTTATGAAAAGTTGACGGTTTCCCAGCACAATGTGTTTACTCTTCAATATATTAAGCCTCCGCGATGTGTTCTTACAAGGATTAGGTTTTTATTTTCAAATAGGGTTAAGAACAGCACGCTTAGGCCCGGCATGGTTCGCCGGGGGATGGGACAATTCCTATTTTTTTGCCGCCTCTACGACGGCATTGCCTGAAGGTGGATCCAGATCGATCTTCAAAGTCGTCATGAGTCGGCCCATCATCAGGTAGTAGCTGATGCTCAGCAATAGCTCCACAATCTGGCGCGGTGGGAAGTGCGCCTGCAATGCGGAAAAGGTCTCCTCGGAAAGAAAAGGGCCGACCACGACTTCCTGTGCCGCATGGAGGACCAGCTTCATGAGCGGGTCAAAGGCCGCTGCCTCGGTACTGCCTTGCTCCACGAGGGCAATCTGCTCGTCCGTAACGCCTGCGGCCTTGGCAATGGGTACGTGCTGGACCCATTCGTAGTCGGCCTCGGCCTGTTTGGCCACCTGCAGAATGGCCATCTCGCGGAGATGGGGCGCCAATTCCTGGCCTCCAAGGATGGCCTTGCCCAAAAGCAATGTGGGGCCGAGGGCGGTCTCAGCGTGGGCAAGCATCAGGAAAATATGCAGCGGGACGGGAAGTTGCGCCAGCACCCACTGGGTCGCGCTCGACAACTGTGCCGGATCGGGATAGCTTAAACGCGCCAAAGTGAATTCCTCCTTTTTCTCCATGACTTGAGAGTCGTTTAACGAATGGCGGAGAGTCCTCCGTCAACGACGATGGATTGTCCCGTAATGTAGCTCGCCTCATTCGATAGTAGAAAGACGGCCGCGTACGCTACATCCCAGGCCGTTCCTTGCCTAGCCAGCGGGATAGGTGTCTGAGCTCGATCGGGACGGACGAGCGTGGCCAGCCTCCCTAACGATGTGTCTATGAGGCCGGGAGCGACCAGGTTAACGCGGATGCCTTTCGGGGCTGCCTCCTTGGCCACGTATACGTTCAGTCCTGCGAGCGCAGCCTTTGAAGCCACATACGCGGGAGCGTCGCTGGTCGAAGGCAGAACCGCCGCCGTTGAGGAAATGAACACGATGGCGCCTCCCGGCTCCATAACCGGCAATGCGTGCTTGCCACATAAGAAGTGAGCTCGTGCATTCAAGGCAAACACCCAATCCCAATCGGCGACACTCGTCTGGGCTAATCTCAGTCCGCGGGCCATGCCCACGTTTACGATCAATCCATCCAAACCGCCGAATTGCCCGGCAACGGTCCGGATCATGTGTTGAACCTCGGCCTCGTTGGTGGCATCGACCGTCATCGGGAGCACTTTAGCACCCTGAGCTTCGACCAAATGGGCGGTTTCGGCAGCCGCGCCGGTATTGAGATCGGCGACGGCCACCATCGCGCCTTCACGTCCGCAAAGGATGCTCATGGCACGTCCGTTGCCGATTGGCGCATCCGGCATGTCATAGGTCTGTTGTCCGCCTCCAACCACGAGAATGCGGCGTCCGATCAAACGTGCTCTGCCCGGGGCATTTCCTTGAGCCTCGGCAAATAAATCAGTTGTCATGATCACATTTGCTCCTTTTATCTGCATGTTATGGCGACGTTAGAAGGCAGGTTCCGCATCTGCTGTATCCACAGGGCCGCTCGTCGTATCGAGGGCCGCCAACCCTTGCTCGACGGCTTCCGGGGTCAGTCCCAGCGCCTGCAGGTTCCACCGGATAAGGAAACGCGCCAGTGTCCGGGCGTCTTCCTGAAGTTCACCGGTCACGACAGATTCCAACAATTGGAAAACGGACCCCTGGTAGGCCAGTACGACCAATCTCCGTTCAGCGGAAAGGTTTGTTACTCCCCCTTCGTCCAGGAAGTCCGGCAGCCGCGCCGCGAAGTATTCCAGGACCAGCGAGCGCAGTTCGGGCTGTCTTGTCTCCACCAGCAGCACACGGGCCAGTTCTTTCTGCTCCAGAGCAATTTCCACACCGCGCGCCAGGGCGATCGCCAATTGAGCCGGGCCAGGAGGTGCAGTAGCGGCAGCCGCATCAATTTCCCGGGCAATCCTCTGAGCAAAATCCACTACGACCCCTCGCAATAGAGCTTCCTTGCCGGGAAAGTAGAAGTAACAGTTTCCGATGGAGGTCCCGGCCAGACGCACCACTTGTGCCATTGTGGTCACAGCATAGCCCTGGCGCATAAACAACTGACGTGCCGCATCCAGCAGACGTGAACGCGCAACCTCGTTGCGCTGCCGCCGTTCAGTGACTTTATGGGCCATAGCATCCTTCCCTCCTTTCGAGGCAGGCGTTCTCTGCTCGCGGCGGCCTCAGCAAAGGATCGCCTCATGCAAGCACTCCAGTAAAAGTAGAACATAATTCTATATAGAACATAATTCTATATTATGCAAGAAGAAAAATGCGGTAAGGGTAATTGATCCGTTAGGGAGGGAAAGGTTCGTGCGTTCAATATCCCGTCTATGATATGCTGTTATGCCTGCCTCCACTGGCCTGACTAAGTTCAGTTTAAGGAGCATCGACAATCTTATTTTTTGGGGAACCGGCTTGCGCAGTTCATTAAGGGAGGAGAACGAATCATGGCAGAACCGAGCGATTTTGCATTTCTTGACGCTACCGCGCAGGCTGAGCTGGTTCGCCGGAAGGAAGTGCGATCCGTAGAACTGGTAGAAGCGGCGATTGAGCGCATTGAACGTTTGAACCCGACGCTGAACGCAGTCGTCACGCCAATGTATGAGCAGGCGCTTGCCGCTGCGGCCGGCAAGCTGCCTGATGGACCATTTGCCGGAGTGCCTTTTCTTCTCAAAGACTTGCTTGCCTTTTACAAGGGCGTGAGATTGACATTAGGATCGGCGGCGCTGCGTGATTTCGTGCCGGATCACGATAGCGAACTTGTAGTCAGGCTCAAACGCTCCGGACTGATCATCCTGGGAAAGACCAACCTGTGCGAATTCGGCCTTCTGCCAACCACGGAATCCCGTCTCTTCGGACCGTGTCATAATCCATGGGACCTGGGACGGACACCCGGAGGCTCCAGCGGGGGTTCGGCGGTGGCGGTGGCAACCGGCATGGTTCCAATGGCTCACGCCAATGACGGTGGCGGATCGATCCGCATTCCTGCCTCGTGTTGTGGACTCTTTGGCTTAAAGCCCACCCGAGGGCGCAATCCTCTCGGTCCTGATTTTGGCGACATCACAAATGGATTGGTGGTCGAACACGCTGTCACCCGCTCGGTGCGCGATAGCGCCGCTTTGCTCGACGCCACTTCTGGCCCCGATATCGGCGACCCGTACTGGGCGCCTCCGCCGCTGCGCCCATTCGCTCAGGAAGTGGGGGCTGACCCCGGACGGCTCCGCATCGCTTTCAGCACGGCAGCCCTGACCGACGTTTCAATACATCCTGACTGCATCCGTGCAGTACAAGATGCAGCCGCGCTATGTGCCGATCTGGGGCACGAAGTAGTGGAGGCAGCCCCGGCGCTGGACGGAAAGAAGGTGGCTAAGGCCTTCGCTACGCTATGGACGGCGGATTGTGCAGCGACTTTGAGCCGCATAGCTGGTCGGGCTGGACAGACTCCAAAACCGGACTGGGTAGAGCCGTTAACCTGGGGGCTCTATGAAATGGGACAGCGGTTCACCGCCGTCGATTATATAATGAGTGTGCAGACACTCCAAAGCATAGGGCGTCTGGTTGGCCGTTTCTTTGTTGATTACGACGTATGGATTACGCCGACGCTTGCCCAACCTCCTGTGCCCCTTGGCACTTTCGATTCTCAGCCTGGTAATCCTTTGGCGGGATTTCGCCGTTCGAGTGAGTTCGTGCCCTTTACACCTATCTGCAACGCCACCGGGCAACCTGCCATGTCGGTGCCGCTCTTTTGGAATTCCGATGACCTGCCGATAGGAGTCCATTTCATCGGGCGCTTTGGCGACGAAGCGACCCTTTTCCGTCTTGCCGCTCAACTTGAGGCGGCGAGGCCATGGACTGACCGGCGCCCACCGGCTGTAAAGGGCATGTTCGGAAAACGCTAAGACTTCCTTACCAACTTGCGTTCAAGAGCGGGCGGGGACCTTTTTGACGTAGAAAAACCCCGCCCCCATCGATCTGCCCCAAAGTAAGCCAGGGAGGGCTTCATGCCCTCCCAAATCACCTGATTTGAACGCAACTTTTAGTATTATTTAATATAAGTCAAGAACCATTCTACGCTGGCCTGAATTGCCCTGTTGCGCCATGAATCGTCACTGATCCGATGGTCTGCGGTTCGCATGAGCAGAAGCTTCTTCGGGTCGTTCAGGCGCTCATAAATCCGGGCCGAATCTCTCCAGGGCACGACTTCATCCAATTGCCCGTGAATCAGCAGCACGCGTCCAACCTTGCCCAGGGAATCCAGATTTATTGGAGAGCCGAGACTTAAGCCGTCCGGGGAAATGGTTCGCAGTTCGTCAAGATGCTCCGGATCCAGATGAATTCCGCCGACGTCTAAAGGAGTTGCCCAGCACACGGTGGCTCGAATCAGTTCAGGGCTTTGGGTAGCGGCAAGAAGTGAAAGGAACCCGCCAAAGCTCGACCCCAGAAGCCCGATGCGTCCGTCCGACCATGGCTGTTTCAGAGCAAAACTCATTGCCGCCTCAAGGTCGCACATCCTTGCTTCGACAAGACTCCTTGCGGGCCTCGGAGGGCTGTCCCCGCACCCTGAAAAATCGAACCGAAGGGCGCAAAAGCCCGCTTTGCTCATTGTCTCGCATATGGCGACGAACTTTGGGCTTTCCTTGGCGCTCAAAAGGCCGTGAGAGCAGACTATCACCGGCGCAGGGACCTTCCCGGGCAGGTGTATCACCGCCGAAAGATCTATTCCGTCTGCTTCGATAAGCAACTCTTTCCGGATTGCTGATTCTACAGGCTGTGAAGGCACATCACCGCAGGGGCGCGAATCTGTTTCACACCCCCTCTGATCGGTCTTTGAAACAAATGGCATAGGGGCTCACGCTGGATAAAAGTCATATGCCTGGCGAAACATCCGGCACATCAGCCGTTTAAGTGTTCAAAATCGGCGACGGCTTTCCTCAAGCGATCGGGCACGCGGACGGGTTCGCGGGTGTCCCTGTTGATTACCACCGCAACTATATGCCCCGTGGCAATCGGCCGGCCTTCAGATTCTTCGAATATGGAGAATTCGAAGGTGAAACTGGTGTTTCCTATATCGCTCACCCGTACGTGGATGTGCAGAGTATCATCGAAAAAAGCCCGCCCCTTGTACTGGCAATCCGCCTGGACATAAAAAAAATCCAGGTCTTCGCCCAAAAAGTCACTATAGTCGTAACCGGCTGCCTTGAGGTATTCGGTCAGCCCCAGGTCGAAATAGGTGAAATAGTGGCCGAAGAAAACATGCCCCTGCATGTCTGTTTCCGCGTATCGAACCTGTACGGGGACGAAAAATTTGAAAAGGTTTTCCAAATCTGTCCTCCTCTTCAAGACAGTCCAACGTTTTCGGAAAAGCGTGGGGAGCTGCGCCCCCCACACCCCCTTCGCCGCTGGGCGGCTCATAATCTCGACGCTCCGCGAGGCGGGCCTTCGGCCAACCGCCGCCAGCGCCTAGCGCTCGGCCGCGCGCGTCTTCGCGCGCGCCTGGCGGAGCCTGGAGATCGACGGGGAAACTTTCCCCCGCTCTTTTAAGCTTTCACAATTTGCAGAACTTTGCGCACACAATCATGATACGGTTACTACTTTGCAAACTTCCTTTTAGATTTGCGGCCGGCCAGGAACATGAGAAGAATAGCCACAATGGCTATGGCGCCCAGAGCCGAGCTTAGCCATTTCCAGTCAATTGTACGGACGCTTGCCACCGTTTGCCAGATCCTTTTGAACCAGCCTCCGAGCGCAATGTCCTCCCTGCTGACCAGTGCTACGGTTCGCTTCGCCTGGCCGGATACCAGGAAAACCATCTCGCCCATTTGCTGGTTTGACTTGATTGGAGCGGTTACATCGGGAGGCGCGTGTATCTCCCACTTCAGCAGGTTTTTCTGGCTTTGCTGGATAAGAAAAGAAGGGTTTTCACCAGGATAAATCTCGATTTCGTCCTTTTGTCCTTTCCAGACACGGGCTTTTGCGACTGCCTGGCCCTCCTGGAACGGTTGGACCAGAGTAAACTGCCTGAATCCGTAGTTCAGAAGCTTAAGGGCTTCCCTCTCACGAATCGGGGGGCTCTGGGCGCCCATAACGATGGCGATGAGCCGCATCCCGTCGCGCTTGGAGGTGGCCGAAAGATGGTATCCTGAAGCTGCGATATATCCCGTTTTCAGGCCGTCGATCGTCGGATCTTTGAGCAGCAGGTGATTCCGGTTGTATTGGTGGATGTTGTTGTAGACGTATTCCTTCATGGAATGGTAAGCCAGCGCTTGCGGAAATGCCTTCAAGTAAGCCGTATCCAGGGTCGCCATGTCTCTGGCGGTTGTAATCTGACCCTCAGCGGGCAATCCGTTAGGAGTGAGGAACCGGGTTTGGGTCATTCCCAGTTCTTTGGCTTTACGATTCATGGCATCAACAAAAGTGTCAACGCTCCCGCTCAAATGTTCCGCCGCCGCGACGCAGGAATCGTTGCCCGAAACCACGGCTATGCCTTTTATGATGTCCTCGAGGGGAATACGTGTCCCAATCCCGACGAACATCTTCGAGCCGCCGGTCCGCCAAGCCTCCTGGCTGATCAAGACCTCGTCGTTCAGGTGAATCCGGCCCTGCTGAATTGCTTCGAAAATCAGGTAAAGAGAGGCGATCTTGGTAAAAGAAGCCGGTTCGATAGGTTCATCGGCATTTTGTTCAAAAAGCACCGTTCCGGTCGAAATTTCCACAAGGATCGCCGACCGCGCGTTTATCCGGCCGGGCGAAATATCCGCTGCCGTCCCGGCGCGTTTGGCTGCTTCCTCTTTCCCTTGTCTGGCGCCCGATTGTTGGGCACCGCTCTTTTTCTCGTCATCGGATTGCATTTTTGTTTTCTTGGCAACACCATCGATCGGCGCAACCGAAGAAATCATAACAAAGGCTAAAGTGAGTGCAAGCAACAGGCAGAAGAAAAAACTTCTTCGCATGTACTTCCTTTCAAGTGTATGAACTGAATTTTTCAAAAAGGATTCAGACGTGTGCGTCCTTATACTTCGAATCGGCTTTTTTGACAATAAGAGGAATTTTGCGCATCACGGCGAACCTGTTCCGGCGAAGTCCCAAAGTCCAAGCGCAGCCATGGAAGACGGCGCTACAGACGGAATGGATCTCATCTCTCCAAAAATGACGAAAAATTCATGCGCCTCTGTCTATCCTTGAAGGGGGACAAAATTACTGTGTCGCTCGACCTTTCATAGTTTTTGTGATATGCGCATTTTGATAGGATAATCGGCGCATTTGTTAGACTTTTTCTTAGCTTGCTTCGTCTTAGCTCATACCTATCCTAAAATCCGGATTTCAAAGGCGCAAACCAACTCAATCGGTATTGGTTTAACACCTTGGAAGTCTTGGGAGGAGATGTCGAACATCGCCAGGATTTTTAGCGGACAGCTGTTCTTGATCGCCTTGGGCAAATGGAGTTTGATTCTCGGTATTCAGGAGAACGGAATGAGAAGATTGAGCGCTCTTGCGCTTGGACTGATCCTGGCCGTGGTGTGGGCGCCCGCTGTTTGCGCACAGGCCGGGAACCCCGAAGGACCTGCGCTTGTGGGCCGCATAACTTTCATCGATGGTCAGCTTCTGCGGTATGTTTATGATGAACAGGACTGGGTCGCCACTGTAAAAGATGCACCCTTCGGGCTCGAAGATGCCGTCTATTCCAGTGATACGGGCAAGGCGGAGTTCAAGCTGCCCAATGGAGTATGGGTGCGAACGGGAAGCGATACCCAGATACAGCTTATAGTCCTGCGTGACGACTTGACGGAAATCGATGTTGCATCAGGCACTGTCAGGTTCTACAACAAAAGTCAAAAGGCTGTGATCAAGGCGACGACACCTTTCGGGTATCTGTTTGCGCGGCCCGGCACAGCCTTTGACCTCTATGTGGGGGATGATTCGGCCGAGGTAATAAGCCTTAACGGCTCCGTTGACTTAGTCCTCGGAGAGGGCGGAGCGCGGTATGGGGTCGAAGCCGGGGGCGCTTCCATAATCTCGGATGGCAAGGCGGCCGTTGAGGGAGACGGGCAGGTGGACGCCGCCTGGGATGAATGGAACCTCAAACGGGAAGAACTCTGGACACAAAGGGTGCAGGTCAAGGGAGAGTCAATCGATAACCTGCCGGCTGAGTTGCGCGATGATGCTTACGATCTCGACCGGGACGGCAGGTGGGAGAAGGTCTACTATGAAGGCCGGTACCAAAAGCTATGGCGCCCGACGGGGGTTGCCGCCGGCTGGCAGCCATTCACGGCCGGCAGGTGGACGGTGTGGTACCGGGATAATGTCTGGATTCCCGAGGAATCGTTCGGCTATGTGACGCACCATTATGGAAACTGGGTTTTTGTAAACTCGGCCTGGTATTGGGCGCCTCCTGTCAAGGTCAGGGCCGGCAACATAGGCAGATGCGTGTGCTGGTATCCCGGACGAGTCTCATGGATCCACTCGGACACGGACGTCGGCTGGGTCCCGCTCGCGCCCGCCGAGAAGTACTACTCCCATAGGTATTGGGGGCCAGGGAGCTTCACAGTTAGAACAAGAGGAGGCGGAACCGGTATCGGCATCGGCGGGCTGGCTTACGCCGGCCATGCGGTTGTCGTTCCCCGGGGCAGCCTCTACAGCGTGAACAGCTACACCGGCGTCAGGGCCGCTAATATCAACCGGACCGCCATTATCAACAATTACAGGGCCGCGCCGGTTATCAACGACAGGGTGATCCCCAATTACAGCTCGATGCGGAACCGCCACATCTTTGATATCAACCTGGCCCATCTGTCCGCAAAACCCCACCAGGCTGTGGTAGACAGGATAAACCGCAACCGGATGATTGCCCCAAACGCAAGACGCAGCATTTCTGCCGTGGCCGTTCAGCGGAACATGGCCCGGATTGGCCTCGGGAAACCTATGAGGTACTCACAGGGCGCGCAGCGTGTTCAGCAACTCAGAATTACGAGCAGGATAGTTCCCGAGAACATGGTACACAGGCCAAGCTCTGAGGTTCAGTTTGTCCAAAGGGCCTTGAAAGCGCAGGGCAAACAGCCTCAGCGCCGTCCGGGCTTGTATAGGCCCGGAGCGCGGCCGCGCGGCGTACGGACCCCGCATGTTGGGTCCGGTAGGCGTGTCCGGCGGGTGAACGTGTGAATCGAAAGGAGAAGAGGGTGGCGGAATTCAAGAGTGTAACGGTAATCAAAAAGGGCAATGTCTATTTTGACGGAAAAGTAACCAGCCGGAGTATCATTTTTGCGGATGGTTCAAGGAAAACTCTCGGCATTATGCTTCCAGGCGACTATGAATTCAATACCTCCGAAAAGGAGATCATGGAAATCCTTGCAGGCGATCTCGATGTACTCCTGCCGGGGGCCGTTAAGTGGAGAGCCGTGAGGGACGGAGAAACATTTGAGGTGGCCGCCAACTCCAGCTTCAAACTGAGGGTTACCAGGCTTACTGACTACTGTTGCTCCTTTGTCAAATAGAGCAGCAAACATAAGGTGGGTTTTACAGTCAGGCCTTCTTCAGCCTGGCTGCAATTAACGGGGAGTGGACGCCCGGTTGCGCCTGAACGACAGCCAACCTCTGAAAATCAAGCAGTAAGGTTTACGATGTTGCCGTTGGTCTGAGAGCTGTTGAAGAAGTTAGCCGCAGCGGACTGTGCGTCCTGCATAAGTGTCGCAAATGCCTGTTGTGCTCCCGCAAGATCGCCCGACTGCAGGGCATTCGCGAGCGTGCTTAAAGGATTGCTCTGCTGACCGGTTTGGCTGGTCTGTTGACTGGACTGGCTGGTCTGCTGCCCGCCCTGTGTCTGGCCAATACTTTGAATGTCTTGCTGAAGCGCCGCGAATGCCTGTTGAGCCCCTTTGAGGTTACCCGACTGGAGACTTTGTGCAAGCGTGTTGAAATCGCTGTTTATCGTGGAGTTGCCATCCGAGTCGCTGCCAGTGCCTTGAGAACCGCCGGAGTGGTGGTGGTGATGATGATGGTTTGTCTGCAGAGCTGCAAACGCTTGTTGTGCCCCCGCGAGATCGCCGGATTGCAGAGCGCTCGCAAGCGCGCTCCAATTACTCTGCTGCTGTCCGCTCTGACTCTGACTCTGACTGACATTTTGCATGTCTTGCTGCAACGTCGCAAATGCCGATTGGGCGCCCGCAAGATCGCCGGACTGCAGAGCCTGTCCAAGCTGGTTGAAATCATTCTGCACCTGCGTGAAACCCGTCTGCAAATTCGTCTGGTAGGAACTGTCAGTTGAAGAAACAGCACTCACTGACATTCTGTGCCTCCTCGTTATGATGAATCAGGTTAGAGAACTTTCCCATCCGCTGCCAGTGTACACCTGCTGCCGGGTATCCATGAGTAAGCCAACTTCCATCTATCTACTCGAGTGTGTGCCCGGGAAGTTTTCGGACTCGGCAGGCAAGTGGCCAATGCGTATATCGGCAAGTCATCCATTAAAGGTGAGTAAATTTACTGGCGATTAATGTAAAGTTTTGTAAGGGCGGGAGGTGGGGAGAGTGATGAATGATGAGTGATGGAGAGGGGCGGGAAGCAGGTAGCGGAAAGATTTTGACAGGATTAACAGGATTGACAGGATTAAAAGCAGGGAGCGGGGAGCAGGAAGGTGAGTTTTTTCCCTATTCACCTATTCACCTATTGACCTTCTCCCGTGTAGATTGACTCCATCGCGATGTAATCTTATTATATTGCCATTAATTCATCCTTTCGAGTGCACAGACAAGCCAAGCGCGGCGAATTTTCCCAGGAAAAGCGGTTTCTAAAGCACCACGACAGTACGCCCGAGAGGTATCTCATTCCATACTTTTTCCAAACCGGTAAGGATGCAACATATGAATCTACCGGGTCCATTTTCTCTCCAACTTTAGCTTGAAGAATTTGAAAGTCGGCTGAAAGAGCCGAACCCTGATGCAGTTGTCTCAAGCTTGTTGTGCGCGCCGTCCTCGGTAAGGATGACCAAATCCTAACTAAAAGGGAGGTACACTTATGGCAAGCAAGGAGAAGATTTCCGTCAAGAGAGCCGATGCCATGCCTCGTGTCATCTTCGTCCTTCAAGGCGGGGGAGCACTGGGTGCGTATCATATCGGGGCATACCAGGCATTGGAGGAAGCGGGCTATCTGCCGGATTGGGTTGCGGGAACGTCTATCGGCGCCATCAATGCCGCCGTCATCGCCGGTAACCAGCCGGGAGATCGCATGCAGAAGCTGGAAGAACTGTGGAAGGAGATCTCATGGGCCGGCGATTGGGGAGTGCAGCAGTTAAGCGGGGAATCTCGCAAGCTCTATAACATGGGAAGCTATATGGAAGCGCTCCTGTTCGGACAGCCGAACTTTTTTGTCCCTCGCTTCCCGAACCCCTATTGCGCGCGCGCAGGCACGCCCGGAGCCACTAGTTTTTACGACACCACTTCGCTTCGGTCCACGCTGGAGCGATTAGTGGATTTCGAGACCGTCAATTCCGGGAAAGTCCGTTTGAGTCTCGGAACGACCCATGTGAGGACGGGCGGCATGGTGTTCTTCGACAATACTCGCAGGAAGTTGACGCCCGAGCATGTGATGGCGAGTGGTTCTCTGCCGCCCGGCTTTCCGGCCGTACAGGTCGACGGCGAGCCCTACTGGGATGGGGGCTGCGTTTCTAATACTCCCTTGGAGGCGATCCTTGATGACGATCCGGAAGGGCGCCTCCTGGTTTTCATGATAGATTTATGGGATGCCCATGGGCCGGCCCCGCAGACGATGGATGAGGTGTTCTGGCGTCAAAAGCAGATCCAGTATGCCAGCCGCACGACCCAACAAATTGAAGCCACCGCGAGAAGGCGGAATCTGCGGCACTCCCTCGGCCTGTTGGCGAGCCATCTCCCTGACGAGGCGCTTCGCAAACCCGCAGTTCAGGATGCGCTCGCCCAAATCAGTAAGGCAAAGATGGATATCGTTCACATCATCTATCATCCGGACTCCGACCAAATTTCGCAAAGCGATGCCGAATTCTCACGGCCCTCCATCGCGGAGCGCCGCGCCGCCGGCCATGCAGACATGGGGCTCGCCCTTGCGAAGAAGCCGTGGCTGGAACCCGTGCCTAAACATGTGGGAGCAGTCGTACACAGCGTCAAAGGAGGTGAAATTCTCAGCCGGATTCCCACTGTAAAAGCCTCTCTTCAACTCGGGGAGGCACGCTTTATGCCATGAGGCCGTTGTGGGGCAGGGAGCAAGGAGCATGGAGCGGGAAGCAGGGAGCAGGAAGGATAAAAAAAGGATCGCACTTACGCTCTTGACATAACGGAAGCGCTAACTGTTGGACGCTGAACTAGGGGTGTGAGAAGTGGAAGTTTTACCAATTTCATGAGACCAAGCCTCTCGAGGCGTCCGGCAGAACGATTCACGAGGAGAGAAGTGCGAACAGGAATTATATTTGCAATTCTGTTTATGTTTGTCCGCGTGCCTATAGTTGCTTCTGCCCAGACTCTTTATGTCGAGGGCGGCAATTTGTTCGTCAAGGCCGATTCTTCTAAAAGTGCAGTTCAATTAACCACTTCAGGAAAGGATGAACAAGCCACTTTATCGCCCGACAGGCAAATGGTCGCTTTCGTTCGCCGGACGCCGGGGAAGACGATTGAGACCGGGGCGGGGCCGACAGAGACCACTGAACTGTGGGACATCCGAGTAGATGGCACGGAAGCAAAACGGATTATTATTGGACTGTCAGCGGCAAGGATGGAATCTGTTCTGGCAGGTTTTCGTGACCCGCAGTTCTCCAGAGATGGCAAGCGCATCTACTTTCTTAGTGCTGCATGGGTCACATCGGCCGCGGTGCATGTCGTAGACGTCAAAACCGGTGTAGAACATTTCGTTTGTCCGGGAAATAGTCTTGAGATTCTCCGCCAGGGTCATTACGCCGGACATCTTCTGGTCACGCAGCATCGATATTTTCTGGCTGGTGGTTCTTTCGATTGGATCTGGTTGTTTACGCCCGACGGACGGGAAGTCGGCCCAGTTGCCGATGCGAATGATTCAAATGCTGAAGAACGCCTCGCAGACTTCCGGCACAGGTAGATCGAATTAATTTCCACCAATCCCTGGTCATGATAGTGGGAAACGAAAAGGGGCGCCTTTTCATGGTGTCCCGCGCGGCGAATCTTCTTGCCACAGAATGCCCAGAAGGGGCTGAGCTGCGGTTCATCAGCCGTTTCATCATGCCGCGGGGACATGATAGGCTGAGGCGATCAGCGCGCGGGACCCTCAAATTCTCGGTTTCTCTTTTTGGTGTGATGTCATATAATGACACTATGAAACTGAGCAGCAAGCACCTGAGGACACTGTGCGCCATATTTGAAGATCCTGTCCGTTCCGATATCGAATGGACGGGCATTGAGAACCTTCTGCTTGCTTTAGGAGCTGAGCTCAGCGAGGGTAGGGGATCGAGAGTGCGTGTGTATTTGAGAGGGGTTCGTGCTGTTTTTCATCGTCCACACCCACAGAAAGAGACTGAAAAGGGGGCCATCAGGTCTATGAGGCGGTTTTTGACTGAAGCTGGTGTTCAGTTGGAGGAGCAAAACCCATGCTGACATATAAAGGGTATACAGGGCATGTCGAATATGACGATACCGAAGGTATCTTTCATGGGGAGGTCCTTGATCTTAGGGACGTCGTCACTTTCCAGGGAAAGAGCGTGGAAGAGATAGAACAGGCTTTCCGAGAATCCGTCGACGACTACCTGGAGTTTTGCGAGCAAAAAGGTGAGGGACCGGACAAACCTTTTTCCGGGCGGTTGATGCTTCGCTTGCCACCGAACTTGCACCGCAAGTTATATGTGAGTGCCCTTCGTGAAGGTAAAAGCCTGAATCAATGGATTGCAGAAAGGCTTGAGCGGGCTTGCTAGCCGCGGTTAATCCGCAAGCGTTCACCGCAAAGACAGGTCATAGACAGCTCGTGGAGAGACAAGCCTTTGACAGAATGAACAAGATTAACAGGTAATCAAAGTGAACTACAAATTCCAACCAAGCTCAACTATCAGGATTGTTGCAAAAGACCGTGCGGCGAAAGGACAGGTTTCAGGAACAGAACCGCCAGAGGCGGCAGAGTGAGCTTGATGGAACAGGCCTGACTCTGCCATTTGCCGGGTTCGGCGGCTATGGGCGATGCATTGACGAAATTGCTCCCGCCATAGATTGCCGCATCGCTGTTGAGCACTTCACAATATCGGCCGGAACTGGGCACACCGATGCGACAGTCATGGCGCAATACGGGGGTGAAGTTCGCTGCCACTATGATGAATTCATCAGGGTTTGCGGAACGCCGGATAAATGAGAGAAGACTCTGTTCTGCGTGGTCGCAGTCAATCCATTCAAATCCTTCCCAACTGAAATCCACCTTGTGCAACGCAGGTTCCGAGACGTACAACCGGTTTAACGCCGCTACGTATTCGCGCAACCGCCGGTGCGAATCGTAGTCAAGCAGTGCCCACTCCACCCCTTTTTCGAAGTTCCACTCATTCCATTGGCCGATTTCGGAACCCATAAAGAGGAGCTTCTTCCCGGGGTGGCCATACATGTAGCCGTAGAGAGCACGCAGGTTGGCAAACTTCTGCCAGTCGTCGCCGGGCATTTTGGAAAGCATCGCGCCCTTGCCATGCACCACTTCGTCGTGGGAAAGGGGCAGCGTAAACTTTTCGGAGAACGCATAGGTGAGCGAAAACGTCAGTAGATTGTGATGGTGGCAACGGTAGAGGGGGTCTTTGCGGAAGTAATTCAGAGTGTCGTGCATCCAGCCCATGTTCCACTTGAAATCGAACCCAAGGCCACCATCCTCGCCAGGCCCTGTCACCTTCGGCCATGTGGAAGCTTCCTCCGCAAAAGTCAGGACGTCCTGAAATTGTTGGTGTACCAGGGTGTTGAATCGTTCAAAAAACTCTATGGCTTCAATGTGCTCGCGCCCGCCGAACTCATTGGGCAGCCACTCGCCGGGTCCACGGGAATAGTCCAGGTAGAGCATGGAAGAGACAGCGTCCACGCGCAGGCCGTCAATGTGATACTTGTCGAGCCAAAACAGTGCATTGGAGAGCAGAAAGGCGCAGACCTCGGCGCGCTCGAAGTTGAATGTGAACGTGCCCCAGTCTTGCTGGTGGCTCCGGCGTGGGTCAGGATGTTCATAAAGGTGTGTGCCGTCGAAGAACGACAGTCCGTGGGCATCTTTGGGGAAGTGCGCAGGCACCCAGTCCATGATCACGCCCAATCCGGCCTGATGGGCGGTGTCCACGAAATGCCGGAAATCGTCAGGATTCCCGTGCCGTGAGGTAGGGGCAAAGTATCCGACAGACTGGTAGCCCCACGAGCCGTCGAGGGGATGCTCCGCAACGGGCAGGAGTTCGATGTGCGTATAACCCATCTCCTTTACGTAAGGCACAAGTTTCTCCGCCAGTTCGCGGTAGGTAAGCCAACGCGCGGGATTCGTCTCTGTGGAAGGGGCTTGCATCCAGGAGCCGAGGTGGACTTCGTAGATCGAGATGGGGGAACTGGGTTTCTGGCGCTGCCGGCGCCCGTTCATCCAATCGGAATCGTTCCATCGATAGGAACCGAGGTTCCATATGACTGAGGCTGTGGCGGGGCGCAGTTCGGCAGCGAAACCATATGGGTCGGCCTTTAGCGCCACGGCGCCGCTTCGAGACTGGACTTCGTATTTGTATAAAGCGCCTGGAGCAAGGCCGGCGATGAAGAGTTCCCACACACCGGATTCACCCCTCGGCCGCATGAGGTGGAGACGTCCGTCCCAACGGTTGAAGTCACCAACGACGCTGACCCGCGCAGCGTTGGGAGCCCACACTACAAAGTGGATGCCGCTGATGCCTTCGTGCTCGATCGGGTGCGCACCGAAGGTGGCATACAGGCGCTGGAGGCTTTCTGCGGTATGCTCCGCCTCATGCAGCAGCCCGAGTTGCGAATCCGTGAGGACGGGAGGAAAACGGTAGGGATCGTGGGTCACATGGTTGGTGCCGTCAGGGAGGGTGACGGCCAACTGGTAAGGGAAAAACTCGGTCTCACCTGCAAAGACAGCTTCGAAGACGCCCTCGGGATGAATGCGCTCCATGGGGAACAACGCCGGCTTCAGGCATTCCGGAGGAAGGAGAGGATCAGGCTGCATCTGCTGGCCGAGACCGGAGAGCAGATCCGTGACTTCGAGTTGAGGTGGATGTAGTTCAGACGGAAGACCCTGTACTTCGAATTCCTGTCCCCGGCCTTCCACCCCATGTTCGGCGGCTGCCGTTTCCTGCCGTTGGATAGCCACGCTCTGAGCCTCGGGCACAAAGACACGAATGGCGATGCCCGGCTCCCCGTTCACATTCACGTAATGGGGTCCGAAGATTTCAAGCGGCACGCTGCCGGAAACCGGCGAACTCGCTCTCACGGTCTCAGCGGCAAACCGCAGTGCGGCCTCAATACCTTCGCGAGACAACGAAGGGTGGGCCTCGAGGATCTGGTCGATCGTCTCACCTCCGGCCATGCTCTCAAGGAGCGCGTTCACCGTGAGGCGCGTCCCCGCAATAACGGGCTGGCCCGCCATCACCTCAGGATCGGATATAATGAGTTTTTCCCGCACAACCATTTCCTTTGCCTATGCCGAAGAGAGATCAAGCTGTGAGCGACATTTGAGATCCCCTGAGACCTGGAACTTGAACCTGAAACTGATTTCATGCAAAGTCGTGCGTCAGAATCTCGATCGCACGGCGGCAGATTTCGACTCCGTAGTCAGCCCAGCGACCCTGCCCCCAATAACGGAAGCAACTGCTCTGCGCGGCCAGCAAGTGAAACAGGGCATTCCGATAACGATGCTCCCATGAAGGAACGCCTCCATCGACTGCCTTCTCATCAAACAGGGCGCTGGCCCCCAGCATCGGCTCGACCACGTTATCATACCCGTAGAGCCAGGAGATGTTATTCGTCCAACTTCCACCCTCCGTGTGGAAGTATGGGTCTTCCTGAGCTAAACCATCAATCACCTGATTGAGTTTCTCGGCGCCTTCGCCCAGCTTGTACCTGTCCCAGATGCGCTTCTGGCGGATGGGTTGGACAATCGGAAAGTCCTCCTCTTTCCAGCCGGAAGCAAAAAGGTACTCCAGGTATTCGGTGGCATTGACAAGCGGCACATCCGTCCATGAGGCTTCGTGCGCCACCTGGAAATACTTGAACGGAAATTCGTTCATCATGACGTGCCCGTTCTCACCGTCGGAGATCTGGGTTACCATCGGCAAAATCTTTCGTCCCGCATAGTCCCACCGCGATTGGAAGTGAGCCTCATCATACGGCTGCATCTGGCCAATGAGCTTGGTATCGCTGCCTCGAGTCTTGATGAGACAAACGATACTGGTTTGTTCCCCTCGAGAATTGCGGCAAACCAGACGATTGGGAATATGCAGCCATTCGGTCCCCCAACCGTCACGCGGGCGTTCCACGGAATGTTCCTGCACGATCATCCACAGGAACCCACTGTCCCTGACCGATTTCACAAATTCATAAGCAGCGTCGGGATGATTGGGCAGCGCCAGTTCAGAAGGCACAAACCCACGCACACGGCTCAACGCCTCCCGGCCAAAAATGGCGCTGAAATGATGCTGCCAGGCCCTGATATGAAGGCGGTAGTCTCGATGCGGCGTGGAGGGCGCTACCGCGTGGCCCCACGTTGTGCCCAGCCATTCCACGCACCGCCGGTAACGCGGGTTGCAGGTGATGGTTCTGAGCGAATCGATCACATCGTAAGCCCCCATCAGGCACAGGCCATGGAGCAGGGTCCCTGTGTAATCAAGCATAACGCGCGGATTCTTGCCCTCTTCCACCAACTGTGGGACAAACTCACCCATCCGCTTGTAACAGCGGCGGAATATGTCTGCGTTGTGCCGGTCTTCCTCATAGGGACTCTCTTGCATGAACTCCAGATTGCCGACCAACGGCTCATGGCGCATATCGCTGCCCCTGCCGGGGCCTCCCGCGGGAATAAGCGGCTGGTGCATATGCAGTGCTATGGCGCAACAACCGCGAGCGTTTCCGAAGTCAGTGCCGCTCTCGTGCAAGAACACAGACTTGCCGCGAGAGGCGCTGAGGGTCTCTTCGATCATTCCTTCAGAGCCACAGATATTGGGAAGGCCATTGATGTATTCAGGAAGTTCGCTCATAGAAAAATTATTCTGTTTATGCAGGCGACAGATCAAGCGCATGGGATGCAAACGGACGGATACTTTCTCCGGATCCATTGACAACAGGCATCCGGAAACTCCGTTAGCGCATCACTTCCCGAATTAGAAATCGTGGGTGAGAATATCCTCCGCCCGCCGACAGATTTCGCGCCCATATTCAGTCCACAATCCCTGGCCCCAGTATCTGTAGCAACTCGTCTGTGAGGTCAGCAGATGAAACAGTGCGTTGCGGTAGCGGTGTTCACCGGTAGGGATGCGCTGCCGGATGACTTTTTCGTAGAACAGGGAACTGACCTTTTCCATGGGACCCAGCAAATTCTCATAGCCACGCACCCATGAGAGATTGTTCGTCCAACTCCCGCCCTCCATATTAAAACGGTGATCTTCTTTCCTGAGCCCTTCGATTACCAGATCCATCTTCTCCAGGCCATCGCCCGGCTTGAAACGCTCCCAGATACTCTTTTGCATAATGGGTTGAAGGGCGGGCAAATCTTGTTCCCTGACGCCAAGCGAGAACAGATACTCCAGGTACTCAGTGACGTTCACCACAGGGACCTCCGAGCCGCTGGACGCCTGAATGACCTCAAAGTACTTGGATGGGAACTCGTTCATCATGACCCCGCCGTTTTCCCCATCGGAGATCTGCGTGACCAGTGGAGGAACTTGTTTACCCGCCAGTTCCCAACGGGAAAGTCCCACGGCTTCATAGTATGGCTGCATCTGGGCAATGAGTTTGGTATCACTGCCCTGTGTCTTGATGATGGCAATGATGCTCGCCGTCTCGCCTTTGGAGTTTCGGCAAACGAGACGATGCGGGATGTGTTTTTGTTCCGGCCCCCGGCCGGTCTCGGGCCGCTCCACGGAATGCTCTTGCACAAGGACCCACTGATAGCCGCAATCCTTCAGCGTCTTCACGAACTCGTAGGCCACATCCGGGTGGTTGGGCAAAGCCATTTCAGAGGGGGAGAAGCCGCGAACGCGGCTGAGCGCTTCGAGGCCGAAAAGAGCCGCAAAGTGATTTTGCCAGGCCTTGACATGCAGGCGGTAATCCTGAGCAGGAGTGGAAGGAGCAACGGCATGCCCCCAGGGAGCGCCCAACCATTCCACTGTACGCCTGTAGTCAGGGTTCAGGGTGATCGTTTTGAGACTGTCTAACACATCGTGTGCACCCATCTTTCGCAGGCCGTGCAGCAGAGTTCCGGAATATTCCAGCATAACACGGGGCTGCTTGCCTTCGTTCATCAGTTGGGGAATAAACTCGCCCATCCGCTTGTAGCACCACAGAAACACCGGCGCATTGTGGTTGTCACCTATCTGTTGGTTGTCCATCATGTATTGGAGATTGCTAATAATTTCCGCAGTGCGCAGATCCCCGCCGCCCGCCGGAATAAGCGGCTGGTGCATGTGCAGGGCAATGGCGCATGCGCTTCGGACGCGTCCAAAATCAATCCCGCTGTCATGCAGATAGATTGTGTTGCCATGGTTGGCTAAAATGGCCTTCTCGCATAACCCTTCCGTTCCGGAGATGTTGGGAAGGCCGTCAACGTGTTCTGACAAATCGTTCATGGTCAATCATTCACTCTTTGGGTTCAATTCAGCAACGGCGGCTGACGAAAGCCGCTCTCATCAATGATACATAGCCCGGACGATCCGAAAGCAATAGAGGAGAACCATCACCAAGATCAGGAAAGCATGAAAAGGCTCTGGGTTTCGTCCTCGTGATAAAAATCATCTTATGCCACAAAGTGCACGAACTCCACTATAAGTTAGTAACTATACACGTCAAGGTTGAGCTGCTCCTTTCTTCGTTCGATCAAGCATAATTTCCTCCCTTAACAGGTATTCATTTCCGCCCATTGGCTTCGAGTAGAGCCGGATGCTTCCAATGGCCTGCGTACTACTTGTGCCGGATGTAATCGTAAATTGACAGGTACTTCGCTGCGGGGCCATTCCACGAGTAGTCGTACCGCATTCCATTGAGCATGACCTCGCGGAATTGATCCGGATATGCGGACCACAGCCCGACGGCGCGATATAGTGCCGATTCGACGGCAGGATTGTCGGTCTGGTGAAAGACAAAGCCATTGCGTTCGTGGGGCGGTTTGTCGGAGTAGTCCCGGTCAAACACGGTATTCACAAGACCGCCCACAGAGCGCACAATAGGGACGGTGCCGTATTTCAAGCCGATCATCTGAGGCAGACCGCACGGCTCAAAGAGACTGGGCATAATGAGCATATCCGCCCCGGCATAAATCAGGTGAGAGAGTTCCTCACTGTAACCGAGTTCCAGATGGCAATCCTGGTTGTCGTTGAGCTGATGTTTGAGTTGCCAAAAATAGGCGTTTATACCGGACTCCGGACTGCTGCCCAAGAGCACAATCTGAGCAACATCGTGCTGGAGGCAGTAAAACAGAGTGTGCCGGATCAAGTGCAACCCCTTCTGCGTGTCCAATCGGCCCACGTAGGCAATGATCGGCCTGAAATCCTTGCGTAGCAACAACCGGTCCCGCAGAGCGTCTTTGTTGCGATATTTGTCCTGCAGGGTTTCCATATTGTAGCGAACGGGGATGTAGGGATCGATCTCAGGGTTCCACATGTCATAATCTACGCCGTTGAGCACTCCATCGAACTTGCCCTGGTGAACCTGCAATATACGCCCCAAGCCAAAAGCCTGGTCGCTGCAGCGTGCCTCCCAGGCGTGCTGGGGCGAAACGGTGGTCACAAAATTCGAATAGACAATGCCGCCCTTCATCAGGTTCACTGCGCCCGGGTTGAACTCATCGCGCAAGCGGTCGTAGTGCATGAAGTACTCCGGGCGATTTAGACCGGTTGCCCACAACACATCCTGCCCGGTAGTCCCCTGGTGCTTGAAGTTGTGAACGGTGTAACAGACCCGCTGATTCCACATCCCGGCGAATTTGTATATTTCGAAGAGAAGAACCGGCAGGATTCCGGTTTGCCAGTCGTGGCAATGGATGATGTCGGGGCGGCGGTTACTCTTGAGCAAGAACTCGAGTGCAGCCTTGCTGAAAAAAGTAAAGCGCTTCACTTCGTCGAGGTAGCCGTAGAAGCCGCCGCGATTGAAGAAGTTGTCCCGGGAGTGCGGCTCGATAAAGAAGCAGCGCACACCATGCATCTCGCCATACCACACCGAACACTGAATTGCTCCGTTACACCAGGGCACCCACAATTCATGAAGAATTTTCGTAAGTCCCCAGATCTGGTCATAGCGCATGCAGTCATACTTGGGCAAAATGACTTCCACTTGGTTGCCGCGGATTTGCAGTTCTCGGCTGAGGCCAAAGACCACATCGCCCAGGCCGCCGACTTTGGCGGCCGGGGCACACTCCGAAGCGACGTGAATAATATGCATTTTTCTGCTCCCAATTCGCCATCTGTATATAAAGAGTGCAAAGTTCTTCGGGGATATCGACTTATTGCCGATTCAAACCATCCGATTAGATCATGCAGTTTCTTCACGCTTAAGGAAGATTACGCCCAGGGGCGGCAGAGTGAGCATGATCAAGTGCGGCTGGCCCTGGCAGGGCGTAGATTCCGAGGATACTCCATCGAAATTGATCGTATTGCTGCCGCCATAGCATGCCGCGTCGCTATTGAGCAATTCACGGTAGAAGCCCGGCGCAGGCACCCCCACTAGGTAGCCCTTCCGAACCACCGGCGTGAAATTGGCCACCACCAAGACAGAATCGTTCTGGTCCCTGGCCGTGCGAATAAACGAGACTATGCTGTTGTCCACGTCGTGGAAGTCGATCCACTGGAATCCCTCCCAACTGAAATCCACCTCATGGAGCGCAGGCTCAGAAACGTAGATCCTGTTCAAATCCTTCACGTACTGCTGCAGGCTGCGGTGGGACTCAAAATCGAGCAGCAACCAATCCAACTGGTCGTCGTGGTTCCATTCGTTCCATTGCCCGAACTCACTGCCCATGAAGAGCAGTTTTTTGCCGGGGTGGCCATACATAAAGCCATAGAGTGCGCGCAAGTTGGCAAACTTCTGCCAGTAGTCGCCGGGCATTTTGGAAAGCATCGCGCCCTTGCCGTGCACTACCTCGTCGTGGGAGAAGGGCAGGATGAAATTTTCATTGAATGCGTAGAGCAACGAAAAGGTCAGGTGGTTGTGGTGATACTTGCGGTGAATGGCTTCTTTGTGAATGTACTCAAGCATGTCATGCATCCAGCCCATGTTCCACTTGAGATCGAACCCCAGGCCGCCAACGTAGGTTGGGCGTGAAACCATCGGCCAGGCTGTGGATTCTTCGGCAAACGTCAGCACATCAGGAAATTGTTCGTGGACTAGTTGGTTGAATCGCTTGATGAAACTCACGGCCTCCAGGTTCTCGCGGCCGCCGTGCTTGTTGGGAATCCACTCCCCCGGCTTGCGGGAGTAGTCCAGGTAAAGCATCGAGGCGACAGCATCCAGCCGCAGGCCGTCGATGTGATATTTGTCGAGCCAAAACAGTGCGTTGGAAAGCAGGAAGGCGCGCACTTCGTTTCGACCGTAATTGTAGATGAGCGTGTGCCAGTCCTTGTGTTCGGCCTGACGCGGGTCGGCATGTTCATAAAGATGCGTGCCGTCGAAGAACGACAGACCGTGGGCGTCTTTGGGGAAATGCGCAGGCACCCAGTCCAGGATCACGCCAAGTCCGGCCTGGTGCGCCGTGTCCATGAAATGCCTGAAATCGTCAGGATTCCCGTGCCGTGAGGTAGGAGCAAAGTATCCGATAGTCTGGTAGCCCCACGAGCCGTCGAAAGGATGTTCCGTAACGGGCATGAGCTCGATGTGCGTGTAACCCATTTTCTTTACGTAGGGCACCAGCTTCTCGGCCAGTTCGCGGTAGGTAAGCCACCGATGGCCCAAATCCTTGTCAGGCACCCTCTGCCACGAACCAAGATGAACTTCGTAAACGCATATCGGGGCATCAAGTCTCTGGCGTTCCTTGCGCGAGGCCATCCATTCAGCATCGTTCCACCGGTAGCGGTCGAGGTCCCAGACAACGGAAGCCGTTTTGGGGCGCAACTCGGACAGGAAGCCGAAAGGATCGGACTTTATCGCTGTGTAACCCTTGTAGCGGGTCTTGATTTCATATTTGTAGAGATCACCTTGAACCAGACCGGGGATGAATATCTCCCACAGACCGGTTGCCCCCCGCGGGCGCATTGGGTGGCGTCTGCCGTCCCACTGGTTGAAATCACCTATCACACTCACCCGCTCGCTGCTGGGCGCCCAGACCGTAAAATGTACACCTGACACGTCCTCGTGGACGACCAGGTGCGCACCGAGTTTGTCGTAGAGCTGGAAGTGATTGCCTTCAGAAAAAAGGTGCAGATCGAACTCAGTCAGCAGCGGCGGGAAGCGATAAGGGTCTTCGATCTGATACGTACGACCGTCAGGAAGGGAAATAGAAAGCTCATAGCGGAAAAATGCGGTTTCGCCCGGAAAGACGGCTTCAAATACCCCGTCAGCATGCACGCGCTTCATGGGATACTCAGTGCCGGAGCGCACCACGGAAACGCATCGGGCCTGTGGTTGAACGGTGCGGACAACCAGCCCGGAGGTGCCGGCGATGGGCAGAGAGTGAAGACCCAGGATGTCGAATGGAGTAGCGTAATATCCTCCTGCGACAGCAGCAATGGCCCCGGGATCGGCTGTGGATTCAAATACAACCTCGTCGATCGGTTCGTCAGAAGGAGTCGAACCGGAAGAGACGATGGAAGGCGAGGGGGCAGGTTCATCAGTATTTTCCGCAACGGACGTCACGGGCTTACCTGCCGTATCTGCCTTTGGTTCGATCCAACTTGTCGAAGAACTCTTGGAAGCATCGGAAGATCCAACGGCGTCAGATTTGGCAGGTGCATCATTCGAATTACCGGCAGACTTGACCACGTCGGCCGCGGAAGAGGTATCGTCAACAGTCACTGTGCATTTCCTTCGCTTGAATGTTCCCGGGTTCCCTCGTGCGTCTTTGAGCGGCTGACGTGACCACTCCAACTTATCCGAAAGCCCGAGCTCAGTCTGGAAAGAGCGAGAGGTCTTTCTTCCAGAGAGGCCGTCGGAAGATTGTTCTTACTGTACTTTCGCTCGATAAAGGCGCAACGAAGCCCGGAAACGGCATCTTGCTCCCATCGGCCGGGTCGCTCTGGTAGTGCGGCTCCGGAAGCCACGGATTGGTAATCTGATAGATACATCTGAATCATGTTAATCCGGTTTATGCAGGCTGTCAACGACACGCTTAAACATAGAATGCTATAGTACCACGGGATAACTCGATCTGGATCGCTCCATCACTCCTCGCATCCAAACGAGGCCATGCCGGCTGGGTTCACAAGGTAATTCCTAACAACCCCTGGTCCGGCCAAGCACCAGGGTGCATTATCATGCGTCCGAAATTCTCGATGGTGCGTGAAACTGTCCGCGCGGCGTTTTTGAATTCTACGGTTTGCACAGCTCTATTCAGGGTTTTTCTTTGCGCTGCTGCGGTTATCAGCGCGTGGGACCATGAGCATGAAAATCAGCCCCAGGACGAACAGTGCCTCAAGTGACAGCAAGGCTATGCGCGGATTGTTGGTCCGGCTCGATATGATCCCGTAGAGCAGAGGACCGAAGATCGCGGCTATCTTGCTACTGAAGGTCATAAATCCGAAGAACTCGGCTTTCTTTCCTTCGGGGGCCTCGATCGCCATGTAGCTTCGCGCTGTTGCCTGCGTCCCGCCCAGAACCAACCCGGCGCAAACCGAAAGGGTGTAGAAGGCGGAGATGCTCGAAAAAGCGATTATCCCGAGCAGGGCCAATATCCAGATAAGGATCGTGATGACGATCGTGCGCAGTATTCCGATTCGGTTCGCGAGCACTCCGGCGCCCACCGCCCCGGCTGCGGCGGATAGCTGGATAAGCATGAGGAGGAAGAAATTCTGCTTTACGGTGAACTGCAGAGTGAAAACGGTATAGGAGGAGAAAAAGACGATCACGGTCGATATGGCATCGCTCACGAAGAAGTAGGCTAAAAGAAATATGAAAATATTTTTGAGTGAGCGAATTTCCCGGAAAGTCAGAATAAGCCTGGAGAATCCTTCACTTATAGCCGCCCCTCGGGTCGCGCTGCGTTTCGGAGAGTCTTTGAAAATGAGGAAAGAGGGCAGGGCGAAAATCCCGTAAACCGCTCCGGCCAGCAGAAGGATCGATTTCCCCCCGGCCACATTCGGGACCATGAAGGCCATGCATACCAGGGCGGCAAGCCCGCCGATATAGCCCAGCCCCCAGCCGATTCCCGATAACTTTTCGATGGAACCAGGAGCGGCTATCTCCGGAAGGAAAGCATTGTAAAAAGTCATGGCCAGCGTGTAGCCCATATATCCGAAGCTTACCAGAAATACCGCCCACGCTTTTTGGCCCGGTCCTGTGAAATAGAGAGCAAATACGCTCAGTATGGATATGCCTGAGAACGCCACTAGGAAGCTCTTTTTCTTTCCGCTTGCGTCGGCGGTTGCCCCCAGGAGCGGCGAAAGGAGGACCGAGACCGCCATGGCCGTGGATATGGCCACACCCCACAGGAAATCGGCGTAACCTTTTTCTCCGACTATGACCTCCTTGAAATAAAGAATGAAATAAGCGATGAGCACGACCATGGAAAACCAGGACATGGCAAAATCATACAGAAGCCAGGAGACTATCCTTGCGAAGGCCGGACAGCGGATATCGGAATCGACAGGAGCGCGCTCTGAGCGTGAAAAAATCTTAACACCCCGCGATGTGTCATTCACCAATCCAGCCTTTTTCGATTGCATATTCGATCATTCTTTCCGCGTACTCCCACAGAATCGGGGAACCATTCTCCATGGGGCAGTTTCTCAAATAAACCGGGGCTGTGGGACCCGCCCCTGGTCATGGACAGAGCAGGGATAGTGTCGAGTGAGCAGATTATCCCTCCTTTTCGAACAGAAATCAGTCCCCTACATGCCAGACCATGAAAAATATATCCACTTGTTTATGTATTAGTTGGGGTGCCTTAAAACAATGCGGTTATGCGAAAAAAGATGTTGACAGTATGCAAAGTTTGGTATACCTAATTATCGTTCTCCTGATACTGAGGTGATCCATGATGTTAAGCCCGGCGAAAAACAACCCTTGCACGCGTTGCGACAGGCCGTCAAGTTCTGAGTGCGTCCTGATGCCTCTCTGCAAAGCCGAGTCCGGAAAGAAGGTCAAAGTTGCCTGCGTGCATGGGGAACGTGGAGTGTGCGCCCGGATGGCCGCGCTGGGAATTTATCCCGGAGTCGAGATGGATTTGCTCTGTAGCGGATGTGTTCGTGTGAACGGAGGAGTCCTGAGCCTGGGCAAAGGTATTTCTGACAAGATTCTTGTAATCCCTTCCCCATAAGGCTGGAAAAGTGGGCGGCGTCTTGAGCGCCGTTTTTTTGCGACAAATGTTAGGCGCCCCTAATTCTGCTGTGAGACAGAGGATTTGCACATGGCCGTTGTTCTTTTACGCAAAATGGCAAAGGGACAGAAAGGAACAATCCATCGGGTTACTGCGTCCGGTGAAATCGGACGCCGCATTCGGGACATGGGGCTGGTTCCGGGAACTCCTTTCAGAGTACAGGGCCGTGCCCCTCTGAAGGACCCGGTGGCGATTCGGCTCAGAAATTTTACCCTGACCCTTCGCAACAGCGAATCCGACTTTATCGAGGCCGAGGTGGAAGAAGTCTGATGGATCACCCGAGGGGAAACCTGATCGCGTTGGCCGGAAATCCGAACTGCGGGAAGACGACGCTTTTCAATGCTATTACGGGCGCGCGGCAGCATGTTGGAAACTATCCGGGAATAACGGTCGAAAAAAAGGAAGGATACTGCCAGGTAAACGGCAGACAAATCCGATTGGTTGATCTGCCTGGTACCTATTCGCTGACCGCCTATTCACTGGAAGAACTCGTAGCTCGCAATTTTCTAATCCAGGACCGTCCTTGCGCGGTTATCAATATAGTCGATTCATCCAATCTTGAGCGAAATCTCTACCTTACCGTCCAGCTCCTCGAGCTCGGCATTCCGGTCCTGATAGCCTTGAACATGGTCGATATGGCAACCGCGAGGGGACTTGAAATAAATTGCGAAGAACTCGGGCGCAGGTTGCGGCTGCCGGCTATCCCCACGGTTGCTCGCACAGGCAGGGGTAAAGAGGAACTACTGGCGGCTGCGGCACAACTGGCCCAAAAAGATGCAGTCTGGGAGCCGCTTCACATCTCTTACGGGCCCGATATCGATCCCGTTCTCGACACGATGGAGGCGCAAATTCGGGCTGCCGCATTCCTTACCGATTCGCTCCCGGCCCGATGGACCGCGCTCAAATACCTTGAAGCTGACGAGGAGGTAATTCGAAAAGGCAAAGAAAAAGATGCTACTCTTTCCGGCAAACTCGAGGAAGTTGCCGGGCAGGTCTCCAAGCACCTTCAGAAAACCCTGGACAGCTACCCTGAAGCCATTATAGCCGATCACCGGTACGGCTTCATCTCCGCCCTGCTGAAAGGAGGGGTCGTCAAGCAGAGCCACAAAGCCGACCGGCTCTACCTCTCAGATCAACTTGACAGGGTGCTCACCAATCGTTTTTTCGGCCCCGTCATCATGATGCTGATAATTTACGCTGTCTATAAATTCACGTTCACATACAGCAAGGTTCCGGTGGGATGGCTGGAAGCCGGCTTTTCAGAGCTGGGAAGATTCGCAGACTCTTCCTTGCCGCCGGGGCCTTTGAAGTCACTGATCGTATCGGGCGTGATCGATGGAGTTGGCGGGGTCCTTGGGTTTGTCCCGCTGATAGTGTTCATGTTCTTTGCTATCGCATTTCTTGAGGATACGGGCTACCTTGCTCGAGTAGCCTATATGCTCGACCGCGTTTTCCGCACATTCGGCCTGCACGGCAGTTCAGTCATGGCTTACATTATTTCGGGGGGGATCGCTGGTGGTTGCGCAGTTCCGGGAGTGCTTGCCACCAGGACGCTCAGAAGTTCGCGCGAGCGCATTGCCACACTCATCACCGCGCCTTTCATGAACTGCGGGGCCAAGCTGCCCGTTTTTGCCATGCTTATCGCGGCTTTTTTCCCGGCAAAAGAGGCTCAGGTGATGTTCCTTTTGACCGTCCTGTCATGGGTGGCTGCCCTGCTAATCGCAAAGCTGTTCCGCTCGACCATTCTGCGGGGGCCGAGCACGCCTTTCTTACTGGAGCTGCCTCCATACCGTTTGCCTACTTTCAAGGGGCTGCTCATCCATACCTGGGAGCGGGCGTGGCAGTATGTCCGCAAAGCCGGCACGATCATCCTTGCCGTTTCGATTATCTTCTGGGCGCTGATGTCTTTCCCCGGGCTTCCGGAGACCGAGAGAAAAATCTATGATGAGGAACGAGCGTCCATCCTGGCCGTCGCATCGCAAGGGGTGAAAGAGCCGCTGTCGGATGCCGGAACGTCTGCGGGCGGCAAGGCGACGCAGCCAAAGTCGCCACTCAAACCAGAGGCGGCGGTAAACCCGGCCGGCAGTTCCGGTTCCCAAGCCAGCCTTCAGGAGATTGACAATGAGGAAGCCCAGGCAGCTCTTAAAACCTCGATTGCGGGCCGAATAGGATCCGGGCTCACTCTGATCACCTCGGTAAATGGATCTGACTGGCGCACCAACGTCGCTCTGCTCTCCGGGATTGCTGCAAAAGAGATTATCATATCGACAATGGGTACCGCTTACTCGCTTGGACGGACCGGAAGAGGGGAACAAATACCTCTGAGCAGCCGTCTGGCAGCCGACTTGTCATGGACCCCGCTAAAAGCTTTTTCACTGATTATTTTTATTATGTTATACGCGCCCTGTTTGCCAACGGTAACCTGTATCATCCGAGAATCTACTTGGCGATGGGGACTTTTTTCGATGTGTTTCAACACTTTGACAGCGTTTATCATATCGGCGCTCGTTTACCGCGGCGGGTTATGGCTGGGGCTGGGATAGGAGTTCTCAGATGTGGCAGATCGCACTCACTTTGATGATCGTCGCAGCAGTGTTGGTGTATTTAATTAGATATTATTCACGGGCGTACCGGTCGGAGTCATCCGTATGTTCGTCCTGCTCGGCGCGTCTAGCGGGAGGTGGAGATAATTGTGCGTGCATCGAAAGCCGGCACTGTGAGGACCCGGTGCCGCCTCAAGAGCAAACCGCTGAGGCCGGGAGGTCAGATCGGCAATGAATATTAATATCACCATGGGTGGCACTGCCGCCCATGTGTCGGAAATATTCATAGGAGAGGACGTTATGGAGCGCGTCCCGGCCGGTCTGCAAGCGGCCCTTGAAGGCCGCTCCGCCTACTGGATATGGGATGAGGCAGTATGGTCGCTCTGGGGACGCAAAGCTCTCGACCTGGGTTGGCCCATCCAGAGGGACGGCCAGGTTATCCTCTTTACAGCATCGGAACCCGATAAACGTCTTGCCTCGGTTGAATTTCTCGCAAGACGGCTCGTAAATGCAGGGGGCAATCGCGATAGTGCTATTATAGCGGTCGGCGGGGGGGTGACCGGGGACGTGGCCGGTTTTCTCGCGTCGATTTATATGCGGGGCATTCCGTGTTTTCAGATCCCCACAACCCTTCTTGCCCAGGTTGACAGCAGCATCGGCGGCAAGACGGGAGTGGACCTGCCGGAAGGCAAAAACCTGCTCGGCACTTTTCAGCAACCAAAGCAGGTCTATATCGACCCCGGATTTATCACCACTTTGCCCGATGAGGAACTAAGGCAGGGAATGTCCGAGGTGATCAAGTCGGCGATGATCGGAGATGAAGTACTGTGGAAATTTGTGGAAAACAGCTCCGATGCCATTAAGAAGCGGGAACTTGATGCGTTGCTCAGAGTAATCTCCGCAAGCTGCCTTTTAAAATCCCGAATCGTGCAGGCCGACGAGAAAGAATCCGGACGCAGGCGGGTCTTGAACCTTGGTCACACTGTGGGCCACGCGCTGGAGAAACTCACCGGCTTCAGGCTGAAACACGGTGACTGCGTTGCGACCGGTATGGTCGCTGCCGCAACCCTTTCGCACCGGCTTGGAAAGATGCAGGCAGAAGACCTGGAGCGGTTGGAAAGCATTTGCGGAATCTGGGGAATGCCGGTCCGCATCCCGGCCTCGATAGGGTCCCAGGATATAGTCGATGCAATCCACACCGACAAAAAGCGTATTGGTGAAAAACTCCATTTTATAATGCCGGTGCGGATAGGCAAAGTTATTGAATTTACCGGCATCGATGATGGTGAATTCAGCAAAGTTCTGAAATCACTTGGGGCCGGATAGTACTTAAGTAGTGAATGGTGAGCAGTGGTTCGCCACTGCTCGCCCTTCTCATTCGCTATTCGCTAATCACGACCACTATTCACTATGCCTTAGTGCTGCCTGGACATTTCTCCATCCTTCAAGGTGGTGAAAATCAGCCTGCCTGCGGTGGTCTGCAGTATACTGGTTACAGAGACTTCGACTTCTTTTCCCAGATGCCTGCTCGCGTTCTCCACGACTACCATGGTCCCGTCTTCGAGATAGGCTATCCCTTGCCCCTGTTCCTTGCCTTCTTTCAGAATGTGGAGCCGCAATACCTCACCCGGCAGAACTACAGGTTTCAACGCGCTGGCAAGCTGGTTTATGTTCAGGATGCGAATTCCCTGGACCTCAGCTACCTTCGACAAATTGTAATCGTTGGTGACTATCTTGGCGTTCAATCTCAACGCAAGGGCCACGAGCTTGGCGTCAACGTCGTTCAGGTTTTCGAAGTCCTGTCTGTCGATCCGGACCTCAACGAGTTTCTCCAACTGAAGGCGCTTGATAATGTCGAGTCCTCGCCGCCCTCGCACTCTTCTGGTAGGGTCCGGACTGTCCGCGATGTGCTGAAGTTCTTGCAGTACGAACTCGGGAATCACCAGCACACCCCCCAAAAAGCCCGTCTCCACTATGTCTGCGATTCGTCCATCTATGATTACGCTTGTATCGAGAATCTTGGTCAGCGGATTTCCACGCATTCCCCGAGCGAACCACGACCAGTTCGGGACTCGCAGTTCCTCAATCTTAAAACTGCCCAACACCATCCCTATGTAACCAAAAATGCAGGATAAAATAATATAGATGACAATGCTGACCGTGGTGTTCTGCATAGTTGCAAATCCCACAGCGATGAGTTTGGCAATGGAAAGTCCGAGAACCAGACCGATGGTCCCGCCTGCCAAAACCTTCAGAGGCATATGCTTGATCAGTTTCTCGACGCTGAGGCCCGCCAGGCCCACAATTATGCCCCCAAGCACTCCGACCCATCGCGCCCAAAAATACTGGACCACACCTTCATTGTACAGACTTACTGCTATTACGTACCCTCCAAAGCCGCAAATGACGATCAGGACCAGTTTCAAAATGAGCCAACCCCACTTCACACTTCTCACCCCCTTTCTGATAATAATATGCGGGTAAATGCAAAAAATGCCAGTTCCAGGAAGGAAATCTTTGATGATAAGAACTTTGGATGGACAACGAAAAGCTCAGTCGGACCGGGCTATCTCAATAACTCGAAAATAGATTCCTCTATTTCGCCTTCCGTAACGTCCTGAACTATGGAAAGTTCTTTGAGAAGCAGCGTTCTTGCCGTATCCAGCATCTTTCTCTCGCCAAAAGAGAGTTCTTTGTCACCTTTGAGGACCGTCAGATCACGGAGCACCTCGGCAAGCTCGTAAATAGACCCGGTTTTTATCTTTTCCATGTATTCCCGGTAACGCCTGTTCCATGTGCCCCCGTTAACCGAGATTTCCCTTCTTAGAAGGATATCGAAGACCCTGGGAATGTCGGTCTGGGTAATCAGGCCTCGCAACCCAACGGTTTCAGCATTTGGCACCGGGATCATGATCTTCATCCCATTATCCAGAATGCGCATTATATAGAAATCCTGACGCTTGCCGCCGATACTTTTCGATTCGATAGATTCGATTTTTCCTACACCATGTGCCGGGTACACAGCCAGATCGCCGATTTTGAACATAGAACCTCCAAACTGCAAAGGAAAAAGGCCAAGGGAGCCAAGCGTGGTAATTTTATCATCACTCGGGATATTTGCAAAGAGTTAATCAGGGTATGGGAGGGATTGAGTGAAAAAATAAACGATATGGTAAAAGATGCGGAGTAAACAGCATTATGATTCTGCAAAAGGTCTCAAGAACGGGATAATCAGCGCCAATCCATGAACACAGGCTTAGCGCGAGCCCTCATCAAAGCCTATAAATCTAATTTTACACCATCGGCAGCAATTAGAACATAGTTAAGTCGGTGTCAGTTTCCCGTTCACCGGCCTCTGCGTTTCCACGTTGAAATGGCTTCATCTTTTCTATTGCGGTGGCTGCTGCAACAGAGGGGCAAACCTTTTGTCCGTGCGCTCAACCTCCGCTTTTATTCGCTTCTGAAGTTGGGCGTAGCCCTCCTCAAGAGACTTCTCCATTATTACGATTTGCCCCTGGCTTACGATCAGGCGCTTTAGTTCCGGAATTTTGAGCTGCGTCGCCGACTTGAGATAAACAGGCTGAATATAGATTATCACCTTGCCGACAGGCAGAACTATTATCTTGCCCCTGTCTACCTCGGACCCCGCCTGATCCCAGAGTGTAAACTGCTGGGCGATCTCCGTGTCCTGGTTTGCGAGGGCGTAAATCTGGGAAGGGCCGTAGACGAGCTCTCCTTTAGGAAAATTGTACACGATGATCTTTCCATAATAGGGACGGTCGCAGCCAACAAGCGTCAGGGACCGGAGATTATCACGCCCGCTCGGGCTCATGGGCAGGAGCAGCAAAAAGTCGAACCTGCCGGGCTTTATGAGGTCCAGTGTCAGGTAATAAGGCTTGATTTCAGAGGCCTCTATGCCCTTGTATGTCTTTGCGAAATCCCAGATGTCCTCTTGCTGATAGAAAACTTCCGGGTCGGTCTGGTGATATTTGGCGTAGATCGCCATCTGTGTTTCAAAAATCTCCTTCGGGTAGCGCACGTGGGGTTGCAGCTCATCAGGCATCTGGGACGCGTCCTTGAATATGCCTGGATAGATTCTGTTATATGCTCCGATAATGGGGTCCTGCGGGTCGAAAAGATAAAAATCGACACTTCCGTCGTAGGCATCCATTATGATCTTGACCGAATTGCGGATGTAGTTGATTTCTCCGGATTTTGCCGTGAACGGCACGGATATCGGGTACATGTCGGAGGCCGTGTATGCGTCCTGAATCCAGTAGAGTTTTTTTTGGGTGACCACCACGTATGGTTCGGAGTCAAAAATCAGATAGGGCGCCAGGATCCGAACACGTTCGGCCAGCGTGCGCCGGAGGAGCATCCTGGAGTCAGGAGTCATCTTGGTTGTGAAAAAAATGTTCCTGTCCTTGAAAAAAACCGAAAAAACGAAGCGTTTGATAAGGGAATCGAGCGGAACTCCGCCCTTCCCGCTGTATGAAGTCATGACGTTGGTTGCGCCCTTGGGATAGTCTATTTCACCGGAGGTGTTCGGTGCGATTACATAGTTGTCGGCGTCTTGCCCATAATAGATACCCGGCTGCTTAATTGCGAATCCATACTCCGATTCGGGCGGAATTCCATGTATGAACCAGACCAACGGTTCGCCACCGGTTTGGTCCGCTGGAGTCATTACAGCTCCAAATCCATGAGTGTAGGAAAGGTGTTCGTTAACCCAGTTCTTGGCGCCTTTCGGAATTGAGGTGTAGTTGAGTTCGCGGGCTGAAAGAAAAACCTGCTGATAAAAGTCGTTGACGGTATACCGATCGACATCTACCTTCGGGAAGTCATAGTAGGTCCGAAGGTTCTGGAGCTGCTTGTAAACATCGTCAAGCATGTCGCCGTCCCAAACCGGAGTGTTTCTCAGAATTGTCTGGACGTTTGGTACCGAAATCTCCGTAGGAATACGTTCGGGGTTGAAGTCTCGGATTTCCACATCGTTCAGTCTGTAGGCAGCAAGAGTCGATTCGATATTGTTCTGGATGTAAGGCCGCTCCTTTGAACTCTCGTTGGGCTTGACAATATATTTTTCGACAACCTGTGGGAGGAAATCCGAGTATCTGGCGCCCAGCGCAAGGGCGAACACGACGGCGAAGCCGACAAAAGCCCGAATGCCCCTGCGAGTATTGACGAGATAAATGAGCGCAACAGCGGCAGCAACCAGCAGGATGAGGCAAATCCAGATCAGGGGCTTTATGATGTTCATTTCGACGTAGCCCGGACCGTAAAAAAGCGGCAAATGGCTTCTGGAATAAAGAAGGCCATAGAGCTGAAGAACGAAATTCCATATTTCAATCAGCAGCACCGCCAGAACAAGTATGTTCAGATGTATCCGTGCCCCGGCGTGAAGCCGTTTTTCCTCCCTGGCGAGAATTCGCCTTTCGACCAGGTAGAGGAGCGTCATTGAAGCAAGCAGAACACCGAAAGCCATGAGGAGGCGCCGCTGAATCAGTATGTATATAGGGTAGGCGAAAAGATAATAGGCGATGTCCTTCCCATATGCCGGGTCGGCCACCCCGGCATCGGAAGAAAAAAGATAGAGCAGGAAAGACTCCCACCGATTGTATAGGGGTAGGGCGACCACCGCGGAAAGTATGATCGAAAGGGGCGTATAGACCCACATCGAGCCGGTCCGGAATCCCCTGAGCAGATGCCGGTATGATTTGAGCGAGGCGTCCGTTGCGGTTTTTCCCGGCATCGTAGCCCCAAGAAAGCGGGACGCCACCCAGAAATTCAAAAAAAATATCAAAAAGAAGAACAGTGAGACCGACGCAAAAACAGCATACCTGTAGAGCGTCCGCTGCCAGAAATAGGCTTCGTAGCCCAGTGAACCGAACCACCAGATATCGACCAAAAAGCTTGAGAAAAAGAAGCTGAGAACAAGCAGGATACCGGCAAGAGCTAGAATCGACACAACGGAGGCAAAGAACCATCGTTTCCAGTGGACCATTCATCTCTCCTCGTTTGCAATCCAAACCAAGCGGTTAGCAGTTAGCTCTCTTCCGGCTTCCGCCGGGGCCAAAATCTCTGGCTGTTGCGCGAGCGGCGTCTTCCGATATCTGGCAAGCGTATTAAGATCCCCTTGATCCACATGTACAAAAAAGAAAACTTGCGAACCGCCCTGTGTCCAACATCTTCATTTTATTCAACAGCTTGCGGACGGACACCAATCGCTCGCTTCAAGCCTGCGATTGCGAGGCGGAACCGCTTGGACAAGTTTAATCATTCCGGAGAATAAACTAATTCCAATTTGCGTTCAAAGAAGTATTTTTTGCCCTGAGAGGGTTATTGATACAAAGCAAAATCCCCGCGCAAACGCGGGGATTTCGTTCATAATCAGAGAGGCTGCAACCGCTGCCGCCTCTTGTTTGAAAAGTATTACCATCAGGCCCTTACGTCCCTTAAAGACCGCTAGCGGGCATCAGTTGCAGCGGCTGCAAGCATGTCCTTGACGCCTGCCTGTTCTTCGAGCAATTCCTTCAGAGTAAAGTCCATCTTTTCCCTCGAGAAAGCATCGATCTCAAGGCCCTTTACCCTTTGGTACTTACCAGGCGTAGAGGTGACCGGCACGCCGTACATGACGCCCTCCGGAATCCCATAGGAGCCGTCGGACGGAAGGCCCATCGTCACCCAGTTGCCGTTGGTGCCCAGCGCCCAATCATGCATGTGCATGATTGCGGCATTGGCGGCGGAACCAGCAGAGGACAGGCCGCGGGCCTCGATGATCACAGCGCCGCGCTTGCCGACCTTGGGAATGTATTCGTTCTTGTACCAATTTTCGTCAACTAGCTTGGTGGCAGGCTTCCCTTCGATAGTGGCGAAGCGAATATCAGGATACATAGTGGGTGAATGGTTGCCCCACACTATCAATTTCTCGACCGAGTCGACCGGCTTGCCAACCTTGTTGGCGAGCATGGACCTGGCGCGGTTGTGGTCCAGGCGCAGCATAGTGGTGAAATTGCCTTGAGGCAGATCCGGGGCCGATTTCATGGCAATCCATCCATTGGTGTTGGCCGGGTTGCCAACCACAATTACGCGAATGTCGCGCGAGGCCACTTCATTCATCGCTTTACCCTGCTCTATGAATATCTTTGCATTTTCCATCAGCAGGTCCTTGCGCTCCATGCCGGGGCCGCGCGGCCTTGCGCCTACCAGAAGGGCGTAGGCGGCGTCCTTGAAAGCGACCTTCGGGTCGCCCGTGCCTACCATACCTGCCAACAGCGGAAAAGCGCAGTCCTCGAGTTCCATCATGACCCCCTTGAGGGCCTGCTGGATCTTTTCTATCGGTAGCTCCAACATCTGCAGGATGACAGGTTGGTCTTTCCCGAGCATTTCGCCGCTGGCAATGCGAAACAGAATGGCGTAGCCTATCTGACCCGCGGCTCCGGTAACCGCAACACGAACGGGGGATTTGGCCATTTTATTACTCCTCTCTAACTTTAATTCACACGAAGATCACTACCCTATTACCGCAAGCACGTCACCTTTTTGAACGCTCTGGCCATTTTTGCACAGTATCTGTTTTACCTTTCCTGATGCTGGCGCAAGAATAGAGTTTTCCATCTTCATGGCCTCGAGGATCATTACGACGTCCCCCTCTTTGACCGAGTCGCCCTCTTTTACCTCGTAGCGAATGACCATGCCGGGCATTGGAGCTTCAAGCTTTGTGCCTCCTTCAACAGGGGCGGCCACCGGTTTGGGCGCTGCCGCAGGGGCTGCCGCAGGTTTTGGAGCGGGCGGGGGAACGGCCTTCGGAGTAGGAGCAGCCACGGGCGTGATTGCGGTAATCAACGGAGGGCCGCCGACCGCTTCAACTTCTACGGAAAAGTAATCGCCGTCGACAAACACGTTGAACTTACGGTATCCATCGCCCTTCGGTGGGACTTCCTTCTTTGGTTTCTCTACCAGCAATCCGGCCTTGGCCTTCTTAACCAGTTCCGCTTCCCTCGCGCAGTCCTCAAGGGTCTTGGGAAGAACCTCGGGCGGAACGGGCTCTTTGCCGTACTTCCAGTTGAGGAAGCGTTTGCCGGTTATCGGGTACATGCCGTAGATAAGCACGTCGTCGATGTCTTTGGCCAGTCCCTTCGTATCCTCATAATTCTTGGGCATTTCCGGATCGAGGATCTCGGCCGGACGACCGGTGAAGGGGGTCTCGCCTCTCGGGTAACCCTTGAGTGCCTTCTTCTGGACTTCGGGATTGACCGGGACCGGGGTGTGACCATAGAGGCCAAAGAACAGGTCCTTACTCTGGGCGGAAATCATTTTGTAGCGTTCTTCGGGCGTGTCGAAGAGAACATTGTTAACCGCCTGAATACCTACGATCTGGCTGGTAGGAGTTACCAAAGGAACCTGGCCCATATCTTTGCGCACCTCAGGCAGCGCGCGGAAAACATCGTTCAGCCTGTCGGAAGCGCCCATCTCCCGGAGTTGGTTGATAAGATTGGAGAGCATGCCGCCCGGCGTTTGATGCAACAGCACGCCGATGTCGATAATGGACATGCGGTCATCGAGCAGGTGGCGGTATTTGGGCGAAATCTTATCAAACCACTCACTGCATTTGGCGAGTTGATGGAGGTCAAAACCGGTGTCTCTATTGGTGTGCCTCAGAGCCATTACCAGGGGCTCGATGGCCGGGTGAGAGCTACGGTATGCCCACGGGGACAGACAGGTGTCAACTATGTCCACGCCCGCTTCGATTGCTTTGAGCAGCGAGAGGTCGGCCATTCCGGAGGTGAAATGGCTGTGAAAATGGATGGGGATCTTAATGTTCTCTTTGAGGGCTTTAACCAGGTAGTAGGCGTCATAAGGAGCAATGAGGCCCGCCATGTCCTTGATACAGAACGAGTCCGAGCCCATGTCTTCGAGCTGTTTCGCGCACTTTAGCCAATACTCCAGGTTGTAAACAGGACCACCCATCCGGGGTTCGGTCAGCGAGTAGGAGATGGTCCCCTGGAAATGCATTCCGTTTTTTTTGATCGGTTTCAAGACCGTTTCAAAGTTCCGGAAGTCATTGAGCGCGTCAAAGGTCCGGAAGATCTCAATGCCGTTTGCAATTGCGCGCTCGACAAATGCCGTGGCCATATCGTCGGCGTAGTTGCGGTACCCGACGAGGTTCTGGCCGCGCAGCAGCATCATGAGCTTGGTCTTCTTGAGGTATTTCTTCAGTTGGCGGGGTCTTTCCCAAGGGTCTTCATTGAGAAAACGGTGCATGGTGTCGAATGTTGCGCCGCCCCATACTTCCATACACCAGTACCCGACTTTTTCCATTTCCTCGGCAATAGGCAAAAGATCCTCGGTCCTTCCGCGGGTGGCGAAAAGAGACTGATGACCATCGCGGAAAGTCAAATCTGATATCTTGATCGGGTTGTCCACCTTGACCGGGGGCTCATCAAGCAGTTTTGCAATTAATGAGGTGCCATGCAAATGTGATTTATCCATCCTTGTGTCTCCTTATTTCCGCCTGACAGAGTACTCGGTTTAGCGTCAGTTCACCGCAGAACCAGACTTTCAACACCAAAAGTCATCCGCAAGGACACGAGCCAGAAAAACTGCCGGTATATTAATTTGACCTTCGGGGCTTCAATATTGATCTATTCGAGGCCTGGCGGGTCAAAGGGCCAACACCTAACGGGTCAAGCGCATCTGCCAGGTCCACCTGATGTTCATGGCTGCCTGTCTTCCAGCTAACGCAAACGGGCTGCTCATGACCACCGGCGGCGCCTGCGCAGGCTGGCTCAATTGCTGCGCAGGCAAGGCCTCCTGTTCGGCTTGAAGGTAAAGCCCCACAGCGGACGAAACAGCCGCAATCAACTTTGGATCGACGTTCATCAGAAACCTCCCAATTCAGTGAATCGTGAATCGTGGATGGTGAGGGGAAAAAGCCGGTCACCAGTCACGAATCGCTACTCACGAATCACTAGTCACCGGTCATGAGTCATGCGGCCCGGCGGGTCTTCTTCTTCAGATTGCTGATCCTGCGGCGGAAAGAATCGGCCAGCTTGGAGTGCCCGCCCTCCACTGCCTTTTGCCGCTTGTCCTTGAGCTCTTTGATTTTTACCTTGAGGCTGCGGACATCCACCTCTTTTTTCCTGGTCTTCTCATCCACAATGCCGCGCACTTCCTTGATGGCGGCTACCAGCTCGGCCTTGTTCATGGCGTGCACGCCAACGATGCCACCGATAGACAGGGCCAACTCGCGAAGTTCTTTCGCAGTCATCCTGTCGAGCGGTTTTTCTTTCTTTTCTTTTTCCTTCTTGCCCATTTTCTCTATTCCTTCTGCTGTTGTTTATCGTACATCTCCGCAATCTTGAGAAAAGGCCTGAACAAATCGATCGGGATCGGAAAGATCGTAGTCGAATTTCGTTCTGTGGCTATCTCGCGTAATGTCTGCAAGTAACGAAGTTGAAGCGCAATAGGGCTCTTGTCGATAATAGCGGCAGCCGCTGCCAGGCGGTCGGCGGCTTGGAACTCCCCCTCGGCGGCGATCACCTTGGCCCGCCGTTCGCGCTCGGCTTCCGCCTGCTTCGCCATTGCCCTCTGCATCTCCTGGGGCAGGTCGATCTGTTTGAGTTCGACAAGTGAAACTTTTATTCCCCAAGGGTCGGCGTTAGTGTCGAGAATTTCCTGTATATGCGCATTTATCTTGTCTTTTTCCGACAGCAGGGTGTCAAGTTCGCCGTGCCCGCACACCGTGCGCAACGTAGTCTGAGCGAGCTGGCTTGTGGCGTAAAGATAATTTTCTACCGAAACGACCGCTTTGACCGGATCGATTACCCGGAAGTATATTACGGCGCTCACCTTTACGGAGACATTATCGCGCGTGATAACGTCCTGTGTTGGGACTTCCTGGGCAATGACCCGAAGACTTACCTTCTGCATCCGGTCGATTAGCGGGATAAGGAGGATAAGCCCCGGTCCTTTGGCGCGAATAACTCGCCCGAGACGGAAAATTACGCCCCGCTCGTACTCGTTTAAAATACGAATGGCGTTGGCGAGGAAAAGAATCACGAAGATAATTACGGCGATGAACGAAGCGCTCAGGTTAAAGAACATTCATCTCTCCTTACAGTCCATTGAACCGCATGAAATAAGATAGAGCAAATCTAAATCATCTATCACCGATCCTGTTTACTTTCAACTTCAAACTGTGCACTTCCAGTACTTCTACCTTTTCCCCCACTTCGATTCGCTGGTCAGCCTGTGCATTCCACAACTCGCCGTTCACGAATACCTTGCCCTCGGGGTCTATCTCCCGGCGAACTTCGCCAATCATACCCACCATGGCATCCTGGCCGGTCAGCGGTTTCGTTATCTGAGCCCTGAAGGCAAGACGAGCAACGGCAGCAAAAAATATAGAGACGACCACCGTGGTTGGCAGAAGAACCGACAACGCAATCTGCCTGGGCTCTTCGGGAGTTCGGAAGAGCATGACCGAGCCCAGCACCAGGCACAGCACCCCAGTCAGGCTCAGTAGACCGTGAGAGGCTATTTTTATTTCAAGGAAGAAGAACACTACCGCCAGAAGAATTATCAGAACCCCTGCGTAATTTACCGGAAGAGTCTGGAGGGCGTAGAGCGCCAGTATCAGGGAAACGCCGCCAATGACTCCCGGCACGACAGCACCCGGGCTGGACAGCTCGAAGTAGAGCCCTGCCAATCCTATCATCAAAAGAATGTAGGCAAGATTCGGATTGCTTATGATGCGCAGTATATCCTGCTGCAGTCCGGGCGAAATAGTGCGCAGCTCTGCTCCGTCGGTTTTGAGAACGACAGTTGCCCCCCCGCGCTGCAGATGCCAGCCGTCCAGCCTCTTTATCAAAGCGGGCAGGTTGTCGGCGACGAGGTCTATTACATTTAACTTGAATGCCTCTTCGGCCGTCGCTGATTCGCTCTTCCTGACAGAATCCTCCATCCACTCCGAGTTTCTGCCCCGCTGAGCGGCAATGCTCCTGGCGAATGCGAGCGTGTCGTTCAGGACTTTTTTGCTCATGGAGGAAGGTATCTCGTCCCCTCCTCCGGTAACCGGGTGGGCGGCCCCTATGTTAGTGCCGGGCGCCATTGCTGCAATATCGGCCGCAGTCGTAATGAACACACCGGCGGAGGCCGCCTGTGCACCGCTCGGAGAGACATAAACGACAATTGGAACCTCAGAATTGAGAATGGCCTGAGCGATTCCACGCATCGAGGTCATCAGCCCGCCAGGCGTGTCCAGAAGAATAATCAGGCATTCGGCCTTATCGTCGGCCGAGCGTTTGATCGCGTATTTTATGAAATCCTCAACCCCGGGATTGATCGAGTCCTGGATTTTAATGATATTGATGTGCGCCTGCTGCGAGACGACCGGCGACAGTGGAAAAAGAAACACTGCGATCAGCAAGATCGCTGTAAACCAAATGAATTGCCTCATAGTCATATCGTGTGAGCGCCTTTTGATATATGTGGATATGCTATAGATGCCTGTCGATATCTCTCGATGCCTTTAAATCTCCACTGTCCACCTTTAGAAAAGGTGGGCAATGCCCGGAGAATCTCGTTTGGAATTCAAGTCCGGAGGAGCTTGATCACTTCCTTGAGGTCCTGCCATGCCGCCGCTTTTTGGGAAGGACTTCTCAACAGATAAGCCGGATGATAGGTGCATATCAGAGGTATTCCCCGCCAGAACTGGACTTTGCCGCGGAGCTGAGAAATCGGGCGGGTGCTTCCCAAAAGAGCTTGGGCTGCGCTCAAGCCTAGAGCACAAATGACCTTGGGGCTAAGTGCTTCGATCTGCCTGAACAAGAAAGGCGAACATGCGGCTGTTTCGTCCGGCTGAGGCGTCCGGTTCTCCGGCGGGCGGCACTTTACGACATTGCAGATGTAAACCTCGTCCCGGTCGAAACCGATTGCGAGGATCATTTTATCGAGCAGTTTTCCGGCCCGGCCGACAAAAGGACGGCCCTGCCGGTCCTCATCGAACCCCGGGCCTTCGCCGACGAAAACCAGGCCGCTTTTGGCCGAACCTTCGCCGAACACCAGATTGGTGCGCCCGCTATGAAGCCTGCACCTTGTGCACCCGGTCAGTTCACCGCTTATCCGCAGGAGTTTTTCTACGGTTTGGGCAGCCATCGGCGTGCGCACCTCTTCCTCAGGTTTTGTGGCGCTATATTCCCACTCCCGGATACCTCCGGTCCTGTAACCCCAGAAGATCCACCGCAGCCGTTCCAAACAGCCGGCAAGGTTATGTGCTGTATTGTCCGTGATCAGTTTTTCCCACCTGCAAGGAACCGCTCGACCCTGTCCCATATCTCCGAGGCGACAACCTCCTTTGTCATGGGGGCCAGACCGATAACGGCGCCGCTTCGTTCGATTATTGTTACCTCGTTTGTGTCGCAGCCGAACCCGGAGCCTTTTTTGGAAAGGTCGTTGGCCACGATGAAATCGAGGTTCTTGCGGACCAGCTTGTCTTTGGCGTTTTTGAGAAGGTCTTCTGTCTCAGCGGCAAATCCGACCAGCACCTGAGTCGGCGGCTTAACCTCTGCAAGAGCGGCGAGAATGTCAGGATTGGGCTCGAGGATGACTCTCAGTTCTTCAGCCACTTTTTTCAGCTTTTGAGGGAATTTTTCCGATGGCCGGTAGTCGCTGACGGCAGCGGCCATCACAATGGCGTCCTGTTGAGGAGAAAGCCTCAAAATTACGTCCCGCATTTCAAGCGCGCTTGTAACGCAAGTTCGTTCGACCCCTGCCGGGGCCTCAAGAAAACAGGGCCCGGAAACCAGGTGAACTTGGGCGGACCTGCGCACGGCAATCTTTGCCAGCGCATAGCCCATTTTGCCGCTCGACGGATTGCTCAGAAAGCGGACGGGGTCGAAAGACTCCCAGGTCGGACCGGCACTGACCAAAACGCTCCTGCCGGCAAGAGTTGGCGGGGTCAGCATCCGGATGGCCCTCTCCAGAATGTCTCCAAGCTCTGCCAGACGGCCGGCCCCTTCCTCCTGGCAGGCAAGAGAACCAACGGCAGGCGGCTGAATTTGGTACCCCAGTTCGGCCAGACTCCGCAAGTTTCGTTGTGTTGCCGGATGCTCCCACATCTTCACGTTCATCGCCGGACAAACCAGCACCGGAGCGGTTGTGGCAAGCAGTATGGTCGTCAGGTAGTCGTCCGCGATTCCGGCCGCCATTTTCGCCATAAGATTGGCCGTGGCCGGGGCAATCAGAACGAGGTCCGGAAGCCTCGCCTTTTGAATGTGGCTTATCCGCGATTCGGATTCCATGCTGAACAGATCGATCCCAACCGTATTGTTCGAAAGCGCCTGAAAAGTAAGAGGGGTTACGAACTGCTGAGCGTTTGCCGTCATCACCACATGAACCGAAGCGCCCTCTTTGACCAGAAGCCGCACCAGCTCAGCCGCCTTGTACACGGCGATACCGCCGCTTACACCCAGAAGGATCGATTTCCCTTTCAGCATAACATTTCAACCGTTACCGGAGCTGTATTCACTCGCGTCGAGAGCCTTTCTTCATAAAGCCACGCAGGGAAGAGGCAACCGAACCCCCGCCACAATGGGGGGCCTGAAAACTAACTTGCCGCAACAGGCGACACATAGATTTCAACATGCGTATAATATGCCTCTTCCTTCATCAAGATCACACAAACTTTGTCCGGCTTGTCAAAAATCAAAAGTGAGCGGTTGTACCTGAACTGACCTTTCAATCTCCAGCCTTCGCGCGGGAGCGTAGCCACAAAAAAGTTCATTACAGAATTAGATTCGACTCTGCCGCGCAATGTCAAGAATCCCATCTTGATCTGGCCGGACTCGAAGACATTTGAATTCTTTGATTGTACATCAAGTTCAGGAGGGATATGGATGTCGTTGAATTGAAAAAATTTGGCTTTGGACCCGGAAGGGGAAACAGGAGCAGGATTGGCAGGGACAGCGGCAGGGGGGCCGTAGGTTGGTCCGGATCCGCCAGAAGGCGCCGGCGCCTGCTGAGACTGGCTGACCGGGCTCGGTGGCGGAGCGCTCGATCTGCTGCAGCCGCAAGCAGTAGCGAGACAAATGCACAGAACCATTATCCAGTATCCCGTTTTTTCGCTCTTCTGAATTCCCACAGCCTCCCTCCTCTTTATTCCAGATGTTCCAAAGGCAATCGGGCATTGTTGGGGTGCAGGTGTTTCATCCTGATTCCCGAGAGAAATACGGGTTGTGCTTCTTTTCGCTGCCAACTGTCGTTTCGTTGCCATGGCCGGGATATATGACAGTTTCGTCAGGGAGCCGGAAAACGGTTGAGCGAACCGAGTCCATGAGTTGCTGCAAGGAACCTCCGGATAAGTCGGTCCTCCCGATTGCGCCTGCAAAGATGAGATCGCCGGAGAAAACTTTACCCTGGTCTTTAAGGTAAAACGAAACGTCTCCCGGCGTATGGCCCGGAGTGGACAGAACCTCTATTTGAATTGCGCCGAACTGCAACTGATCGCCGTGCGCCAAAGTCCGGTCCACTTCGTCAAGTGAAATCGGATGGATTTCAGGGAAAAAACGCGCCGCAAGCCTGCAAATAAACTCGATTCGCGAACTCTTGTCCGCTGAATTGAGGTATATTTCTCCGCCGCACCGCTTTTTGAGAGTCCATGCGGCCATAGTGTGGTCGAAATGGGCATGAGTTACAAGAATAGCCGAAAGCTGGAGTCCAAGATCTTCCAACCTGCCGCAAATACGCTTGCCTTCCGCCCCCGGATCTATAACGACCGCCCGTCCGCTTTCCTCATCGCCGAGCAGGTAACAGTTGGTCTGGAGCATGCCAACGATCAGGCGCTCTAATATCATCGGAGCTTTATCTTCCAATCAAGCGGCCAGCTATTTTTCCAGTAAAATCAGTTCCTCTATCGGCCGCCTGTCTGATTTCTGGTTGTGGTGAGCAGGATGCCCAACGGCCACTATGGCCATAAGCTCGATCCGCTCCGGAAGTTTGAGGATCTCCATAACACGGTCCCTGTTCTTGAGGATTTCACCGATCCAAACTGCTCTGAGATCCAATGCATGGAGCGACAAGAGCAGGTTCTGCAAGCAAACTCCAACCTGAGCATCGACAAAGTGGGGAACGCTGCGTCTTTCATAAATTGGCCTTCATTACGGCAGAATCAGGTGTTGCCATTGACTTTGTCCCAGGTACTGTTTTTATAGCAAAGTATCCCACAAAATCGGCTTACTACAAAAGAAATAATTTGGTCCCGATCTCTCTGGAAAACAAGTCGCGTGTGGAGGAAATGCGGCACGGCGAATTATGGATTTGTATTTCCAGGATTGTCTTATATAATGCGACCCTTTGTATCGATTGACGAAAAATGGGCTGAAATTCTCCTGCCCTTTGAGTTCCATATCGCACAGGAATTACCAAGACCCGGATTCAGCATGGCCACCGAGAATATAATCGAAATACGCGGCCTGAACAGTTTTTACGATAGCCGCCAGGTATTGTTCGATATTAGTTTTGCCATTCCAAAACACCACGTCACAGTGATCATGGGGGTGAGCGGCTGCGGGAAGACAACGCTCTTCCGTCACCTCACCGGTCTGAAAAAAACGGACGCTGAGCAAATCATGGTGGATGGTCAGAACCTTGGCACGTTTTCGGAGACCATGCTCATGCAATACAGGCGCAGGATTGGCGTCCTGTTTCAGGGCGGCGCTCTGTTCAATTCGCTTTCCCTGGGCGAAAATGTCGCCATGCCCCTGAAAGTGCATACGAAACTTGCCGACGAAACGATCCGGATTATGACCGTGATGAAGCTCAATTTGGTTGGGCTCGCCGAGTTTTCCGACTATATGCCCTCCCAGCTCAGCGGGGGGATGAAAAAAAGGGCAGGGCTGGCAAGGGCGCTGATCATGGACCCGGAGATACTGTATGTGGACGAGCCTTCTTCCGGTTTGGATCCCATTACGGCAGCCGGCCTGGACCGTTTGATCGTAAATTTACGCGAGACCTATGGAATGACCGTTTTAGTCGTCACCCATGAACTTGAAAGCGCCTTCAAAATAGCAGATCGGATTGTTGTGATGGACAAGGGCAGAGTCATGGCCGAAGGCTATCCAGAAGAAATACGAAACGATAAAGATCCGCGTGTGCGTCAATTCCTGAGCCGGGAAGTCGATGCCTACAAAACAGACGCCGAGTCCTATTACGAGTGCCTGCTCGGGGGGACGGGAAAATGATTTTGGCACTTTTCCCAATTCAATTTGGTTTGAGAAAAAATCGTGCAGGGGCCCTCCAATGGTAAATCCTATCCAGTCCCTTGGCGCTTATGCATTGAAGCAGGTATTTTCGGCAGGCCGACTGGGATTGTTTTTTATCTACACTATTCGCGGCATCATCCGGCCGCCGGGAAAATTTTGGCCCACGGTAAGGCAGATCCAGTTCATCGGCACCAAGTCATTTGTGGTTATAGGCTTTACTGCCGCTTTCACCGGGATGGTGCTCGCCCTCCAGGGCTACCACACACTGACAATGTTCGGTTCCGAAGGCTGGTTGGGATCGGCGGTCGGACTGTCGCTGGTCCGCGAACTCGGGCCCGTCCTTACCGCACTCATGGTAACCGGCAGGGCGGGGTCGGCAATTGCCGCTGAAATCGGTATAATGAGGATCGAAGAGCAGATAGACGCCCTGGAGTGCATGGCGATCGACCCTTATTCCTATCTCATTACTCCCAGATTAATTGCAAGCGTAATATCTGTTCCGCTCCTCACCTCGTTTTTCAACGTTGTTGGAATCCTTGGAGGCTACCTCATCGGGGTGGGTCTGTTAGGGGTCAATGAGGGGGCTTTTTGGGATGGTCTTACTTCCAGCGTGGACTGGAGCGATCTATCCATGTCGCTAGTCAAGTCGGCCTGCTTCTCGGTCATCATCGTATGGGTGTGCACCTACAAGGGCTTCTATGCGGGAGTGGACGAAGGCAGCTTCGGGCCGGTGCAAGTAGGCCGGGCGACCACCGATGCCGTGGTGATTTCATCGATCGCCGTGCTTATCAGCGATTATGTAATTACCTCGATGATGCTGTGATAAACGGGGAAAAAAGGAAATTTGAAAATGGGACCGGAACGAAAAGGGTTGGAGTTCGGCGTTGGTCTTTTCCTGATAATCGGTGTGTTCTGCCTGGGTTACCTTTCCTTTAGTCTGGGGAACTTGAGCTTCGGCAAAGGCCGCTATGAGGTGATCGCCTTCTTTCCAACGGTCTCGGGATTGAAAACCAAGGCTCAGGTAACGATGGCGGGAGTCGGTATTGGCGAGGTCCAGAGAGTCCAGCTCAAGGATGGCCGCGCCGAGGTCACCTTGAGCATAAACAAAAATGTGAAACTGGAGGAAGACTCAATAGCCAGCATTAAAACGATGGGTATCATCGGTGACAAATATGTCTCAATCACACCCGGCGCCTCTGACACTTACATTCCAGACGGCGGAACTATTCGGGAGACTCAGCCTCCGCTCGACCTCGAAAGTCTTATCTCCAGGTTTGTCTTTGGCGCCATGGAAACAAAGAAACCCGGTGAGGAAAAGGAAAAGCAGTCTGAGTAGAACGATTCAGCCCGGAAGCTTGACCTTAAGGGAAACCGCATGAAAATATTCGTTACCGGCGGAACTGGCTTTGTCGGAAGATACGTGACCAGGAGGCTTTCCGAGGCAGGCCATGAAGCATTCATCCTCACCCGTTCAGCGGTGAGGGCGAAGCAATCTATTCCATGGGCAACTATCATCGAAGGTGATCCAAAAAAACCCGGGGAATGGCAGCAACAGGTTGTGCAAAGCGATGCGGCCATTAACCTCGCCGGAAGCCCTATCCTTACTGTCTGGACCGATTCGGCTCGAAAATCCATTCTCGACAGCCGGATACTTACCACTCGTAATCTTGTCGATGCACTTATCGCTTCAGGCAAAGAAAAGATTTTGATTAATGGCTCGGCGGTCGGCTATTACGGAAGTCGCATGGACGACGAGATATTGGACGAAGACGCTCCTCATGGCGACGAATTCATGTCTAAGATTTGTGTTGAATGGGAAGATGAGGCGAAAAAGGCGGCCCAGTCCGGAATTCGAGTTGCTCTGTGCCGCTTTGGACTGGTTCTGGGCAGGGGAGGGGGCGCTCTTGCCACAATGCTGCCCGCATTCCGCTATCTGCTTGGAAGCTCGATTGGCAGCGGCAGGCAGTGGATGTCATGGATTCACCAGGAAGATCTTTTCAACATATTTTCACTTCTATTAAGTGACAAGGAAATTTCAGGTCCGCTAAACTGTGTGGCCCCAAACCCTGTCAGGAATACGGAGTTTGCCAATATCCTGGCAAGAACGCTGGGCCGGCCGGTTCTGCTGCCCGCAGTACCCGCGTTTTTGCTGAGCACCCTGCTCGGCGAATTCGCAAACGTCGTGCTTAAGGGCCAAAGGGTCATTCCAAAAAGATTGATGGAAACCGGCTTTTCCTTCAGATTTCCCACCCTGCAGCAAGCCCTTGAAGACTTGCTCAAGTGAGCCTCTCGATGCTCTATCCGCACTTAGAAGTGCCCGAACTTTCTGATCGATGTATCAACAGGCACTTCTCAGGCCGGGTCTGAGCCCATCAAGAGAACAATCATTTGCCCATTTGATGCCTTGTTTTCAAGCACTTTCCTATTCAATAACGTGCTTTCAAAGCAGGTTTGCTAAATGCACAAATGATACTGATTCGGTAGGGATATGCACAAGCACATTAGTTTAATTTGAAGTAGCGTTGGGACCATTAAACGCTTGACATTCTTCAATTCCTACTATAGGAAATATAATCAGGGGCGAGGCTGGTCCGATCCTTGTGGGAGGCGGGTTGGATCGGCCCGGCGACTGACGGGGTTTTGCAAGGATTGCTCGAAGCGGCGAAACTGCAAGCAATGGAAACAGCACCACAGAAGGAAAGGAATTAGAGAGATGTCGGAAGGCCGGGTGAAATGGTTCAACGACAAAAAGGGCTATGGCTTCATTGAAACTAAGGATCAGGGAGACGTTTTCGTCCACTACAGCGCCATTGCGTCTGAAGGATTTCGCTCTTTGAGTGAGGGAGATCACGTGAGTTTCGACGTAGAACGTGGACCAAAGGGACCGCAAGCGGTTAACGTCAAGAAACTTGTTTAACTAAAATTCTTTTCGCAAGACGCCCGTAAGGGCGGACAGAATCGGCCCTCGCGCGCGGGGGGCGTTGATTGAAACAGCCAGCATGAGGGCCGGGATTTTCACCGGCTCTTTTATTTGTTGCGAGTCTCCTGCAAAATCCTCTTTTCGCTCCATTCGCAAGGATCAGTCACGCCTGTGGCTAGATTCACCCTCCTACCAGCTATCCCAATTCAATGGCGGCGGCTATATCATCCTGTTTCCCCAGTTCGAAACGGACGCATTGCCAATGCGGGGACCTGCGGAGCTTCCGGCAGCTTTCGAGCACCAGGTCGGGATGATTGTTAGTCTCACTCAGGTGGGCAAGGATTACGCAGCGCAGCCCGTCATGATGCACGGTTTCGAGCAGGTTGCAGGCTTCTTCGTTTGACAGGTGGCCGTGGGCGCTCCTGATTCGTTGCTTTAGAAACCAGGGATATGGGCCACCCAGAAGCTTGTCCACGTCGTGGTTGGCCTCCAGGACCAGACCGTTACAACCCTTTAGTCTCACTTTGACCAGGCTGGTTGCAATTCCGAGGTCCGTACATATCCCAAGGCGCAGCCCCTCATTTTCGATAATGAATCCGGCCGGTTCGCCAGCGTCATGTGAGGTGGCGAACGGGTGAATTAGAAGATCACCGATTTCAAAGCATCTTCCGGTCGCAAAGATAGTGACCGAAGCGCACTGGCCAATGTTCGGGGGCAGGTTTTCCAGGGTCCCCCTTGTCATGTACACCGGCAGGTTGAACTTTCTGCTCAGTGTTCCTGCCGCGCTGATATGATCACTGTGTTCATGGGTTATGAGCACCGCGTCGAGGCTCTTTGCCTGAACGGGCGTCCTTTCCAGACGGCCCACAAGCTCTTTGCAGGTGGTTCCTGCATCCACGAGAACCCGCGTCTTAGCGCTGCAAACCAGGATAGCGTTCCCCCGGGAGCCGCTTGCGAGCACCTGGAAAAACAGAGACATCAGGTTCTATCCTTGCCTTAGAATGTTTTCCGGTGTTTCTGATTCCATTTCCACGGGCCCATAGAGCATTGATGCCATTTTATCCGGGCTATAAATGCTGCGGAACCAGCCTTGTATATCTTCGGGGGTAACCATGTTTACTTTTTTTTCGACTTCTTCGAACGGAACGTAGCGACCGAACAGAAACTCATTCTTGGCGAGCCTGTTCATGCGATAATCGTTGTTCTCAGCGTTAATGTACATGTTGCCCTTGATGTATTCTTTAGCGGAATTCAGTTCTGCCTCTGGAATGGGCTTTAGGGCAAGTATGGAGAGTTGCTCGTTAATGAGCTGCAAAACTTCCTGTATGTTTTCCGGAGAAATGCCTGCGTAGATGCCGAGCATTCCGGAATCTTCATGGCTGTGACAAAAAGAGTAGACCGAATAGGCCAAGCCGCGCTTTTCCCTGATTTCCTGGAAAAGACGGCTGCTCATGCTGCTTCCCAGTATCACGTTGAGCAGATGTGACGCGAACCGTGTTTCATCAGTCTGTGAGGTTCCCGGCATGCCTATGACCAGGTGGGCCTGTTCGAGGTCTTTTTTTACTGCCCTGGAGAAGAAATGACAATCGGGAGCAAAGCGCTCAGGTAGCCGGACCCGGTGGTTGAGCGTTTCCATCGAGGGAGCGATCAGGTCGACAAAATTCTGATGATCGAGGTTTCCGGCCGCTGAGACTATTATTCTTTCCGGGTTGAAACGATTGGTGATGAAGTCGAGCATCTCACTGCGGCCGATCTTTTCAACTGTTTCAACAGTCCCGTAGATAGGCAGTCCAAGCGGGTTTTGCTTCCAGAAATCTTCCTGGAAAAGCACATGGATGAATTCATCGGGTGTATCTTCGACCATCCGGATTTCCTGCACGATGACGCTTTGCTCGCGCACGATCTCTGCGGGGTCAAAAACCGATTGTAGAAAAAGGTCCGAAAGAAGATCGATCAGCAGTGAAAGATGGGCGGCAAGGACTTTGGCGTGAAAACAGACCTGCTCCTTAGAGGTAAAGGCATTTGCAAAACCGCCGACCGAATCGAATTCCTTGGCGATATCTAGAGCGCTTCGGCGCTTTGTACCCTTAAAGAGCATATGTTCTATAAAATGAGTGATCCCCCGCTCAACAGGATTTTCATCACGAGAGCCGGTGTTTACCCAGATTCCGGTGGAAACCGAATGGGCGAATGGAATTTTTTCCGTTACTAGTCTGATCCCATTGCGGAGAACCGTTTTCTGGTACAATTTTCCCCCTTGCGCACAATCGCAGGACTTGAGCCGCCCCAGCTTCTGTTTGTGAATGGCAATTAATGGATGAGACAGAAGTCCAGCTCACCACGATATCCTGAAAAACAACTCACGACATCATCTTGATTCTTTCTCTTCCGGCGGCAGGGCCGCTTTTCGGCTGAGTCGAATCCGGCCGTCCTTGTCGATATCAATTACTTTTACCAAAACTTCGTCACCTTCGTTTACAACGTCGGTCACCTTGCGAACCCGTCTGTTTTCGAGCTGCGAGATATGGATCAGGCCCTCTGTATTGGGCAGGATTTCGGCAAACGCGCCAAAGTCCGTCACTCGAACTACTTTGGCCATATAAAGTTGACCGATTTCCGGCTCGGTAGTAATGCTCCTGATCTTCGCGATTGCTTTGTCACATGCTTCGGCATCAGGGCTCATTACAACGACTCGGCCACTGTCGTCAATGTCGATTTTTGCTCCCGTTTCAGCGACAATGGCGCGGATCACCTTGCCTCCCGGGCCTATAACCTCGCGGATCTTATCGGGATTGATCTGAATGGTTACAACTCTTGGGGCATAAGGTGAAAGTTCAGACCTGGGTTTCTCGATTACTTCCTTCATTTTTTCAAGGATATGGAGCCGCCCGGCCTTGGCCTGATCGAGAGCTTTTTTCAATATTTCCCGATTGACTCCGGATATTTTAACATCCATCTGGAATGCAGTGATGCCCCTGTCGCTTCCAGTCACTTTGAAATCCATGTCCCCCAGATGGTCCTCGTCCCCCAGAATGTCTGAAAGCACTATGAACTCGCCGCCTTCTTTGACCAGCCCCATGGCTATGCCCGCCACTGCGTCGGTGACCGGCACTCCAGCGTCCATCAGGGCGAGAGAGGAGCCGCAGACCGTGGCCATCGAGCTCGATCCGTTTGATTCCAGCACCTCGGATACCACACGGATGGTGTAAGGAAATTCACCGTTTTTAGGCAAAGAAGGCTTTATGGCGCGTTCGGCGAGTGCTCCATGGCCGATCTCCCGGCGTCCCGGGGCTCTGAGGGGTTTTACCTCACCGACCGAAAATGGCGGGAAATTGTAATGGAGCATAAAAGACTTGAAAGTCTCGCCCGCAAGCGCTTCAATTTTCTGTTCGTCCGAGGATGAGCCAAGAGTAACAGCGGCAATCACCTGCGTTTCGCCCCGAGTAAAAAGCGCTGAGCCGTGGGTGCGTGGCAGTTTTCCTACCTCGATCGAAATGGGGCGGACCTGGTCGAAAGCGCGCCCGTCGATCCTGTGGCGCTTCTCGACCATGATGGCGCGAACTACCTTTTTTTCAAGGTCGTCAAGGGCCGCATCGATTTCTTTCTGTCTGTCTGCATAATCGGCAGCGAGTTGCTCTCTGACCCATGTTTTCAGCTCTTTCTTGCGATCCCGCCTGGGGAGCTTTTCCGCGATGGTCATCACTTCCCGCATTCCGGCCGTGGCCAAGTCGGAAATCCTGTCGATAAGGACCTGGTCACTAACCACCTCCGGGGGGGCCTGCTTTGCGTTCGCAACAAGCTTCTGCAATTCGTCCTGAGCGTTTACAACAGGCACTATGGCCTGGTGAGCGAACATGATTGCATCGGCGATGACTTCTTCGGGCACGAATTCGGCTCCGCCTTCAACCATTACGACTGCCTCGCGGGTTGCCGCCACAACGATGTTCATATCGCTTTGGGCAAGCTGGGCAGCCGAAGGATTTATCATGAATTCGCCATTTACCCTGCCCACACGCACGGCGGCAACTGGCCCGCCAAAAGGGATCGCGGACACGTGTAAAGCGGCCGAGGCGCCGGTCAGGGCTACCACGTCGGGTTCATTTTCCATGTCCACCGACATGACGGTGGCGATTACCTGGGTTTCAAACGGCCATTTTTTTGGGAAAAGCGGCCGAATGGGGCGGTCGATCAAACGGGAGGTCAAAGTCTCCTTTTCACTCGGGCGACCGACTTCCCGCCGGAAAAAACCTCCAGGAATGCGACCTGCCGCGTAGCTCATCTCCTTGTAGTCCACCGAGAGCGGCAAAAAATCGATTCCTTCCCTTACCCGGTCCTCCTTTGTAGCGGTGACGACTACCACCGTGTCGCCGTATCTCATCAGAACGGAGCCGCCAGCCTGCCTGGCCACTTCTCCGGTCTCAAGACTCAGGGACCGTCCGCCAACCTCAACTTGCACTGTATGTTTCATCTGTTTTCCTTCTCTCAATAATATATTTGCTCCGCACTGCATTGAGAAGCGGGCGCCGGCGCTATGGTACCCAGAGATTACCGGCGCAATCCAAGCCGTTCGATTACGGTGTTGTAGCGATCGACGCTTTTCCGCTTCAAATAGTTCAGAAGCTGCCTCCGCTGCCCGACCAGTTTCAAGAGCCCTCTGCGCGAATGGTGATCTTTTTTATGGCTTTTGAAGTGCTCGGTCAAATAGGTGATTCTTTCACTGAGAAGAGCGATCTGTACCTCGGGAGAGCCCGTATCGGCCGGGTGCACTCGGAAATCATCAATAATTGTCTTCTTCTTCTCTGGGGTCATTACCACGGCTGTTTTCCTCCTTGATGTCAACCAGGATAGTTCTTGTGCGGATACCGCTCACCCACACCGATTTGCAGACCGGACCCCCAAAGATGGTAAGTCTATGTCAGGTCCCGTCTTGCAGTTGCGGGGTTTTAAGAGTCGGGCATCCGGCCCTTCCGATTTTCCAATCTTGGTACGCAGAGTTTCCATATCACGCCTGCCTTCATGGAATTGGCAGACGTCAGCTTCCAAATTTCCCGATACTCGAACAACTTCAAAATGGGAATACACGCAGGCGACGTGATCCTTTCTGAGCGGAATTCGGCCACCACAAAGCAGCCAGTTGGTTTGTACCCGTCACGATCCGCACAGCGTCAGAATAGGTGCAAAAGCACTCTTTCTGTTTTTTTTCCCATTCCGGATCGAGCTGTCCGTTTCTCAACCGGCCCAGGGACTTTTGATCTCCCATCAAAGCAGTCGGTAGATGGGAAAGTGCTTCATTGAGGCGGATAATCCTCGTCGCCGCGGATACAGCAGAAGTCTCTCCATCCATTCTGATTGCCCGCTCAAGGGTAAAAGACCCGACGCTCGTGCGTCTGAGGGCCGACAAGTGCGCTCCACTTCCCAATTTCTGTCCTATATCCGAGGCAAGCTGCCTGATGTATGTGCCCTTCGAGCAGCAGACCTCGATTACCGCCTCCGGCCATTTGAAAGATTGCAGCGCAATCGAGTGGATGCATATCCCGCGCTCGGGCCGTTCCACTTCGATCCCCCTGCGGCTGAGTTCATAGAGCCGGTGTCCATCGACTCTGACGGCCGAAAACCTGGGAACTGTCTGTACGCACGCACCTGAAAAAGTTTGCAGAACATCGATCAAATCTTTTTCGGAAAAAGCCAGGGCGCTTTGCCTGATCACCTTTCCAGTCCTGTCCAGGCTGTCCGTTTCAATCCCGAAACGCAGGGTCGCTTTGTAAACCTTGTTCAGCTTGGTGATCTGGTCGGCAGCCCGGGTCGCCTCGTTGAGACACAATACGAGCACACCTGTCGCAAACGGGTCGAGGGTCCCGGTATGGCCGATCTTGCGGGGTGTGAGCAGTTTCTTTATCTTGGCGGCCGCCCTGGCCGAAGTTAATCCCTCGGGTTTGTCCAAAATGAGTACGCCGCCTGTCTGCTCCACTCCAATCGTATCCCGGTCCAAAACCAATGCTTCCTATTGAAAAGAGATTCCCATTTCCCAAACTCAGTTTATGTACCTTACCGCCTCGTCGATAAACATCGACCGAACCGAATGGAGGCTTCCCTGGATCCTGCACGCAGCCGCCTGCCTGTGTCCGCCGCCTCCATGCCGCTGCGCCAGTTTTGCTACATTGATGCCTCCCCTGGACCGCATGCTGATGTGCACCAATCCGTCACTGACCTCCCGGAACAGGAGTGCAAGATCGACCGATTTGACTGAGCGAAGGTGATTTATGAATCCTTCGCTATCCATGTAGGAGGATGAGGAGTCTGAAAGCATGGAGCGGTCCAGCTCGGCGCTCACTATCCTCGAGTCGGCATGGAACTTCATGGTCCCCAGCACTTGCGCAAGCAACTTCAGCTTCTCGGGGGTGGCTGAATCATAGACCTGGGTCGCTATATGGGCTGGATCGGCCCCCATTTCCACCAGAACTGAAACTATCTCGAAAACGCGCCTGTTCGTGTTCGAAAACCTGAACGAACCCGTGTCGGTTACAATCCCCGTATAGAGAACTGACGACAAGGCCGCGTCAGGCGCAAGCGATAGACTCATGCACAGATCGAATAACATCTCGCAGGTGCTGCTCGCCGAAGTCTCCACCCAGTAAATGTTTCCGAATGGCTTGTTTGGGATATGATGATCGATATTTATGACGAAAGGCACCCGCCTGCTGATGAACTCCGAAAGCGCATCGCCCACTCTTTCGAAATCACCGCAGTCAACAAGAATCGCCACTTCATATTCGACCGATTCAAGTGGCCTGTTGTAGACTGTCCGTGCTTGAGACAAAAACTCAAATTCGGGAGGAAACCGATCCTGGGCATATACATCGACTTTTTTCCCGAGGCGATGAAGAATGAGCTTCATTCCGAGAAGGGCGCCGATAGCATCTCCGTCAGGATGAACGTGAGTGGCAACCATAAATCGTTCGTTTTTTTGAATGGCCGAAATCAGTTCCCGAATTTTAGCGGTCTTTTGCTCACTCATCCTTGTGCAGCTCTTTCAGCAGTCTTTCTATTTTGTCGCCGTACTCGAAAGAAGTATCGTATTCGAACTCGAGTTGGGGAATATATCTCAGGCTCAACCTCCGACCAAGTTCCATGCGGATAAAACCCTTTGCTTTCTCGAGCCCCGTGCCTGCATTCCTTTTCGCATCTTCGTCTGCGCTTCCTCCCATGATGCAAAAGAAAACCCTGGCATGCTTGAGATCGCCCGAAACCTCAACCCCGCTTATGGTTGTGTTGGCTGTGCGAGGGTCTTTCACGCGCCGGAAAACAAGTTCGGCGATTTCTTTGTGGAGCAGGTCAGCCACTCTATCGGAACGTTTATATTCCATATCCAACTTAGATGGTTATCAACTCTATTTCGCGGCTGACCAGATCGGCCAGGCTCAGCGAATCCATAAAATCGATTATCCGGTCCAAAAGCGAGTTCAACACGCGCCCATCGTTGCCGATTACGGCAATACCAATTGAGGCCTTCTGATGAACATCCTGGTCGGCAACTTCGGCAACCGTCACGTTGAAACGGCTGCGGCTTTTTTCCACCAAGCTTTTCACTATCCTCCGCTTATCTTTGAGAGAGCGGATTTCATAAAGCCTGAAGCTCACTAGAGCCACGCCCACTGTCATGACAGCCTCACGAACCAGCTTTGCGTTCTTGCTCAGGTTCATAGACCTGTTTTATTTCCTGAATCTCATAGGCTTCGATGATGTCTTTTTCCTTGGTATCGTTGAAGTTCTCGATCCCGATACCGCATTCGAATCCGGCCTTGACTTCCTTGACGTCATCCTTGAACCGTCTGAGGGAACCGATCTTTCCGTCATAGACAATTACATTGTCACGAAGAACTCTTGCCCTGGCGTTTCTTTCCACACGGCCGTCGATCACGGAGCAGCCTGCTATCATTCCGATTTTTGGAACATGAAAAGTTTGTCTCACTTCCGCCCTGCCCATCACGTTTTCTTTGTAGATTGGCCTGAGCATGCCGACTATGGCGCTTCTGATGTCATCGAGGAGCTGATAAATGACATCATAGTAACGAACGTCCACCGATTCCTGCTCGGTGAGTTCCTGAACCTTAGCATCCGAGCGTACATTGAAGCCGATCACGATAGCATTCGAGGCCGAAGCGAGCATAACGTCGGTCTCGGTGACCGCACCGGTACCGCTGTGGATGATGTTGACCTTGACTTCGGAAGTCGAAAGCTTGAGCAGCGAATCGACGATTGCCTCCAGAGAACCATGGACATCGGTTTTGACTATGAGTTTAAGTTCCTTGACCTCGCCTTCCTGGATCTGATTGAACAGGTTCTCGAGAGTAATCTTGCTCGAGCGGGAAAGCTCCTTTTCCCTCAGCTTTAGTAGCCTGTGTTCGGCAACGGCTTTGGCCTGCTTTTCATCGGCCAGAATGATAAAATCGTCACCCGCGTTGGGCACCCCGGAAAAACCGAGAACTTCGACCGGACTGGAAGGCGGGGCGGCATCTATTCTGTGCCCGCGTCCATCGAACATATTACGGACTCGTCCCGAGTAAATTCCGCAGACATAAATGTCACCGGCCCTGAGCGTCCCTTCCTGAACCAGGACTGTGGCAACCGGTCCCCGGCCCTTGTCCAGCTTGGCCTCGATGACTCTGCCCCGGGCCATCTTGTTCGGGTTGGCCTTGAGTTCAAGCAGTTCGGCCTGGAGGAGCACCATTTCAAGCAGTTCCTCGATCCCAGTGCGTTTTTTGGCCGATATTTCAACCATTGTGGTGCTTCCACCCCATTCTTCGGGAACGAGCCCTTGCTCTGAGAGTTCACGCTTGACTCTTTCGATGTTGGCGTTGGGTTTGTCGATTTTGTTTATGGCCACAATAATCGGCACCTCGGCGGCTTTGGCGTGATTTATGGCTTCGATCGTTTGCTGCATAACGCCGTCATCGGCCGCTACCACCAGGATGACCGTATCGGTAACTTTGGCGCCCCTTGCGCGCATCGATGTAAAAGCCTCATGGCCCGGAGTATCTAAAAATACTATATCACCCTTATCCAGCCGCACGTGGTAAGCCCCTATGTGCTGGGTAATGCCTCCAGCCTCCCCTTCGATTACTTTGGTATCTCTAATCGCGTCGAGCAGTGATGTCTTGCCGTGGTCGACATGGCCCATCACAGTGACAACCGGGGATCGCGGAACCAGTTCTTCAGTTCGGTCCTCTTTCATCTGAAGCACGTCATCTTCTTCGAAGGCGGTCTTTTCGATTTCGTATTCGAAGTCGGAGGCCACCAGTGCCGCCGTATCGAAGTCGAGAGCCTGGTTTATGTTGGCCTGAAGCCCCAGGAGGAGCAATTTCTTGATAACCTCGTTGGCTTTCATGCCCATCTGCTTGGCAAGACCTGCCACCGTAATGGCCTCATCTATTTTTATTCGCTTCTTGCCGACCTTCTGGATAACAGGCTCGAATTTAGGGGCCTCTTTGAATACTCGCCCGCCCGCCCTGGCCCGGCCCCGGTCATCCTGGGCGGCTAGCTCTTTCTTCGTATATAGGTCTTCTTTCTGGAAGACTTCCTTGCGGCGGCCAGCTTTGGCTTTTTCCACCTCGTCGGGTTTGCGGCGCTTCTGCTCTCTTAGTGCAGGATCGATAATTTCGGTCCCTCTGGCCATAAAGCGAGCAGCCAGTTCGGTGAGGTCCGGCTCCTCTTCTGCTTCCTCGCCCATGATTTCGGGAAGCTTGATGATCTTTGCCGGTTCCTCTTTTCTCGCTTTTTTGCGTCTCCTTTTCTTGCCTCTTTTTCTCCCCCTGTCTTCTTCGTCCTCATCTTCGACAATCTCGGCGCCCTTTGGCGGGGCGGCCCCTTTGGGCGAAACACCCCTTGGCTCCGGGGCAACGGGCTGAATCGGGGGCGGGACGACAGGTTTAACCTCAGGTTGAGCCGGCTCCGCCACTGCGGCGGGTTCCACCTCTTCTCCTGGTGTGGGCGCGGGGGCTTTGAGTTCCTCCTTTAAAGGGGCTGGCTTGATTATCCTTGCGGCTTCGTGTTTGCGTTCGGGGTGCGGTTTTACCCTCTCTGTGACTTCTTTGAGCTCCGGCGCAGCAGTCTCTCGCAGATCGATTTCGGCAGGGGCTTCCGAAGGCTGGGCGGGACGACTGGGCCGGGTTTCAACCTGGATCTCGATCGGTGGTTGTTCGAGGCCTTCCACGACAGCTTGAGTAGGAAATGCTTCAGCGGCCAGCCCCTGGGGTGCTTCAGGCTCCGCCTGCAGATCGATTTTTTTGCGCCTTCGGATTACTTCCCGCCCTATGCGCTTCTCTTCCACCTTTTCGGATACGGGTCTTACTTCAGAGAATTGCTGCCTTATCTTGAGCACGGCGCTGTCAGTCAGCGTGCTCATGTGATTCTTGACCTGAAAGCCCAATTTCTCGATCCGGTCGATCAGGTCTTTGTTTTCAATGTTCAACTCTTTTGCGAGTTCATGCACCCTTAGTCTCGTCATGAAACCTTCCCCTTTTGAAACACTTTCTTCAGTATTCATTTCACCTTCCAGCCGATATAGATCGGTCATGGATTTGATTTTTTTTCTTTAATGGTAAGCCCTTGCACCACACAGATTTGCTCGGCCCGGTTACGGAAGGCCCGCTGGATTCGCCTGTTGAGGCGCAAATCGGGCAGACACTCCCTGCAGGCATACCCTCCCCGTCCTTTCATCGTTCCCTTGGCGTCCATCAAAACGCGCCCACTCTCCGGATCCAGGCCAAGGCGCACCAGTTCCCCTTTTGGCTTTTTGCGCATGCACGCAAGGCAGGTGCGCACAGGTATGTGGCCGCTCTTTGACAGTCTGTTTTATCCTTCCCGAATCTGGTCGGAATTGGGCTCTAACTCCTGCTCGGCTTCGGTTTGTGCTTCCGGACCCGGCAGAGGTTTTTCCAGCGTTTCGTGATCCTGAGGCTCTAACTCCTGCTCGGCTTCGGTTTGTTCTTCCGGACCCTCCCCAGCGCCCTCATCCTCGTCTTTCTGAAGCAGTCTCTGGGCCTCAAACCTCATCATTTCCAGGGTCGAAGCGGATAGACGGGTCGTGTCCTCGAGTTCGACCAGCGCGGTTTCGAGAAATTCTTCAAGAGAGCCTATCCCGGATTCATACAGCTTATCGGCAATCTCCGAGGAAAGGCCGGCAATTCGCAGAAGTGACTGATAGCCCGCCTGCTTCTGCCGTTCGTACCGGCTCTCGCCCTTCACGTCGATTCGCCAGTTGGTGAGCTTGGAGGCAAGGCGCACGTTCTGCCCCCTTTTGCCGATGGCAAGGGAAAGTTGATCGTCCGGCACGATAACTTCCATGTTCCGGTTGGCCTGATCGACGATGACCTTGGATATAATGGCGGGTGCGAGAGCATTTACGACGAATTTGGCAGGATCCATGTTCCAGGGAATAATGTCGATTTTTTCGCCGCGGAGTTCCTGGACCACGTTCTGAACCCTGGTTCCCTTCATTCCGACGCAGGCGCCTACCGGATCGACATCGGAATCTTTCGAAATGACTGCGATTTTCGCCCTGGACCCCGGCTCGCGTGCCGCACTGATGATGCTCACAATACCTTCGCTGATCTCGGGCACTTCTGAATGGAAGAGCTGAATCAAAAAGTGCGGATGGGTCCGGCTCAAAACTATCTGGGGCCCCTTGCTGATCTTTTTTACATCCAGAATATATGACCTTATGCGGTCTCCCTGCCGGAACACCTCTCTTGGAATCTGCTCCTTCTGAGGCAGAATGGCTTCGGCCTGCCCGATATTGACAAGGATGGCGCCTTTGTCCACTCTTTGGATAATGCCGTTTACAATCTCCCCCTTGCGGCCCCTGAACTCGTCATAGACTACTTCCCGCTCGGCATCCTTCATCTTCTGGATGATGACCTGCTTGGCGGATTGTGCCGCAATCCGGCCCAGTGTCTCCGTATCCATCTTGATGCCCAATTCGTCCCCGATCTCGCTCTCAGCGTCCAGTTTCAACGCCTCTGAGAGAAGCACCTGCTTATCCGGGTCGGTTACCTCTTCGACTACCTCCTTGAACTGGAAGGCCTCGATCTCCCCGTATTCTTCATTAAAGGTAACATCCAGATCCAGCTTGGAACCGTATTTCTTCCTGATGGCCGATTTGATGGCCTCTTCAAGAGTGTGAATCAGGGTTTGGCGGTCAATGCCCTTTTCTCTGCTGACCTGCTCTATCAACCGCTTGAGTTCACTGGCCATAAGTAGAGATTACCTCCATATTCAAGATAATTCTTTTTTTAAAACCGCCGATCAAAGCGATTTTCGCTCCATCGATTCGAAATATAAAAGCCGAGCCCGCTCGATAAGGGACATCGGAATCGAATAGCTCCCTGCCTCGCAATCGATGACTACACCCTCGAAAGAGGCCTGTTTCAGTTCACCTCTGAAGTTGCGCCGGTTCTGTATCGGAGATATCGTGCGGACTTCAACTATGTCACCGATATACTTTTGAAACTGATCGAGCTTTCGCAGCGGCCGGTCGATACCGGGTGAGGAAACCTCCAAGTTGTAAGGGATATGGATCAAGTCAGCAACATCGAGCAAATCGCCCACTGTGCGGCTTATTTCAGCGCAATCTTCAACCGATACTCCCCGTTCGCTGTCAAGGAAGATACGCAACACCCACCCGACCGATTCGCGTCGATATTCGATTTCCAGTATTTCCATGCCCTGCGCGGCAATCACCGGCTCAAGAAGATTCCATATTTCCCCGATGAGTTCGTCTTCTTTTTTGAGCTGCTGAGCCAATCTACGCCTCTTCCGCGTCCTATCAATTACAAAAAAAGAAGTGGGTCATACAACCCACTTCTTCTAGCAGACCGACAATTTTCAAATTCCAGTTAGCAACTAACTTTAACTCAGAATCCAGAATAGTTGTCATCCACTGATCGAAGCAGGCCAGGACTTACAAGCCCCCTCAAAAAGGGAAACCCTTCCTTGAAAAGAAGGGAACTTCGCGACCTGGAGCGGGCGACGGGATTCGAACCCGCGACCCCAAGCTTGGGAAGCTTGTGCTCTACCAACTGAGCTACACCCGCAAGTGGGCCAGAATAAGCTATTCTAAATGATCCGCAATACTCGGGTCAAGTAAAATTGTGTTCCTGCGTAAGCGCGGCGGGGATGGCCTTTGAACCCCGGAATGCACAAAAGAAAGCGGGCTATGACCATTTATGCATCGTGCCCATATGAAGTAATCATTAGGCGGGTAATCTATTTATGCCTATCAACCATACTGGAATCCGGCGGTCCGGCAAGCTGATCGTTGCCGCTTCGTGGAAAGAACGTATCAATACTTCTTCTTACCTCATCGAGCCATTGCCTCCGTTGATCTGCCGTGCTGGTGACAATGACACTGAAGGTCCGGCGGTAAAAGCCGTTGACACCACAAAGACCGAAGATGCAATTGCGCCAAATTGTCTCGAGAGGGTCACCAAAGGCATTTTTCTCCCTTTCAGCTTCGGTGTTGGACGTATTGAATACCATCGCCGTTTCGGCTCTCAGCAATCCGTTTGGCACTCCCTCCCCCAAATCCCCTTCGACAAACTCGTACGCAACACCGGTACGCAGCACTCTGTCGATCCAGCCTTTCAATATGGCCGGAGGCTGGCCCCACCAGTTCGGATGGACGACAATTATACCTCGGGCTTCGGCGATTTCCCTGCAATGCCTCATAATCAGCTCCGGCACAGGAGCGTATTCCGGGATCTCCTCGCTGATTAACACCGGGTTGAAGGTCTCCTTGTACAAGTCATGAAAAAAGACCTCATGTCCACTGCTCCGCAGTTGCTCGACCGCTGCTTGCGCTATGGCATGATTGAAGCTGCGCTCGTCCGGATGAGCAAGAATGACCGATATTCTCATTTTGAGTTTACCCTTAATGGTGCAACAAAAAGCCCTAACCGGGCGGACTATCGTACAGCGAAAGAGGGCAGCTTGATTTCTAACCGGCCTTGTCAAGCGACTTCCTTACCAGGCAAGCTATATCCCTGGCAACAAATGGCTTCATGATAAGTTCCACAGCGAACTCCGCCTTAGTGCCCGGGGTGACTTTTTCAGAGAACCCCGTGCACATGATTATTGGAATTCCAGGTCGGATTCGGCGGTTTTCTTTGGCCAGATCGGTTCCGGTCAGCTTAGGCATTGTGCAGTCAGTAATGATCAGATCGAACCGGTCGGCATCGGCGTGAAAAAATTCAAGAGCCCGCAGACTGTCTGTTTCGGAAGTGACCTTATACCCCAGTCGCTCCAAAATCAGAGTCCCCAACTCTACCATGATCTGCTCATCATCCACAAGCAATATACTTTCTTTCCCCTTGGCAACCTCCTCAAAGGGCTCTGAAGGGTGCTCATCTTCCAGTTTTATTTCGGGAATATAAATACTGAAAGGTAGTGCCCTTTCCGACATTGCTTTGCACTGAAACAGCGCCTTCGTGTCTTCTGACTATCCCATGCACAACGGCCAGTCCGAGACCGGTTCAGGAAAATGAAACAGCCGTATCCCATTATGATCCGTAATACTTATCGTGGAGTCCTCGGGCAGATTCGCCTTTCTCAGAAAATGGGCGTACTCGTCCAGCCTCAGAGATGCGGAAAGGATTGCGATGAGTTTTCCACCCCGACCCAGTACAGGATAAGCAAAACTGAACGATGGGACCTTACTGATCCTGCCAAAGATATACTCACCGGCAGAGAAATCGTGCGTCCTTATTGCATCCCTGACGTACTTGCGATCGAAAAGATTGGTGCCCGGCTCAAAGGGAGGATCAGAGGCGAAAACACTTCCGTCTGGCCTCATGGCCGCTATGAGGGAGTAGGCTGGATAATTCTCGTGTAATTGGCTGAATAATTCATTGCAGGCCGCAGCGTCCAGGTTTTTCACTTCGGGCAACTGGGCCATGGTATTTAGCATCTGTCTGGTACCGGCAGTAATTTGCTCCTGTTGGGCCGCCAGGCTCCGGGCCAGAAGCATGGCCCCTTTTTCTGCTTCCTGGATTGCTCTGTCGCGCTGTGCAAGGCTTGAAGCGACAATTATTGCGGATGCGGGCAGGAACCCAATCAGCAATAATACAAACAATTTCCTGGGGATGGACCAAAAGCCCAAGGACAGCCGCTTGTCCACTTTGCCTTCAATTAAAAATTTCGAACATACCTTACCAAACCGGCAACACTTAAATCTTATCAGTATATTCTATAGGATGGCTTAGCGGAAAACATCTCAAAACGGTTCTCGTTCGAAGAGAATTACCCTGTGGAAAAGGTTTGCAACGGTTTTGTTTGAGGCAGTTCGGGGAATCCTCTATGCGTTAGTCGGCCCAAATTTCAAAGCGAGAAATCCTGATCGCGAACATGGGTAAAATCATTGTATACTGGTCAGCGCTGGTCTGAATTCGTTGACGGTGGAGGGGCCGATGTTTGAGCGAGGGTCGATTAGAGACAGGTTTAATCCCGGCGTTATAATTTCAGCATGCATGGTTCTGGTCTGGTTTTTCGTAATCCTTGGCTTCATAAGGTCCGGTGCTCTGGCTGCTGAAAGTGAGCTCAGGATAACCCGCATTACGCCTTCGGGCGCCGACATCCCACCGGGGAGGCAGATCGTTTTCGAATTCGACCACCCGGTTGTGCCCCTCGGCAGAATGGAACGGAACCCTTCGGAAATACCGATTTCCTTTGAACCGGCACTTTCGTGCCAGTGGCGATGGCTGAATTCTTCCAATCTGGCGTGTCAACTGGACGAGCAGCACGCAATGGCCCCATCGACTCGTTACAACATCACGGTCAGGCCTGAGTTCAAGTCGGAGGAAGGGGCGGTTCTGGCTGAACCGGTCACTCACTCTTTCATAACACAGCGTCCCAAAACCAGCTTCGCAAGATTCGCAAGGTGGCTATCGCCTGTAGAGCCGCAAATCAGGCTGCGGTTCGATCAGGTTGTCAGAAAAGACTCTATTGAAGCTCACGCATTCTTCAGGGGTGAGGGAGGCTTGAGAGTCGGGGCGAAAGTTCTGGAGGATAACCAGTACAGAAGCTATGAGGAACCGGGACTTAACTGGGTGTTGAGCCCGGCCGGCGACCTTCCTGCGGACAGAGCGGCTGAGCTCTTCGTAGAACCCGGAATCCTATCGGAACGGGGGACCGAACCCGGCGTCGAAAGCCGGGCGGTCTTCAGATTTCGCACACTTGGGCAGTTCAGGTTCGAGGGTGTGTATTGCCTTGACCTGAACGGCACTCAGTCTATCATTGGGCCGCAGGCCGGTGCTTCATCTAAGAGGCGATGCAATCCTCAAAGCCCTGTTTACATGCTTTTCACCTCTCCGGTAGCGCAATCAGAACTTAAAGAGAAAATATCGTTCACCCTGGGGCGAAAGGGCGTGCCGGCCCCTGATATCTGGCCTGAATACGAAGGTTCCTCGGTGGTCACGCAATTGACCGAAAAAGGAAGTTATTTCGCCAACCAGCTTGAAAACGAATCACTCAAACCTTTCAGTAAATACCGGGTTCGAGCCAAAGCCAAAAGCCTCAAAGATATATTTGGAAGGCCGCTTGCCGAAGCTATTGACATGCCTTTGGAGACCGACCATTTGCTGCCACAATTGAGCCTCTACAAGAACATGTCTGTCCTGGAGAAGGGGCTTGAGACCGATTTGCCCGTTTTTGCAAGCAATATCGATGGGATCGATCTCAAATACCAGACATTGACAGCCGCTGGAAAATCTCCCGAAAAACTGGCGTTGCTTCCCGGCCCCAAGGTCCGCGACGCCACCTCTGCAATACCGCTGGGAATCCGAAAGCTGATTCCCGCTGAGTCGGGAGTCTTAACGGGAACCGTTTCGCCCCGTCCCCCCATCCATCGCGAGGAACAAGAGCCAAACTGGTTTTTTGCGCAGGTAACTCCCTTTCATGTTCATGTAAAGATGGGACACTTCAACACACTGGTCTGGATTACCGATCTTCAAACCGGCGAGCCGGTCCAGGGGGTCAGTGTGGAGGTGCGGAAAGATTCGTATAAAGATTTCGAAACTCAACCGGAAACTCTTTCAACAGCGGTGACCGATTCAAACGGTATAGCCCAACTCGCCGGGACCTCGGAAATCGATCCCGCGCTAAAACTTGCTGAGGGTTACAGGCGCGACAGTGATCAAAGGCTCCTCGTGCTGTGCCGCAAAGGAAACGATATGGCGCTGGTCCCGCTAATGTATCACTTCCGGGTCGACTCGGAGGGGGCGAACTATCAGTACATCCCCTCCTGGATGCGGTCGCGGCACGGACACATTCGCGCCTGGGGGGCCACTGCGCAGGGTATCTACAAGTTAGGGGACACGGTTCAGTACAAAATCTATGTCAGGGACCAGGAAAACCGGCACTTTATCCAGCCGCCTGCGGCCTCCTACAACCTTAAAGTCCTGGACCCAGCCTCCAGGGTTATCTTCCAGCGCGATGACATTAAACTTTCAGAATTCGGCGCCATGGACGGCGAGTTTTTGATTCCTAAGAACGGTGCGGTCGGATACTACAATTTTCAGCTTGAATCCAGTTTCGCCAAGCTGAACCTTGAACCGCTTCAAGTGCTTGTAAGCGACTTTACGCCCTCGCCTTTTCAGGTCACCACCGATCTCAACGGGAAGATTTTTGGCACGGGTGAGCCGGTTACTGTCTCGACTCAGGCCAAACTCCATGCCGGAGGGCCTTACGGGGGTGCGGACCTGGGTGTGACGGCGTCTGTGGAAGCCAAGGCTTTTCGGCCCGATAATCCCGTTGCCCGCGATTTCCAGTTCGACGTTGTCGAAAAAGTCGATAAAGAAGAGTACGGAGAAACCAGGCCCGAAGTTCAAACCGTTTTCCAGACAAAAGGTAAGCTGGACAATAACGGCAATTTCGAGACACAGTTTACCCTTGCAGAACTGCCGGTCTACTACGGGCAGATCACTGTGGAGAGTTCGGTCAGGGACGAACGGGGCAAATCTGTGGCAAGCCGCGCGACGGCAGCCTGCTTCGGGCGTGAGCGTTTTGTCGGACTGAATCAGCAGGATTGGGTTCTCGAGGAAGGAAAACCCGCCAGGACCTCCTTCATTGTAACGGATCAGACGGGAAAAACCGTCTCAGGCGCACAGGTCCGAATCGACATTGAGAAACTGCAGACCAAAGCCGCTAGAGTCAAGGGGGCGGGAGACGCCTATCCGACGCGATACGAGGAGGAGTGGACGCCGATTGAAACCCTGGCCCTGTCATCGGGCGAGGACCCGCAGAGCTTCGAATTTACTCCGAAGCTGTCCGGAACATTAAGAATAGTGGCCAATGTTTCAGACTCCAGGGGCCGCGTACACAAAACTGCGATGCGGCGCTGGGTTTCGGGGAAAAGTCACGTCCTCTGGAAGACAGAGGAAGGAAACCTGCTCAATATCTATCCCGATAAGGAAGAATACCGCGTGGGCGATACGGCGCGGGTGTTCGTACAAAACCCGTTCCCGGGCGCAAAGGCCCTGGTGACCGTGGAGCGTTACGGAGTGCTCGATCACTGGGTGAAGACCCTGGAGCACAGCGCGGAGTTAATCGACATTCCGGTTCTGCCCGATTACCTGCCCGGATTTTACATCTCCGTTATGGTCATGTCCCCAAGGGTTGAAAAGCCTCTTGGCCCCGGAGGCGAAGACCTTGGCAAACCGGTCTTTCGCATAGGTTACGCGAAGATCGAGGTCAAGGACCAGTTCAAGGAGATTCAAATACAATGCAGAAGCGACAGGGAAGTCTATAAACCGCGCGACACGGTAAAACTCGAGTTCGAAGCGCGCCCGAGAAACCTTTCGCCCGGCGAGCCGAGCCCACCCATGGAACTTGCGGTCGCCGTGCTCGATGAGTCGGTTTTCGACCTTCTGCGCCAGAAAAGAGGCGCTTTCGATCCCTACGAGGGTTTTTATAAGCTGGAGGATCTGGATCTCGTCAATTACAACCTGATAATGCAGTTGGTGGGAAGAGAGAAGCTGGAGAAAAAGGGAGGGTTTCCTGCGGCGGCCGCCGGGTTCGATCTCGGTATGCGCTCGGTCTTCAAGTTCGTAAGCTACTGGAACCCATCCATTCGTGTCAGTGCGGAAGGGAAGGCGAGCGTCGAGTTTCAGGTGCCGGATAATCTGACAGGATGGCGGGTGCTGGCGATGGCCGTATCTCCGGACGACCGCATGGGCTTGGGAGAGGCGGCCTTCAAGGTGAATCAGCTCACGGAAATCAGGCCCGTGCTCCCCAACCAGGTCCTCGAGGGAGACAGTTTTTCAGCCGGTTTTTCGGTGATGAACCGCACGGGTGAAAGCCGAAATATCGAAGTGAAGGTCACGGCCGAAGGCCAGGTTTCACCCGGCGAATCCGGTCAGTCGAAAAACGCTTTGGTTGCGACTACGCAAACAATTGCGGCAGAGCCATATAAGCGCTATACGGTCCGGCTGCCGGTTGAGGTCACAGGGAAGGGCGAAATAGTTTTCACCGTCCAGGCCGGTGATAATCTGGACCGGGACAGCTTTAGGAACACTCTGAAAATTCTCCCGCGACTTAACCGAAACGTGGCGGCCGCATACGGGACTATCCTTGAGGGCGAGGCTTCTCAGGGAATTGAATTCCCCGAGAACATGCGTCCAGACTCGAGCCTGCTGAGCATAGGGCTGTCGCCCTCCATTCTGGGGGGGCTGGAGGGACCCTTCGATTTCATGAAAGTCTATCCCTATGAATGCTGGGAGCAGAAAATAAGCCGGGCGGTCATCGCAGGTGCTGCCGCCGGCCTTGCGCCCTATTTTTCGAATTCCTTCTCATGGCAGAACGCCCCGGAAGAGGCGGACAAGATACTTGCAACTGCCTCAGAGTTTCAGGCCCCCAACGGCGGGATGGCTTTCTACCAACCCCGCGATGACTATGTAAGCCCCTTTCTCAGCGCTTTTACGGCAAAAGCTTTCAACTGGCTGAGGGAGTCGGGTTACGCGCCCCCCGTTTCGGTCGAGGAAAAACTTACAAAGTATCTTCTCGATCTTCTGAAGCGCGACGAATCGGAAGACGCCGTTTCCCGGAGTGTTCTTTCCAACGTAAGGGCGCTTGCTCTTTCCGCCTTGGCCGATAATGGCAAAATCTCACGCGCTGACCTCGAACGCCATTACATGCGTCTGCAGGAGATGAATCTTTTCGGCAAGGCCATGTTTCTGGAAGCCCTCGCTAAAGTGTCCGATACTCTGGAAATGAGAAAGGAAGTGGTAAAAAGTATTCTCGCCCACTCCGACCAGAGTAGCGGGACAATCAGATTTAGCGAGCAAACGGACTCGGCGCTGGGCTCCATCCTGTCCTCGCCGATCAGGGACAATGCAGCAATTCTGATGGCTTTTCTATCTTACAGGGCAACATCACCCCCCTCTCCTGAAGGGGGACCCTCACCATCCCCCTCTCCTAAAGAGGAACCGACTTCACCCCCCTTTTTTAAATGGGGGCAGGGGGGATTTGAAGACGACTTGGGCGATATCCCTTTGAAACTCATGGCGACGATAGCATCGAGCAGAAGAGACCAGGATCACTGGGCCTCAACCCAGGAGAACCTTTTCGCAGCTATGGCGGCCGTTCGTTACAGCAAAGTATTCGAAAGACAAAAGCCGCAGTTAAGCTTTCAAGCGCTGCTCGATTCTCAACCAATTGGCCAGGGCAGCTTCGAGAGTTCTGCGGACAAGCCCCTGAAATTCGATTACCGGATACAGGATTCGGACCGTGGGCGAAAAACGGCTGTGACGGTGCGCAAGGAAGGGGAGGGCAGGCTACACTATGATACGATGCTTTCCTATGAGCCGGCCCGGATCAGTGGTGATTCAATCAACGCCGGGATGGAAATTCACAGGGAATACAGCGTCGAACGTGACGGGAAATGGGTACTTGCTCAAAATCCCCTCCAGGTCAGGACTGGCGACCTGGTAAGGGTTGACCTGTTCGTATCTTTGCCCTCGGAGCGCTACTTCGTCGTTGTGGAGGACCCTGTGCCGGGCGGCCTGGAACCGGTGAACAGGGAACTTGCGACCTCTTCGGAAGTTGACGCACAAAAAGGCGAATCTGCGTTCGCGCCGGAGTCGCTGCGCAGTCGCTACACTGACTGGAGGAGCTTCGGGGTATCACGCTGGAGCTTCTACCACAAGGAATTGCGGCATGACTCCGCCCGGTTTTATTCAGAGCGGCTCGGCGCCGGGCATTATTATCTCTCGTATACGGCTCAGGCGATAGCTCCGGGCGAATTCACCGCGCTGCCGGCTCGAGCCGAAGAAATGTATGAGCCTGACGTTTACGGCAAAAGTTCACCAGCGGTGCTTAAAGTGCAACTCTCCGAATGATAAAAAAAGGTCCACCGCAGCAACTCATGTCCCTCTGGGACACCCGACACGATGAAAAGACCCGTAGCCTTTTCGAAGCAGTTGTTCGAGAAGCAGAGGACGCCGAGATTACTAAGACACGAGAAAGATAAAGCAGGGCCATAGGGTGTGGGAGCGTAGCGCGGCAACTTTAACGTGCCCACCAAAAACTTTTCATAGTAGAGGCGGGTCACCCCGCTTCGCTCCTCAGGAAATTAAGTGGACGCCGAGGATTTTGAACCCGTCATTCCGGCAGGGCTTCTGGGCCGGAATCCAGTGTTTTGTAAGAGGGGGGATACAAGTTACCGTTAGTCGTGTCGGGTCTCCCCGGAATTCGTGAAAGCCCGGTTGATTATCGAGCCGAAAAGCTCATCGGTTCAACTTCCCAAAGGGAAGATCGCGCAGTTTGTCGGTGCTTGCCTGCGGTTTGGCTGCTTTCTTTTTCACCACCTCGTCTATCAAGCGATCATAGTTCTCTTTGCCACTCTCGTCGGGACTGCTCGGCCTGATCTCAACGGGTGCAGTGTCTTTGCCCGCATTGGCGGAAATTCGCCCGGACGGCTCACCCGTCTTGGAGACCTTACCCTCCGGAGTGAAAATCATCCCAGCCTGCTCGACGGGTTGGGTGTCTTTATTTTCTTCAGTAGGCGCCCCACGCGATTCCTCGACTGGTGCCATCTTTTCACCGGCGGCATTCTTTGATTGGATCGCTGCCTGGGCCACCTCACCAGTGCTTGCGGTTGGA